>NZ_JAIRBO010000009.1:0-133421 GCF_021151565.1 Halomonas sp. IOP_6 | reverse complement strand
TTTGGTCGGGGTTTTGCTTTTTAGGGGTCTCCCCTGGAGAGTAGCGGAACGCCGCCCGGATCATCGTCAGGCACTTATTTAACAAAGAACCCAGCCAACCGGCTGGGTTTTTTGTTTGCGCTATTGGTTATAGACTATTCGAAAAAATCCCCCAGGGCTGATGCCTTGGGGGATTTTTTTATGCTTTGAAAATGTGAGAATTAGCGGCAGATTGCTTCCAGTGCCTCTATTAAACTATCCATTTCATCATCTGTACCGATTGTGATGCGTAAGAAGTTGTTGAGCGCGTCAGTATTAAAGTGACGTACCAAAACTCCTCGCTCGCGGAGGCCTGCAAACAGCTGAGCGCCTTCAAAATCGTGATGCTGGGTAAGCACGAAGTTGGCCTTTGAAGGCAGTACTTCAAAACCTAGCTGCTCAAGTCGCTGACGTGTGCGCTCACGGGTCGAGATCACATTATTTCGGCAAGCGTTAAAGTGTTCTTCATCTTTCAGAGCTTCAATGCCGATGAGGCTCGCTAGGCTATCCACTGGATAGGAATTAAACGAGTCCTTGACCCGCTGGAGGCCATCAATCAGCTCAGGGGAGCCAATGGCATAGCCCAAGCGTAAACCAGCCAAGCTACGTGACTTAGAGAACGTTCCCGTGACTAGCAGGTTAGGGTAGCGCTTAACTAAGGCGACAGCGCTTTCAGCGCCGAAATCAACATAAGCCTCATCAATTAATACAACCCGGTTTGTCACGCGCTTAAGCAGAGCTTCAATGGTTTCGAGGGAGTGCGCATGCCCAGTCGGCGCGTTTGGGTTGGCAAAAATAACGCCGCTGCGCTCTGATGCACTCGCCAGGGCATCAATATCAACTTCCCACTGGGCATTTAGTGGGTGTTTGCGAAGCGTGACGCCATAAAGATTGGCGTAAACAGGATAGAAGCTATAGGTGATTGAGGGGACATCCAGCGGTGCGTCATGACAGAAGAAGGCCTGAAACGCAAACGCGAGTACTTCATCTGACCCATTGCCGACGAAGGTTTCTGCCACGCTAACCCCATAGCTTTCAGCCAGCGCAGTACGCAATGCGTAAGAGGTAGGGTCAGGATACAAGCGCAAATGATCGGTGGCATAATTGCGCAGCGCCTTGCTCACCCCTGGCGCAGGTGGGTAAGGGTTTTCATTGGTGTTGAGTTTAATAACCTGTTCGCGGGGCTGCTCACCTGGCACATAGGGGGTAAGCTCCCGAACAGCTGGACTCCAGTATTGGCTCATGGGGGTAACCTGATTATCCTAATGTTAATACCCCATGGTCACCCGATGGCTGCCCGAGCGCAAGCATTCAAGTAAGCAAGGGGGTGGGCGTCGCACCTTGTAGCGGTTATGCTGTCATAAGCGCGCGAAAGAAATGTATGTCCAACACGATAAGGAGACACTCAATGCAATTTAGGAGTTTGCTAGCCGGCTCGGCTATGTTGGCACTGCTGGCGGGCTGTGCAGCTGGCCCGACGGGCCAGGGGGAAGATGCAGGAATGACTGCTTCTCAAGTCAATTACCAAGGTACGCTGCCTTGCCGCAACTGCGATGGTATCGACTTGGATGTGACGATGATAGGCGAAGAAATGAGTGCTCCTGAAGAGCGGACGTTCACGTTAAACGCCACTTATCGTAATCATCCACAAACACCACCAGACGAAAACTATGCAGGGAACTGGGAAGTGCTGACGGGCACGCCGTCTGATCCAGATGCTACTGTCTATGAATTAACGCCGAATGGCGATGGTCAGATTTACTACTTCCAGCGTATCAGTGAGCGCACGTTGGAGCTGATCGACCCAGAGCGTCGTCGTTTCGAGAATGGCGAGATGCTGCAGTTACAGCGTCAATAAAGTGTGAAGCGACGCTCAAAGGCGGCCATTGGCCGCCTTTTGCATTTCTAGCTATCTGATGCATAAATCTCAGTGGCGACATCAAGATATCAACAGGAGCAATAGGGCGGTGGCGAAAGCGAAGAGTGCCTTTGTATGTACCGAGTGCGGTGCAGAGTATCGGAAGTGGCAAGGCCAGTGCTCCAGCTGCCAGGAGTGGAACACGCTAAGTGAGATTCGTTTGGCCAGTGCGCGACCTGGAGGTGGTACTGCGACGGGACGAGCGGGCTATGCTGGAGACCTGTCGCGAGACGTGGTGGATCTTGGTAATGTGGATCTCAGTGAGGTTCCTCGTCTTACCTCGACCTTTGCCGAGTTTGACCGTGTGCTGGGTGGCGGCTTAGTGCCGGGTTCCGCTGTGTTACTGGGGGGGAATCCAGGCGCTGGTAAATCTACACTGCTTCTACAAACTGCCTGCAAGCTCGCCCAGCAGCGGCGTATTCTATATGTCACTGGGGAGGAGTCGCTTTCCCAAGTCGCCATGCGCGCCCACCGCTTACAGCTGCCTACTAATGGCTTGAAAATGTTGGCCGAGACCAGTGTAGAAACCATCTTGGCGGTGTCTGAACGGGAGAAGCCAGAGATTCTGGTGATTGACTCTATCCAGACTATGCATCTGGAAGATATCAGCTCTGCGCCGGGGGGCGTTGCCCAGGTACGGGAGTCTGCGGCAGCGCTGACACGCTTCGCTAAGCAAACGAACACGGTTCTTTTGCTGGTTGGACATGTGACCAAAGATGGCACGCTGGCTGGTCCTAAAGTGCTGGAGCATATGATTGATGCTTCGTTGCTATTAGAGGGCGGAGCTGATTCTCGATTTAGAACGCTCCGCGGCCAGAAAAACCGCTTCGGCGCGGTGAATGAGCTGGGTGTGTTTGCAATGCTCGAGCAAGGTCTGAAAGAGGTTAAAAACCCCAGCGCGATTTTCCTCTCACGCCAAGAAGAGCAGGCACCCGGTAGTTTGGTCATGGTGGTGTGGGAAGGCACTCGGCCCATTCTCGTGGAAGTGCAGGCATTGGTAGATGAGTCTGCCCTGGGGAATCCTCGCCGTGTTGCCGTTGGCGTCGATCAAAACCGACTTGCCATGCTGCTAGCCGTATTAAATCGCCACGGTGGTCTGTTTACCGGTGATCAAGATGTTTTCCTTAACGTGGTGGGTGGAGTGAAAGTGCTCGAAACCAGTGCTGACTTAGCGGTGCTGTTAGCCGTGGTGTCCAGTCTGCAAAATCGTGCACTGCCAAAAGAGCTAGTGGTGTTTGGCGAAGTGGGGCTTTCAGGAGAAATTCGGCCAGTGCCCAGTGGGCAAGAACGCATTGCTGAAGCGGCTAAGCACGGTTTTCTAAGGGCAATTGTTCCGCGCGGCAACGCACCTAAGCAGGCTCCGAAGGGAATGGAGGTTATTCCTGTTGATAAATTGAGCGATGCCCTGGAAGCGTTGTAGCGTAAGCTATGCTAAGGAAAAGCATTAAGACTAAGGAGAGGCGCCATGAGTGCAATTCGGTTAACCCAATATAGTCACGGAGCGGGTTGCGGCTGCAAAATTGCACCAGATGTACTGGATGGGATTCTTGCTAAAGCTGGGCCTGCCGCGGGCCATAAACGACTCATTGTCGGTAACAAGGGACGCGAAGACGCAGCGGTGTATGATTTGGGTGATGGCCGCGGCATGATTGCGACCACCGACTTCTTTATGCCGATTGTCGATGACCCCTTTGATTTTGGTCGTATTGCTGCCACTAACGCGATTAGCGATGTGTATGCCATGGGTGGCACGCCGGTCATGGCATTGGGAATTTTAGGTTGGCCGCTGGATAAACTCAGCGCAGAAATCGCGGGTGATGTTGTTGCCGGTGCCCAGGCTGTTTGTCGTGAGCTAGGGGTAGCGTTAGCGGGCGGTCACTCGATCGACGCTCCTGAGCCGATGTTTGGTTTGGCGGTCAACGGGTTAGTCGATTTAGCACATTTAAAGCTCAACAGCCAAGCAAAGCCTAATGACCTGTTATTCCTAACCAAGCCACTTGGCGTAGGGCTACTAACCACAGCCGAAAAACGGGGTTTGTTAGAGGCTGGGCACCATGGCCTTGCCCGTGAAACGATGCTCAAGCCCAATCATATCGGTGTTGAGTTAGCTAAGGTGAAAGGCGTTAACGCTATGACAGATGTCACCGGGTTTGGCCTTGCTGGACACCTAGCTGAAATGTGCAGCGCAAGCGGTGTGATGGCGCAGATCGATTTTCGCCGCTTACCCCGTTTAGCAGAAGCCGAAGCCTACCGTCGGCAGGGCGCTGTCCCCGGAGGTTCGCTGCGCAACCGCGAAGCCCTTGGTAAAGCGTTGCCTGTGATGGACGATGCTCACTGGCAATGGCTGTGTGATCCTCAGACGTCAGGTGGTTTGCTGATCAGTGTCGACCCTGCCTGGGAAGATGATGTAGAGCGTATTGGTCGTGAGCACAGTCTTACCTTGGTACCTTTTGGCACCATGAAGGCAGCTCAAGGCGACGTTTTGATTGAGGTCATTGGATGATGCTAGCCACTGTTCCAGCATCATTGAACTTAATTGCGCAAACAACACCGCTGATAGATGTGCGCGCCCCGGTTGAATTTGTTCAAGGCAGTTTGCCTGGCGCGGTTAACTTACCGTTAATGGTTGATGATGAGCGCCATCAAGTTGGTATTGCTTATAAACAGCACGGACAGCAGGTAGCAATCGGGTTAGGTGAACGTTTAGTCAGCGGTGACACTAAACGAGCACGCGTTGACGCGTGGCTGGGATACGTAGCGCGTCAACCAGACGCTATTATCTACTGTTTTCGCGGAGGGCTGCGTTCGCAAATTGCACAGCAATGGCTTGCTGATGCAGGCATCAACAGGCCGCGCATTGACGGTGGCTGGAAAGCGATGCGGCAACGGCTATGTCAGCGCATTGATGAGGCTTCCAGCCAGCCGATGCTGGTCGTGGCGGGGCTGACAGGTTGCGCGAAAACGACGCTAATCAATCAATTGAGTAATGGCATTGATCTGGAGGCTTTTGCCAACCATAAAGGATCGGCTTTTGGGAGGCAGCCAGAAGAGCCGACAACACAAATTGATTTTGAGCATGCCTTAGCCAAGCGCTTAATTGGGCTGACGGGAAGCTTAGTGGTAGAAGATGAGTCGCGGCAAATCGGTAATGCCAATATTCCGCTTACCTTTTGGCATGCCCTGCAACGTGCGCCGCGAATACGCATTGAGATGCCCTTGGATTGGCGTTTAGAGCAGTTGCGCCGCGACTATATCGAAGCACTTGAACAGCGCTACACTGCCCGTTACGGCCCACAAGAGGGCTGGCAACGTATGCGACTCCAATTAGCCAATGCCCTGGAGCGTTTGGCGAAACGCTTAGGCAATGCCCGATTGCAGCGTCTACAGCGATTACAAGGTATGGCTTTTGATGCCCATGCACTAGGGAATATTCAAGCCCACGAAGCATGGCTTGCGCCACTGTTGACCGAATATTACGACCCACTTTATCGCTATCATCTTGAAAAGCACCGAGATAACCGCCCTGTGGAACTGCATGTTGGCGATTGGGAAAGCTGCTTAGAAGCCGCTAGGCAGTGGAGCGCTTAGCGGCGTTGTATTCATCTATAGATTATGCCGCTTTCAGCCATTGGGTCATCACGCGGTCTAGCAGCGGGGCTAACTGATGAAAGCGTCCAGCATTTTCTAGGATCTGTTCACTGGTTTGTATAAAGCGCCCTGCTGCGGCAGTTTTGGGCTGTGGCCATTCATCGGCATTGAGCAGTGGTGATACGCTGGAAGCCGTCGATTCGAAATGACACAGTAAACCGACGACACGCCCGGCGTCCCACGAAAAACCTTGCAGTGGTGCTGCTGCACTGCCGCCTAGCGGTAGTGCGCTTTCCGGTAAGCTAAACACGAGGCGGTGCATCATAAATGCCTCAAATTGTTCGGGTAGGTCAAAGGTGCTTTCCGGGGCAAGTGTTATTTGGTGCCAGCCAATTTCAGGGTAGGTGCCTGGTGCAATAACTGCATCCAGCGCCTCCGCTATCCACAGTGCGCCCAAGCCAATACCCAATAATGGTTTCTGCCCATCCAGATAGCGGTTAATCAGCTTGCGTTCGGCTTTAAACCAATCGGGTGGATCATTTACTAGACGTTCAGGGCCATCCAGTATAATTAGCGCGTCGCACTCACCTGGTCGTGGAGTTAGCTCGCCCGCATAAAGATGAAAAACGGTGTAACTATGGCCCATACTCTCAAGCCAGTCAGTTAGACGAGCGGGACCATGGTCAGGGCCGTGCTGTAGCAGATGAATATGCATGGTAATCTCCTCGCCGGCCGATGTTAATAACGCGATAGGGATCTCCTGCCGCGTTTGTGCGACGATAACGTATCGCGTTCATTTCACCAATATTGTGACCCAGGAAATCAGCATGGTGGCTAAACCCCTAGGATTTTACCAGCGGCTTCAACAGTTGCCGTTGCCCGCTCAGCAAGCGTTTATGGCAGCCCTGTGTGAACGTCTGCTACCTAACTACGCGCTTTATCAACAAACCACGGGGTTAGGTGACGAGCATACACTGCGTACTGTGCTGAGCCTGGTGTGGGAACGTCTGAGCGTTTCTAATGCTAGCATTGACTTTGCTCGGCAAGCGGAAAAGCTGGCTGAGTGCGAACCTCCGGAAGATGATGAGAGCTTTGGAGCGCGCCGAGCGTTAGATGCTGTTGTGTCGGTATCCGCGCTGCTGGATACGCTGCTGGGGGAGTCGCCTGAAGCAGTGTTAGATGTCAGCCGCACCTCGCGAGCGGGCGTTCGCGCTTTTATCGAGCTAACGGAAGGTGAAGAAGATGCCCAGGCGCTTGCGCTGATCATTCGCGACCATCCCTTGATGGCCGACGAAAATGATTTCCAGGACGCTGTTTTGGACGCCGTGAGTGAGCCAATTACTAAAGCCTACCTAAAAGAAATTCGTCAGCTAGGGCGTAATAACGGCATTAGTAATCTTGGTTTAACCTTAGACGAGGGCAAGGAGTAGCTGTCGAAGCTGGTTAAAACCGCAGGCCCGCCGTCACCATCATGCCGGCGGTGCCGAAGATGATGAGATCTGATTCTACGCGCCCCCATTGCACGCCAATGCTGGGTAGCAGTGCAGGCGCCGTGCCTAAATGGTTAAAGGGAATCTTGTCGCGATATTCACCTTTATAGCCGTGTAGTAGCCCGCCAGTTAGCTTGGCGCGTACGTTGATCTCTTCGGCAAATTGCCAAAGCGGGAATTCACGCCCTGCATAAAAATACCAGGTTGGTTGATCAAACGAGTTTTTAAACCATGCCGCCCCTGTTAACCAGCGGTCTGGATTATGTAGTTCAATGCTTACCAGTTTTTGCTGATTGGTATGGTCAGGGTCAGGATCGAAGTGGCGCGTTAGCAAACTGGTTTGCACCAGTGTGTGATCGAGTTCTAAGGTGGGAGGCCAATCTGGCAAAGAAAAGGCTGAGACGGTAGTGCTCAGCCAAATCCCTGCTATCCCTCCTGCCCATTGATAATAACGAGGCATGTCACTGTTCCTGAGAGAAGGGCTTTTTGCTAAGTGATTTCACTACTAAGTGGTTTCGCTAAAGGCGCATTTCGATGCCACGTTCCGCCATGTAACGTTTTGCTTCTGGTATCGTATATTCACCGAAATGGAAGATGCTTGCTGCCAATACTGCATCGGCACCACCTTTGAGTACGCCGTCTACTAAGTGATCCAAGTTTCCTACACCGCCAGAGGCAATTACCGGCACGCTGACGGCTTCAGAAATAGCATGGGTAACCCCCAGATCAAAGCCCACTTTAGTGCCGTCGCGATCCATACTGGTGAGCAATAACTCGCCAGCACCAAACTCTACCATCTTTTTGGCCCACTCGATGGCATCCAGTCCCGTTGGTCGACGCCCACCATGAGTGAATATTTCCCAGCGAGGAGGCTCGCCTTCTTTAGACACCTTCTTAGCGTCAATCGCCACCACAATACATTGGCTGCCAAAGCGCTCGGCGGCTTCGCGAACAAACTCAGGGTTGGTCACCGCGGCGGTATTGATGGAGACTTTATCAGCCCCTGCATTCAGCATCGTGCGAATATCATCGCAGCTGCGGATGCCTCCCCCCACGGTGAGGGGAATAAACACTTCACCGGCAATGCGCTCTACCATGTCGACCGTTGTGTCACGGTTTTCATGGCTGGCGGTAATGTCGAGGAAGGTGATTTCATCGGCACCCTGCTGGTTATAGCGCTGGGCAATTTCGACCGGATCGCCTGCATCACGGATGCCTACAAAGTTAACGCCTTTCACCACGCGTCCGGCATCGACATCTAAGCAGGGGATAATACGTTTCGCTAAACTCATTTGTCGCCTCCGCTAAGCTGGTCGCTCAAGCGCTGAGCTTCTGCCACATCGAGGCTGCCTTCATAGATCGCGCGGCCGGTAATCGCGCCTAAAATGCCGCTGTCAGCGACATCACACAGCGCACGAATGTCGTCTAAATTGGTGACGCCGCCGGAAGCAATCACTGGTAAGCCACCTTCACGGGCTAGCGCAGCCGTGGCTTCTACATTGACGCCTTGCATCATGCCGTCGCGGGCAATGTCGGTATAGACAATGCTGGAAACGCCGTCATTGGCAAAGCGCTTGGCGAGCTCGGTCGCCTTTAAAGTGGATACTTCCGCCCAGCCATCGGTGGCCACATAGCCATCTTTAGCATCCAGGCCAACAATAATGTGGCCTGGGAACGCACGGCACATTTCGCCCACGAAGTTCGGCTCTTTAACCGCTTTAGTGCCAATAATGACGTAAGAAACCCCGGCATTTAAATAATGCTCAATGGTTTCCGCTGAGCGGATACCACCGCCAATTTGGATGGGCAGTTTAGGGTAGGCGCGCGCAATTGCGGTGACTGCCTCGCCGTTCATCGGCTTGCCTTCAAAAGCGCCGTTTAGATCAACCAAGTGCAGGCGGCGAGCACCCGCTTCTACCCAGCGAGCGGCCATGGCAACAGGGTCATCGCCGTAGGACGTTGAATCTTCCATGCGGCCTTGCTTCAAGCGCACACACTGGCCGTCTTTGAGATCAATCGCGGGAATTACCAACATTGTGAAACCTCTCAGGGCGTCCAGGTGACAAAGTTTTCTAGCAGGCGAAGGCCCGCGCGGGAGCTTTTTTCAGGATGGAACTGAACAGCGAAGGTGGCATCACGGCCAATCGCCACATGGGCGCAAACCTTGCCGTACTGGGTAGTACCAAACACTTGGGCATCGTCGGTCGCATTAACGTAGTAGCTGTGCACAAAATAGAAGTGTTCGTTATCGTCAATGCCTGACCATAGCGGGTGATCGTGATGTTGCGCCACAAGGTTCCAGCCCATGTGCGGAACTTTTAAGCGCTGTTCGTAATCATCGCGCATATTGGCCGGAAAACGATCAACGCTGCCATGGAAAAAGCCCAGGCAATCTACGCCGCCGTTCTCTTCGCTACGCTCCATCAGCATTTGCTGGCCCACGCAAATACCCAATAGTGGTTTAGCTTGACGGGTAAGGATGTCATCGACTAGACCGCGTAGCTCGGTACGTTCCAGCTCGCCTACACAGTCCCGAATAGCCCCTTGGCCCGGGAGTACTAGGCGCGTTGCACCTAAAATACGCCGAGGGTCGCGAGTAATAATCACATTTTCGTGGGTGACGTGCTCAAGCGCTTTTGCCACAGAGTGCAGGTTGCCCATTCCATAATCGATTACCGCGATGGTCATAAAGCGCTCCTTGTTATCGTTGGCGAGCTACCACTCGCTGCAATACCCGGCATTATAGGCTTCCTTTGGTAGACGGCATTTGTCCCGCCATACGCGGGTCTTCTGCCACCGCCATGCGCAGCGCGCGGCCAAACGCTTTAAATATAGTCTCAGCCTGATGGTGAGCATTAAAGCCTTTTACATTGTCAATATGCAGGGTGACGCGCGCATGGTTGACGAAGCCTTGGAAAAATTCCCAAAACAGCTGGGTATCCATACTGCCAATGGTATCGCGGGTGAAGTCGACATTCATATAGAGACCTGGACGGCCGGAGAAGTCGATAACCACACGGGACAACGCTTCATCAAGAGGAACGTAAGAATGCCCGTAGCGATAGATGCCGCGTTTATCGCCGATCGCTTGGTGAAATGCTTGGCCTAGGGTAATGCCTAGATCTTCAACTGTATGGTGATCATCGATGTGCAGATCGCCTTTTGCGTCAATGTCGAGATCCACCATCCCATGACGAGCCACTTGATCAAGCATATGGTCAAGAAACGGAACGCCGGTGTCGCTGCGGAGATGGCCTTCGCCATCAAGGTTGACGCTGACCGTAATCTGCGTTTCGTTGGTGTCACGGCTTACCGTGGCAATACGCGCTGACATGTTGCATCTCCTGCGCTGATGCGCACTCTGAGGGGGTATTGGTGGATCGTCGGGTAATGTTAACACCGCTAGATCAAAGCATAACCTGTGCCAAAAGCGACCATTATAGTGAATCGGTGCCCCCATCCGCTACAATGCGCGAAAGGTAGCCGCCTTTGCTGGCGGTAGAATAGCAGCCTTGCTGCTTTGGCAAAGAGGATTTCACCATGCCGGTGACATTGCATTACGTCGACCAGGCCCGTTGGGAAGCAGAGGAGCAGGTGCGTATTGACCTAATACGCATTTATGAAGATGCGCCCCAAGAGCGAATGCCTACACCAACGGTCGCCCCTTTTATCGAACAGCATTTAAAAGGGCAGCACTTTTTTGCCTGCGCACATTTTAACGATCGACTGCTCGGTGCGGTGGCAATAAAAGAGGCAGCTGACCGCGCGTGGTGGCTCTCCGAGCTGTGCGTGCGTAAACCCACCCGACGGCGTGGCGTAGGCGCGCGACTAATGGCACTGTTAGGAGAGCAGGCAAAACAAGAAGGACGTGTGCTGCGCATCGAAACGTCGTCGCTGCCGTTAGCAGATCGAGTACTGCTCTCAAAGCTTGGTTATCGCCCCGTAGCCCCTGGATCATCCGCACAGTCGGATGATTCCATCACCAGTGATTTTGTTGAGCTAGACCCACAAGGAAAAGGGCTATGAATCATCTACTACGTATTTTGCTGGCTGCGGTAGGTATTTTAGCGATTGTTGCCGTTGCCGCAGTGGTGTATGTCACCACTTTTCTTGACCCAGAAGATTTCAAGCCTCGGCTAACTGCGGTGGTAGAAGAACAAACTGGCCTGAATCTAGCGTTGGAAGGCCCAATCACATGGTCATTTTATCCGCGTATAGGGGTCAGTGTTGAGCAGGCAAAAGCGTGGCTGCCAGAGCAAGCTCAGGACGAGAGTGCGTTTGCCGCCATTGAGCGAGCTGAAGTTAGCGTAGCCTTTGCCCCTTTATTACGCGGCGAAATAGCGGTTGACGGCTTAACCCTAGATGGCATGCGCTTAAACCTTGAAAAGGATGAGCAGGGCGAAGGTAATTGGCAGCCGTTACTAGAGCGCCTCGCTGAGCAGGGTAACGAAACAGCGGAAACGGTACTGGCGCCTGCAAGCGCTGGCCCCAACGCAGATGCTGGTAATTTGTCGGTGGTGCTGAATATTGCCAGTGTAGAAGTGAAAAATGCTGATATTCGTTTTCGTGATGAGCAAAGCCAAGCACTTTGGCGTGTGCAGTCGCTCAATATTTCAGGCGCCAACGTCAATCCGTTACGTTCCTTCCCTTTAAAAACCATGTTCACATTAACTAAGCATAATCGCTTAGATGCAGAGGTGTTGGAGCGTACGCCCGACCTGAGCAGCGAAGTGAATCTCGAAACTCGTCTTCGTTTAGGTTTGAAAGATGAGCAGCTGGTTTTTGAAAATATCCAGTTGACGACTCGTACGCGACGCTCTGGAGAAAGTGATCCGCAGCAGCTTAGTTTGAAAGCAGCTGAAATAGTTGCCCGAATGGGTGAGCAGCAACTTACGATTCGCGAGGGTGTCGTTGACGCGGGCTTACGTCATCCAGACAATTGGCAGGGTAGCCTCGCGCTTTCGTTGGCATTTGGTTTGGAAAGTGACTGGGCGGCGCAAACTGCTCAGTTTAAAGATGCTCAGTTAACCGGGCCGGATGGACTGAGAGTCAGTGGCCATCTCAATGTCGAAAAGTTTTTAGACTCTCCTCAGTACAGCGGCCAACTCACCGCAGCGCCTTTTACATTGCGGCCTTGGTTATCTCGCGCAGGCATTACTCTCAATACGGCCAATGAAAGTGCCCTGAGAGATGTGGCGATGACTAGCCCAATTGAAGGAGATATGACGAGTATTGCACTGCCGCGTCTTTCCTTAGTAGTGGACGACAGTACCTTTACAGGTAATATTTCCGCCGCGCTGGACGGTACTCGGCTCGCCTTTAATCTGGAAGGCGACCAGCTGAATATTGATCATTATCTGCCTGGTCCGGAAACCGCTCAACAAGCTAGCCGAGGCATGCTGCGCAAAGCCTTCGCCCAAACCGATGGGGCACTATTACCTCAGGAATGGCTGAGCACGCTATCGCTAGAGGGGGACTTAAGCGTCGACCAGCTTGTGCTGGCTGGATTAACGTTCGATGGCACTTCGCTAAGCTTGCGCGGCGAGAATGGAGTGCACCAACTGACAGCCTTTGAGTCGCGTTTTTATGAGGGCGAGCTTAATTCGACTGGCCGTCTAGATGCGACAGCAAACGTACTGGAATGGCAGATTTCTCCACGTGTCAGTGATGTTCAGGTCGCACCGCTCATTGAAACCTTTAGCGAAGAGGCGTCACCGTTACGAGGCCGCTTCAACTTGGAAGGCGCACTGACTACCCAAGGCAATCGCCGTGATGTGCTCACCAATAATCTTAACGGCGAGCTAAGTGCACAACTGAACGACGGCGCTATTCTGCAAACGAATATCTCTCAGCAAATGTGTGAGATAGTGGCGCAGCTAGAGGGCGAAGGCACCCTGCGCGAATGGGAACCTGATACGCGCTTTGAACGGTTTGACGCGACCTTCCAAGTGCGTAATGGCGTAGTAAACAGTGACGATTTGCTTATCACCCTTCCTGGCATTGACGTACAAGGTGAAGGCGAATTCAATCTCAATACGCTGAATTTTACGACTGAGGCAAATGCTAGGTTGGTCGACACGGCGGATGCCGCCTGTAACGTGAACCCGCGCTTAGAGCAGTTGCCTCTTCCTGTTCGCTGTGAAGGCCATGTGGGCGACGATAAAACCCAGTGGTGCCGATTTGATCGTTCGGCTTTCCAAGCAGCGGTGATAGACCTACTACGTAATGAAGCAGGCAGCCGTCTTGAAGAAGAGCTTGAGGAGCGGCTGGGCGATTCGCTTGATCAAATTGACGAACGCCTAGGAGAAGGTGCTGGTCAGGAACTTCGTGAGGGGATTCGTCGTCTATTTAACTGAGCATTCATGCACGTTTTGAATCGATACAATAAGTGCGCGCCGGCCTTACCGCCGGCGCTTTTTTGCGTGTTAGTTAGCCACATAATAGCAAGGCCAACTGACGGCTAATTGCAGGGTGCCGTTTTACTGTTTAAGGAAATCCTATGGCCGACATGTTTACACCGTGCCTCGCGGCGGAAGAGTTTCAACGTCGCTTGCTTACCTGGTTCGATCAGTATGGACGGCATGACCTGCCTTGGCAGTCGCCCCGAAGTGCCTACCGGGTATGGGTATCTGAAATTATGCTCCAACAAACCCAGGTCGCTACGGTCATTCCCTATTTTAAACGCTTTATGATGCGCTTTCCCACGTTAGAAGCACTGGCCAACGCACCTCAGGACGACGTGCTGCATCTCTGGACCGGGCTGGGTTACTACGCCCGTGCCCGTAATTTGCATGAAGCGGCTCAAGTGGCGTTAGCGTCCCATGGGGGAGAGCTGCCAACGGACAGTGTCGAAGCGTTAATGGCGCTGCCAGGTATCGGCCGCTCCACTGCTGGCGCGATCATCGCGCAAAGTTCTGATAAACATAGCTCTGATAAACAACGTTCTGGTCAGCAGGCCGCGATTTTAGATGGCAATGTAAAACGATCGCTGACTCGCTTGCATGCCATTGCTGGCTGGCCAGGCAAGCCAGCAGTAGAGCGTTCACTATGGACACTGGCTGAGTATTTCACGCCCAATACCCGTCTTGCCGACTATACCCAAGCCATCATGGATTTCGGCGCCACGCTATGTAAACGCAGCAAACCTGATTGCCTGATCTGTCCGTTTAACGACGTATGCCGTGCCTATGCCCAAGGTGAGCCGCAACGCTTTCCCGAATCCAAGCCTAAAAAAGCCTTGCCGACGCGTGAAACCATTATGCTGATGCTACGAGACAGGCAAGGGCGGGTGTGGTTAGAGCAACGGCCACCCAGCGGCTTGTGGGGAGGCCTATGGAGCCTGCCTCAATTTGAGCAGCATAGTGAACTGGACGATTGGCTGGCTGATCATGTGACGTCCCCCGAACGCCATGCGCCACTGCCCAGCTTTACTCATACATTTAGTCATTTTCGGCTATTGATTACGCCTCAGCCCGTCAGTTGCGATAGGCTGAACGGCGTAAGAGAAGATGGCGTGTGGTATGACGTTGACGAACCGCCCACGCTTGGCTTGGCTGCGCCGGTTAAATCGCTGCTGAGCCAGCTGGCGCCTTTTTCCTTAGATCCAACGCCAGGGCCGTCGCGCTAACCTCACTCGCGTTATTACTTTTATATTCGCACCGTTATTCATAAAGGAGCACACCATGAGCACCACCGTTTTCTGCCGCAAGTACCAACAAGAGCTGCCCGCCCTGCCATTTCCACCATTACCAGGTAAGCAGGGACAAGAGATTCAAGCCACCGTGTCTAAGCAGGCCTGGGAAGAGTGGCAGTCGTTGCAAACGCGCTTGATTAATGAAAAGCACCTCAACATGTTAGAGCCTGAGGCGCGCGCCTATTTGATGGATCAAATGCAGCGTTTTCTAAATAACGAAGCAACGGATCAAGCTGAAGGTTACGTGCCGCCTACCCAGGCTTAAGCGTTCAGGAAGCAAGGCTGTAAGGAGTGAAACTCGGTGCAGCCCACGGATGGCGCGGCTTTTGCACGTTTTGAGCCCTGCAAAGAAGTGCCCTAAGCACGTGACTAGAAAGAAAGTTTCACGAAAGTGTTGACGAAAAGCTGAGTTTTTAGTTTAATACGCACCGTTGGCAGCGGCCAGATAGCTCAGTTGGTAGAGCAGGGGATTGAAAATCCCCGTGTCGGCGGTTCGATTCCGTCTCTGGCCACCAAACGTTGGGGTATCGCCAAGTGGTAAGGCACCGGTTTTTGGTATCGGCATTCCCAGGTTCGAATCCTGGTACCCCAGCCATTGCCAACAAGATTTCTTGTTGATTGCAAAGCTTAACAGTGAAGCAATCATATTCTCAAGAAAGCGCGAAGAGCCGACATAGCTCAGTTGGTAGAGCAACTGACTTGTAATCAGTAGGTCCCGGGTTCGACTCCTGGTGTCGGCACCACTTAAAAGTGGTTAAAATCAAAGCGTTAGAGAATTAGATTAAGCCGTCCGAAAGGGCGGCTTTTTCGTATGTGTCTATAAAGTGTCTACAGCGTGGGCACCTCCACAACTGAACCTTGCAAGTTGGGTGACCAAGCTGCCATTACAGAAAGATAGTCATCGGCCACCTCTATACTACAGGGAAAAATGACTATCCCCAGTCCATTTCCCCCATAGCTACTTTAGCGCCAATCTGTAGTGCAACGCTTAGCTTTGCATTTGGGTAGCGACGGGTCATTGCTTCAATGAGTTCATCGCTGTTATTCGCTTTGGCGAGCTCTTCTTCAAATGCTAATAGGTAGTCACGTGTATATTGAATCGCGGAAGCATCAATAGCTGCGTCAGGTTGCATGTGACCGGGTATAACGACCTTAGGAAAGCGTGCTGCCATTTCATCAAGCGCTTGTATCCAAGCCGCTCGCTGTTCAGCAGTAGGGGTGTCTGCTATCCACACATGTAGGTCTGAGAATACCAGCACACCTCCAAAAATAGCATTTAAGGAAGGAGCCCAAAGATAGCGACGATTAGGTAAACCCTCCACGTCAACAATCTGGATATCTTCACCATCGACTTGCAATAAATGGCCGTCGAAAACCTCAGGCATAACGATATCATCAAGTGACTGAGGGCCATTGTCTTGAAGTTGGGGTGACCATGTAGAGATTTTTTTCTCTACATTAGCTTCGATAGCATCAACGGTAGCTGAAGCTGCGACAATGCGAGCATCAGGGAAGGCTGCTTTTATCGCACCAAGGCCAAAATAGTAATCAGGATCGCTTTGGCTAATGTAGACGGTGGTTAGCTGCTTACCGCTCTGTTGGACTGCCTCGGCAACGGCACGTCCGTCAGATAAGGTAAAGCCGCTGTCAATTAATACTGCCTCTGTTGCTCCCGTCACCAGTACGGGCGCTCGGAAAAAGCCATGCTCTCCAGCAGGAAAGTGCTGCCAACTTAATTGATCATCAGACGCGAGGCTCTTTTTTATGCCACTTAGGTTACCAGTGCTTATAGCCATGGATAATCCTAAGGCAGTTAATGACTTTAAAAACATACGCCGAGTAGCCATTTTTTCTTCCTTCTGCAATTTTGTTTAGAGGGTCAATTGATTAAGTTGGTGCGTTATAGCGCGCGTATCTGTTGGGCTAGCGCACTGGGGTTGGCATACAACTCATTCGTGGAAAGAGCCTTTAGGTTTTCACTCGACTGAGCGATGAACGTGGGCACTCCTCGAACGTTAAGCTTCTGCATTAGTGTTTGAGCCTGTGAAATTCGAGAACGATTGGAATGCATAAGTGTTTCACTGGCACTTGTCATTAACTCTGCCGCTTGTGTCAGCTCAAGTCCTTGTAGAATCTCAACCAGCGTGACTTGAGATGTCACGTCTCGACCCTGTACGTAGCGTGCGTATTGGATTGCTTTTAAAGCCTCGAACTCATCGGCGGGTGCGGCAAGCGATACTGCCGTTAGCGCTAGCGTAGCGGCACTACTATCAAACCGCTGATGATGATCGCTTAACACGTGATCGCGATATAGTTGAGTGAATAGTTGTCCCGTTAGGCGCTCAATCCGCTGATCGTTACTCCAGGCATAGGCCGCGAATTCATGATCCATTTGCCTTCCGCCACGGCCTGTGAAAAGGCCGCTGGGTAACAGAACCACTTTTATATCGTCTGCCGCGATCACGTCTGAAACAGATGATGTTGCGCCATAGCACCAGCCACACAAAGGATCGAATAGGTAATACAAAGTGTTATTCATAGTCGAGTCTCTCTATACATGATTGACTCGCATGCTAAAGAGATTGTATTGACGGATAAATACATACGAAGCATATTATGCGTATGGAAAAAGCATACAGTCGAAGTGGAAGTAAACTAGGCGGATTTAATAACTTGCGGCGCTTAGCTTATTTTTCTGCTGTGGTTGAAACGGGGTCTTTTACGGCCGCCGCAGAGCGTCTGGGTATCACCAAGGCGGTGGTTAGCCAGCAGGTGGCACGTCTTGAACAAGAATTTAGAACCTCTCTCCTTACGCGTACGACGCGATCGGTACAAGTTACCTCCGCTGGAAAAGTGTTTTACCAACGCTGTGCCTTGATTCTCCGTGAAGCTGAAGATGCTTTTGATGAGTTAGGCGAAATAGCCCAGGAGCCGACAGGCACATTACGGTTGACCGCCCCTTTCGATTACGGTGTCACCTTTGTGGTGCCTGCGATTGCTGCATATACCCAGCAATATCCCGATTGCCGGGTCGATGCCACGCTGCGGGATCAAAAAGTCGATCTGATGGCTGAGGATATCGAACTGGCTATCCGTGTTGGTTGGCTAACAGAGGCAAGCGTGCAGGCAAGGAAAATAGGCTCTTTTCAGCAACTGCTCGTTGCATCGCCAAGCCTTGAAAAAGAGGTGGCGCAGCTCTCTCAGCCGGAAGAGTTATTGAAATTCCCGTTCATTGCTAATAAAGCGCTGCCCCATCCATTGCAGTGGGAGTTTTCACTCAGTAAGGGTGAACGCAGAACCATCCACGTGCGCGCCTCAATCTTTCTTGATGCGACACTCGCGGTACGCGAAGCGTTGTACGCTGGTGCAGGAATCTCGGTATTGCCGGATTATGTCATTGCAGGCGACATAGCCGCCGGACGCCTTATACATATTTTACCCCAGTGGAGTTTGCCCTCCGGCGGCATACATGTCGTTTTCCCATTAGCACGTTTTCGTCCTGCGAAAGTGCGTGCATTTGTCGACATACTTGCGCATAGAGAGCAGCAGCGACAAGAGGGCGCTTTCATTAAGTGAGTTTGCCTCCAAACCGATGGCTAATAAAGATGCACGGCCTCAAATACTGCCACTGGTTTGCCATTGGCATTGTTAAGTGACAAGGAACCACCGTCTACTTGCCAAGTGTCTACGTTATTAAGTGTGCTTAGCATTGCCTGCTCGTTACGCATTTGCGTGTCGGGGCAGGCCATCATCGTGGTACCAACTTGTTCAAATGCTATTTGCTTACCATCAACACGGTAACTGCCAATCAAGGTATTGCAGCCAGTTGAGCCAGCAAGCCGTGTATCTTCTTCATGGAGCACAAGGTGAGGCTCGCGAAAGTTCTCAGCGGTGATGATGGGTTGCCCTTCAAGCGTGACCAGTTTCCAGTACGTATTGGTTAGCGTTTCGTCAGGCTTGGCTGCTTGATGAGGCGCTGAGTGTGATTGGCACCCGCTAGCTAACAGGATAATAAGAGTAGATGCGATAAGGGAGAATTTTTTCATAAAGCGTTTCTCTAGGTTTGCGTCATAAAATAATAATCGGATTGATAATGTTTTGCTACCTTAGCTTATGTCTGATGTTTTGTTGTTAACCTGAATCTGTCCCTGTTTTAATGTTTTATATAAATAGTAAGCCTCATGTTTTATGTGTCCTTACTTGATTATATTTTCTGCCTAATCTACTGGTTTAATGAGACCATGAGTGGCGGTATGCTATGTGAAGATAATACGATGGAAAAAATATTATTAATTTCGTTTCTATGTTCTCAATTGATAATAGGGATCTAATGTAAGAGTGTTATCTATTATTAGTGTTTTATGGTTGTTTTTTAACAAATGTCAATTTTTGTTTTTAATACGCTCCGCGTTTCTGTTATAAAAGTACCTTGTTTGTTTATTCAGTATTGACTATATTTTCTGTCAGAAAAAGTATTTAATATTTATTTACTTGTACTTTTATACCGAGGTGCACAATTTTTGTCTAGCTACAATGGAGTGTAGAGATGAAAGGGCTTACTGTGGATCGAGTTCCCCTAGCGAACGATATAAGTCGTAAGAGTAAGCTTGGAAGCTTGGATAATATTAATGCGGCATGTATTAATATATCGCAGGTGCTGGGTCTATATGGCGAAATGGGAGAAAGGTCTCTCAATATGCTGTCAACAATGCCTCAGAAGCCTATGGAGCTAAAGAAAAGTCAGCGGTTTTTCGCTGTAAGTGACGGTCGTTCCGATATTTTTGTTATAAAAGAGGGGTGGGCAAGTCTAGCTCATTCAACGAATACAAGTGGGCAGGGTATTTGTAATATTTTTATGCCTGGCGATATTATTGGTATGCGTGAAAGTTTTTTTGAATGCCATGATTTGATTATCTTTCCTATTACTAATTGTGAACTTATAAAATTTTCTGGTGATTATCTTCATGCGCTTTGTAAAGAAAATGAGGAGGTTAGAAAGGCAATTACGTCTTATGTCATGGTGAATGACAATGTTACGATAGAACGCCTTAGAAGTTGTACGCATCATCAGTCAATAGAACGAGTTGCACACTTTTTACTTGAAATTTACGCACGTTTCAAATTTAAGGGGCTTTTAGAAGGCGATGTTTTTGATTTTCCTGTTACACAAGAAATTGTTGGGGAGCTTTTAGGTATGACGAGTGTTCATGTGAGTCGCTGTATGACGGCGCTTGAACAGAAAAAAATTATTCGTAAAAATCGGAGTAGTATCAAGCTGTTAAAGCCAGATGAAATGGCAGAAAATACTGGTTTTGATAGCGATTTTATTTATGGGCATGTTTGTCTGGGTTAGTTTTTAAAAGTTATTGCTAATTATTTTTTTAGAGGGGTTAAAGAAATTTCATAACACACGTTGTGAATTAAGGTATATAGGTTGAAATGGCTAAGTGTTTAGCTATCCTGTTGGCTGTGTTATGTGAAAGTGAAAGCCGCTACATGTTTTATCGATCTGAAATTTAATCATACAAGGAGTGGATTAGATGACAGTCAGCAACAACTCTCTCAAAACGATTACTGTCTATAAGCAATATAATGAAATGTTAGATATGCCGTCGGCGCAACGTACAGCGGGGAAAGATGAGTACCCAACGCGCTTAGCGGCAGCCCCAGCTTCGCTAACTCAGCCGCGTCGCGATGCGGTGGTTAAAGGTCGGAGCTTATCAGGGCCGCTATCCCCAGAGCAGCTTGATGAGTTTGAGCGCAAAGGTTTTTTGTTTATTCCAAGCCTCATTTCAGGTGAAGAGCTAGAGGCACTTCGCCATGAAATGAGATTATTGATGAGTAATAATGCTTATCGCGATCAGGAATTCAGCGTTACTGAGCCAGAAAGCCACGATATTCGTTCGTTATTTGCCGTGCATAGGCTTTCTGAGCGATTAGGTCAACTGGCCAGTGACGAACGCTTAGCGGGTGCAGCCCGGCAGATCATTGGCGCTAATCCTTACGTGCACCAGTCACGGATTAATTATAAGCCAGGTTTTGCAGGTAAAGGATTTAATTGGCACTCTGATTTCGAGACGTGGCACGCGGAAGATGGTATGCCGAATATGCATGCTGTTAGCGCTTCACTAATCTTGACCGATAACCATGAATTTAATGGTCCGCTTATGCTGGTTCCAGGCTCCCATTTAGAATTTGTGCCCTGCTTGGGGGAAACACCGGAGGATAACCACAAAAGCTCGCTTAAAGCACAGGAGATTGGCGTACCCAGCCAAGAAGCGCTGACTCAGTTAGTAGCAAAATATGGCATTGAAGCGCCGAAGGGTAGGGCTGGTGGCCTGTTGCTATTTGATTGCAACACGTTGCATGCATCTAATGCCAATTTGTCGCCTGACCCCCGCAGCAACGTGTTCTTTGTATTTAATCGTCCGGATAATCGCTGTGTTGCACCGTTTGCTGCTCCCAAGCAGCGCCCTAGCTTTTTGGCGCATGGGCCCGAGGATCGCTGGACGCCCGACGCATAATCTAACGTATCGCTAGTAGTATGTATAAAATGCTATAGAAGAGGTTGTGGAACATACGCATAGCTGGGGTAGACTGTTGCGCCTGTCGTTGCGAATGCGGCACGCATAATGAGAAGGAGAGGACCCGCCATGTGTTTTGTTCCCCAGTTTACCGATGGTCAGGAGTTTCCCCACGCGTTGGGCAAAATCGTCTGCGTTGGCCGCAACTATGCCGACCATGCCAAAGAACTGGATAATCCGGTCCCCAGTGAGCCACTGTTATTTATGAAGCCCGCCACCAGTGTGGTGGACTTGACTAAACCTCTTGATCCGCCGTTTTCACGGGGTGATGTACATTATGAAGTCGAACTTGCGCTTTTGGTTGGAGAGACACTGACTCACGCTACTCAAGATGAAGCAGAGCGTGCCATTGTGGGTATTGGCCTGGCGATGGATTTAACGCTGCGAGATGTGCAAACCAAGCTGAAAGAGAAAGGGCACCCGTGGGAAATAGCAAAAGCATTTGATGGTGCTTGCCCACTATCACCGTTTTTGCCGCTAAGCCGCATCCCCAATTGGAACGCGCTGGTGTTCACCCTTGAGATTGATGGTGAAGAGCGTCAACACGGAGAAGGTGCCGATATGATCTTCGCGATCCCGACGTTGGTGGCAGAGATGAGTCGTCACTTCACGCTAGAGCCGGGTGACGTCATTTTGACAGGCACACCTGCGGGTGTGGGCGAATTGCCCCGTGGAGCTTCGCTGCGTTTAACGTTGACCGGCGGGTTAGAAATCACCACTAGCGTAGTAGAGTAGTTGGATGGCGATGACGCCAAAACCAACAATAGGTAAGCGTTAGCAGTTATGCGAAAAGCCACTGACGATGTCAGTGGCTTTTTCGTTGGCCTATTCTATAAGCACGGTTCTATAAGCACTATTCTAAATAGGTGTAGCCATCCAGGCCTTCGCTCAGGCTAGCGGCAAACTTTGCCTGCTCTTGGGTCGAAAAGCCGCTAGTGATTAGTTGCTCGGTGAGCTTTTGCTTAAGCACTCGAGCATCAAAATTCACGTAGGCTAAAACATCGGCCACCGTATCGCCTGCCTGTAGGTTAGAAAGGACCCACTCGCCATCTTCACCCAGTGCGGCATCGACTGAGTCGGTATCGCCGAACAGGTTGTGCAAGTCGCCGAGAATTTCCTGATAGGCACCTACCAGGAAGAAGCCTAGCCAACGCTCGTCGTCGCTCGCCCACTCGGGCAGCGGTAGTGTGCTTTCCACGCCTTGGCCATCCACGTAGCTATCAATGCGACCATCTGAATCGCAGGTAATATCCTGAATGACTGCGCGACGAGTGGGGGGTTGGTCTAACCCGCTCAACGGCAGAACAGGGAATATCTGTTCGATTCCCCAAACGTCAGGCACCGACTGGAATAATGAGAAATTGACAAACAGCTTGTCGGCTAGCTTTTCGGCCAGTTCGTCCATAATTTCCCGGTGCGCGCGATTACGGGTATCGAGTTGACCGCGTAGGCGTGCACAGGCTGCCATATAAAGTCGTTCACCTTCGGCACGGGCATTGATATCACTTAAGCCCATTACGAAACGGTCTTGCAGCTCACTAACCGCCTGCAGAAGATCATGCCAGGCTTCCACCAAAACACGGGGCTCCTGGCTTTCGGCTAACTGCTCAAAAACCCGCCATAGGGCTTCCACCTGGAGGTCTTCCTGAGAAGAGCGCTCTGGAGGCGAATCGTTAACGCGCTCTTCGCTAATTACGTTGGTGATCAACACGGCATGATGAGCCGTTAGCGCACGGCCTGACTCGCTGATCAGATGAGGCTGGGGAAGGTCAGCCTCCTGACACAGCTGCGCAAAGGCGCTAACGACGTTACGTGCATACTCCTGCATGGAGTAGTTGGCTGAGCAGTAGCTACGTGAGCGGGTGCCTTCGTAGTCGATTCCTAGACCGCCACCCACATCGACGGTATCAATCGGTGCCCCTAGGCTCATCAGGTTTTGGTAAAAACGGGCGCATTCCCGCAGACCGCGCTGAATGTCGCGAATATTGGCAATTTGCGAGCCGAGATGAAAGTGCACTAACTGTAGGCTCTCTAACGCATTTTGAGCGCGCAAGGTCGCGACTACGTCAAGAATTTGACTGGCAGTCAGACCAAACTTCGACTTCTCGCCGCCGGTATTTTGCCATTTACCCTTACCCACTGAGGCAAGCCGTGCCCGCAAACCAATACGCGGGGTGACTTCCAACTCACGCGCCTCTTCTAATATAAGCTCTAGCTCAGACAGCTTCTCAACGACCAGGTAAACGCGATGCCCCAGCTTTTCACCCAGCAGCGCTAGGCGAACGTACTCGCGGTCTTTATAACCATTGCAGACGATCAGCGAGGAGCCGCCATCAGACAGCGCCAGCACTGCCAGCAGCTCCGGTTTACTGCCTGCTTCTAAGCCTACGCGACCATTGCCTCGCTCGGAGGTGGCGAGGATCTCTTCCACCACGCGGCGCTGCTGATTCACTTTGATCGGATAAACGGCTGTGTAGCCGCCCTGATAGTCGATGTCCTGCATCGCGATATCAAACGCACCGCACAGCTGTTCTACGCGGTCGTGCAGAATGTCGCTAAACCTTACCAGTACCGGCAACCGCAGACCCGCAGTCTGCAACTGACGCACAAGCCCGCTAAGTGGCAATGCTGGGCCTTCTGCGTCGCTACCTAGCGGACGAACCAAGGCTTGCCCGTGGTCGTTCACATCAAAGTAGCCACTGCCCCATTGGTCAATATTCCATGTGCGTCGGGCGCGTAAGGCCTGGGCGCTGGTGGTCACCGATTCGATCATCAAGAAACCTCTGGGAGCGGTAGTGCGCCAAATGCAATGCGCGCTTTTAAAATGGTTCGGAAACGCTCAGGGTCATGAGGCGTTAGGTCATGGGCAGGTGGGTCAACATAGACAACCAGCAGGCGCGATAGCCAATATCGCAATGCCGTCATGCGCAACATGGTTGGCCATAATTCACGTTCATCTGCGGTGAGAGGGCGACGTGCTTGGTAAGCGCTCAGAATGGCTTCATAACGCTCAGCATTCAGCGTGCCATCCTCATTGGTTGCCCAGTCGTTAATGACGATGGCGAGATCAAATAGCAAATCGCCGGTACAACCGTTGTAAAAATCGATAACACCGCCTAATTGGTCGCCCTCAAACAGCGTGTTGTCACGGAATAAGTCGCCGTGAAGCGCTCCTTGCGGTAGCTCGCCGTGCTGGCTAAAGGCACCTTCGAAGTCATCGACTTCATTTTTCATCAGCGTTTGGTCGTCAGGGCTAATATACGTTAGCACCTTGTGATGCACTGCTCGCAGCCAGTGAAGGTCGCGCGGGTTTGGCCGATGGCCAGGAAAACGCTGGGAGACAACATGCAAATGCCCCAACGTATTGCCCAGCGCTTGGCATTGGGCAAGGTTAGGGGCGCTAGGATGCTTGCCTGGTAGGCGTGGAAACAGTAAGGCAGGCTTGCCTGCCAAACTGTGTAGCGCAATCCCTTCGCGGTCGTGAATAGTACCGGGCACCGGCAGACGGTGCTCATCCAGGTAATCCAACAACTCGACAAAAAACGGCAGCTCTTCATGTTCGCCCTGTTCAAACAGGGTTAACACCAGCTCACGACGATCGGTGGTCACAAAAAACGTCGAGTTTTCTGTGCCACCGGCAACGCCTTGTAGCGAAACGAAGCTGCCTACATCAAATTTTTCCAAAAACGCGGCGACCTGAACGTCGCTCAGCGGAGTAAATACAGCCATGAGAATCTCGCCCAGGTTGCTAAGCCCATTATTGTAGCGGCTTGCAGGGTCAGTTGGCAGCGTTGTGTGAGTTTGAAATGCGTTATTCGTAACGGTTGTTTCTGCAGCCATTGCCGTGAACGCGTATCATAGCTAATAGACTTCTTACTGTGTTGCTAACAATGGAATTGGTTATGGCCCGTGCCCCAATCGTGCTTGTCGATGGCTCATCGTACCTATATCGCGCTTTTCACGCGCTGCCACCGTTAACGACCTCCAACGGCCAGCCTACGGGGGCCGTGAAAGGCGTATTAAATATGCTCAAGCGGTTGATCAAAGACTACCCGGAAAGCCCAATGGCGGTGGTGTTTGATGCACCAGGAAAAACCTTTCGCGATGAGATGTACAGCGACTATAAAGCTCATCGACCGCCCATGCCGGATGACCTGCGCAGCCAAATTAAGCCGCTGCACGCTTGTGTAAAAGCGCTAGGCTTACCGCTGCTGTGCATTGAGGGCGTTGAAGCCGACGATGTGATTGGTACCCTGGCCCATCATGCCACCCAGGCTGGCCGTGATGCGGTGATCTCAACTGGCGATAAAGATATGGCGCAGTTGGTGAATGACCACATCACACTGGTCAATACCATGAAAGAAGAAACCCTCGATGAAGCGGGTGTCAAAGAGAAATTTGGGCTGCCGCCCTCGCTGATCATTGATTTTCTGGCCTTGATGGGTGACAAGGTTGATAACATTCCCGGCGTGCCGGGGGTGGGCGAAAAGACTGCCATAGGTCTGTTGCAAGGCATGGAAGGTGGTTTAGAGACCATTTATGGTGATCTGGAACGTGTCAAAACACTCAGCTTCCGTGGTGCGAAAACGTTACCTAAGAAGCTGGAAGAGCACCGTGAGCAGGCCTTTCTCTCTTACCAATTAGCGACCATTAAGACCGACTGCGAACTGCCTGTGGGTCTGGATGACTTGGATATTGCGCATCCAGACCGCGAGGCGCTGGTAGAACTCTATAAAGAAATGGAGTTCAAGCAATGGTTGGCTGAGCTACTGGCAGGTACCGATGAGGGCGTCGATGATGTAAAAGGGGGCGAGCCTGCGCCTGATAACGCTGCTAATGACGTGACTGATAGCGCCGCGGCTTCCAGCCAGCGAAACGACCATGTCATCGTTGAGCAAGCTGAGTTTGATGCGTGGCTAGCGCGACTGAAAAAAGCCGAGCGCTTTTGCTTCGACTTAGAAACGACCAGCCTGAATTATATGGACGCCGATATTGTCGGCGTTGGCCTGGCACTGGAGGCTGGTGAAGCGGCCTATATTCCACTGGCCCATGACTATCTGGATGCGCCCGCACAGCTTGATCGTCAACAGGTCCTGCAGGCATTAAAGCCGCTGCTGGAAGATCCTGAAAAAACCAAAGTTGGCCAGAACCTTAAGTACGATATTTCCGTGCTGGCAAACTATGATATTCGCGTAGTGGGGCCGCTGGCCGACACTATGCTAGCCTCGTACGTGTTGAATTCCACCGCCACGCGTCACGACATGGATTCGCTGGCACTGAAGTATTTGGGCGAAAAAACCATCTCTTTCGAAGAGATCGCTGGAAAGGGTGCCAAGCAACTCACGTTTAACCAGATTGCCCTAGAGCAAGCGGTTCCTTATGCCTGTGAAGATGTAGATATCACGCTACGGCTGCAAGAAATACTGCGTCCTCAGGTGGAGCGGGAAGGGCGTTTAGCGGACGTGCTGGATCATCTTGAACTGCCGCTGATTAACGTGTTGTCGCGGATTGAACGCAATGGTGTCGCACTGGATGCCGAACGTCTGCACGAGCAAAGCCAGCAGCTAGAGCGCCGTATTCGTGAGCTTGAAAGCGAGGCATTCGAGTTAGCCGGTCGTGAGTTTAATCTCGGTTCGCCCAAACAGCTGGGGCAGATTCTGTTCGAAGAGCAGAAAATTCCGGTGATCAAGAAAACTCCCAAAGGCGCACCTTCGACAGCAGAGGCGGTGCTAGAGGAGTTGGCGCTGGATTACCCCTTGCCCAAGGTGATTATGCAGCACCGGGGGCTGGCGAAGCTAAAATCCACCTATACCGATAAGCTACCGCGCCTGCTCAATAAAACCACTGGCCGAGTGCATACCAGCTATCACCAAGCGGTGACGGCGACAGGGCGTCTCTCGTCGTCCGACCCGAATCTGCAAAACATCCCGATTCGCACAGAAGAGGGGCGTAAAATCCGTCAAGCGTTTGTGGCACGCCCAGGCTATCGCATTGTGGCGGCAGACTACTCGCAAATTGAGCTGCGTATTATGGCGCACCTCTCAGAAGATAAAGGGCTTTTAGAGGCGTTTGCGGAAGGGCGCGATATCCACACTGCGACCGCTGCCGAAGTGTTTGGTACTGCGCTTGAAAAGGTCTCTGCCGACCAGCGGCGCAGCGCTAAAGCGATCAACTTTGGCCTAATTTACGGCATGAGCGCTTGGGGCTTATCACGCCAGCTGCATATTGATCGCAATCAGGCGCAAACCTACATCGACCGCTATTTTGACCGTTATCCTGGCGTTGCTCGCTATATGGATCGTATTCGCACCCAGGCCGCAGAAGATGGCTTTGTGGAAACCGTGCTAGGGCGGCGGCTGTACCTGCCAGAGATCCACTCGCAAAACCGCAATAGCCGCCAGGGTGCTGAACGCACCGCCATTAACGCGCCTATGCAGGGCACGGCAGCTGATATCATCAAGCAGGCGATGATTGATGTCGATGCATGGCTTGCTGAAGGGGAGTTTGACGCCCTCATGGTTATGCAGGTGCACGATGAGCTAGTGTTTGAGGTGGCCGAAGGGCAAGTTGAGGCGTTTATTGAGCAAGTTCAGGCGCGTATGCAAGCCGCTGCCACGCTTAGCGTGCCGCTGATTGTTGAAGCCGAAAGCGGCGCCAACTGGGATGAAGCCCACTAGTATTAACCACTAGCATGAAGCCTGCTAGGCTAAGGCCTCTAGGCTAAGTAAGGCTTAAACGACGTTACGGGGTCGTGACCGACAGCCCAATAAAAAACACCTGCAGCTGAGCTGCAGGTGTTTTTTTAGTTATGCTTGCGGCTCATGAGTCCTAAGAGCCGCAGAGCTTAACGCCAGCTTACGCGATCGAAAATACGAATCGCTTCTGGGTTATTTTCACCCAGGATGCTGATGTTGATATCGTCTTTGGCGAAATCACCCCAAGATTCAAGCACCGGGTTTTTCTTGATGCCTTCCACGACGGGGAACTCGTAGTTACGGTCAGCCAGTACTTCCTGAGCTTCGTCAGAGGCTAAGAACTCCAGGAAGCGAATGCCGTTTTCTGGGTTTTGCGCGTTAGCCACTAAGCCAGCGCCGCCAACGTTAACGTGGGTGCCACGATCATCCTGGTTGGGGAAAATCATCCCCACTTTGCGCGCGGCTTCGCGGTCGGCATCTTCATCGGAATGCAGTAAACGAACGTAGTAGTAGTGGTTCGCAACTGCTAAGTCGCACTCACCACTCGCAACGCCAAGAATCTGATCGGTATCGCCGCCTTCTGGGTCGCGCGCCATATTATTCACAACACCTTGGGCCCACTCTTCCGCACCTTCTTCGCCGTGGTGCTCAATCAGTGAGGCGAGTAGCGACTGGTTATAAATGTTGTTGGAAGAGCGAATGCATACTTGGCCTTCAAACTGCGGATCGGCCAGGTCTTCATAGGAGGTGATTTGGCTGGGGTCAAAGTTCTCACGGTTGTAGAAAATAACCCGTGCGCGCTGGCTAAAGCCAAACCACAGGCCGTCAGGGTGGCGCATTGATTCTGGCAGGCGCTCGTTAAGCACGTCAGAGTCTACGCTTTGAAAAAGGCCGTCTTGCTCGGCGCGCCATAGGCGGCCTGCATCAACGGTAAGCATTACGTCAGCAGGGCTAGCAATGCCTTCACGCTGCATGCGCTCCATCAACTGGTCGGAGTCGCCTTCCAGTACATTAACTTCGATGCCGGTCTCTTCAGTGAACGCTTTGTAGAGAATCTCATCAGAATCGTAATGGCGGGCGGAGTAAATGTTGACCTCGTTAGCGAGCGCGCTACCTGCAAAAGCAGAACCTGCCATGATGGCAGCTACGGTAGCCGTAAGACGTGCTTTTTTCATAACAAATACCCTGAATGTTTATGATAATAAGTTGCATTAGCGACGTGACGTATTGAAACGCTTCTCTTGGTTGACGTCAAGTTAAATGCTAATGAAACGCATCTGCTGTTTAGCAAGAAACGTGCATCTCTACTCAATAGAAAATAGAATGCAAATAACTTTCAACCGTGTTCGCAGCGGCATGCGTTTATCATGTCGCGGGTGGACGAGACAATGGTGAAATAATGACGGCAACTGTGTCACTTTCCGATGTGTCGGCGCCTGCATCAGCACTGTCGCTTCGTGGTATTCAGCACACGTTTGCGGCTAATAAAGTGGTGAAAGGCATTGATCTTGATATCGCTCCAGGCGAGGTTGTGTGTTTACTGGGCCCTTCTGGTTGCGGCAAAACCACACTGCTTCGGATTGCTGCGGGCTTAGAGGTCGTGCAGGAAGGCTCGGTTAGTCTTGATGGTTTATCCATTGCGGCACCCGGTAAGCGTCATGTGCCACCGGAAAAGCGCAATGTTGGGCTTGCTTTCCAAGACTCAGCCTTGTTCCCACACCTTAGCGTGCTGGAAAATGTTACCTTCGGTCTGAAAAATTTGCCCTCTAGCCAGCGCCGAGAGCGTGCGCTGGAACTGCTGGCTCAACTCGGCATGGCCGACTACGCCGAGAGCTATCCGCATATGTTGTCAGGTGGGCAGCAGCAGCGCGTTGCGCTGGCGCGAGCGCTGGCGCCCACGCCTAAATTAATGTTACTGGATGAACCCTTTTCTAGCCTGGATGCGCGGCTACGTGATCGCATCCGAGACGATACGCTGCACGTGTTGAAAAAGCTCGGCTCAGCGACCCTGCTAGTGACCCACGACCCTGAAGAAGCCATGTTTATGGCAGACCGTATCGCGCTAATGCGGGATGGCGAAATCGTTCAGACTGGCACCCCCCGTGAGCTTTATTGCGCGCCAGTGGCTCCCTTTGTGGTGACGTTTTTTGGCGAGGTGAATGAGTTAAGCGGCATTGTTAAAGGGGGCTTTGTCGCTACGCCAGTTGGGCCGGTAGATGCCAGCTGGTTGCCAGAAGGCAGTAACGTTCAGGTGATGATTCGCCCCGAAGCACTGCGTATCAAAGAGCGTGACTTGCCCGTAGAATCGCATAGCCACAGCCATGTGGTCATGGCTAAGCTGCTAGGGCGTTCCAGCCTTATTCACTTATGTGCGCATGGAGAAGATGGTCAGGAAGCCCACCTTCACGCCCGTGTGCCAGGCGTGTTTTTACCCCAGGAGGGCCAGCCGATTGATATCGACTTGGACCACTCCCAGGTATTTATCTTTCCGCGTTAATTTTTCGCTGTTCAGCGCTTGCTCGCTTCCACTACTCAGCTTGGCTACCAGGGCGCGCCCGGCGCATTGCCAAGCTGAGTAAAATCACCGGTAAGATGCCCACTACCACAATGGTCAGAGAGGCTGTTGACGCTTCAGCTAAGCGTTCATCTGAGGCGAGGCTGTGAGCACGTACTGCCAGCGTGTCAAAGTTGAAGGGGCGCAGGATGATCGTGGCGGGCAGTTCTTTCATCACATCGACAAATACCAGAATCCCAGCTGCTAGGAGACTGCTACGCATCAGCGGCGTATGAATATGGCGCAGTGTACCGCCAGCGGTTTGGCCCAAGGTGCGGGATGCGGCATCCATGCTGGGGGTTACTTTGCCAAGGCTCGCTTCTACCGCGTTAAACGAGACGGCCAAAAAGCGTACTACATAAGCGTAAATCAAAATAAATGCTGAGCCGCTAAACACTAGACCAATGATTTTTCCGTAGTGTTCGTGAAGCCACATGTTCAGCGAGTTATCCAGCCAAGCAAACGGAATCAGGATGCCTACGGCAACCACCGAGCCAGGAATGGCATAGCCCATTGCGGCGATACGTGTGAAAAATCGTGCGCTTGGTGAATTGTTGAGCCTAACCCCGTAGCTCAGGAGTACGGCTAACCCTACCGCAATCAATGCGGCAACGGTCGCGAGGCTCAGGCTATTCATAGCAAAGCCAATAAACCGTGTGCCGAACAAGCTATCGCCCGTTTTAATGGCCATATTGAGCAAAATACCGCTGGGCAATAAAAAGCCGATAATAATGGGCAGCAAACACGCCAGGGTAGCCCCGAGTGCATGCCAGCCACGCAACTGATATTCCGGTAGTTGCTGATAGCGGTTGGTGGTATGGAAGTAGCGCCGTTTACCCCGCGAATAGCGCTCTAGAAGAACCAATACAATGACGAAGGTCAGCAGGCAAGCGGCTAGCTGCGCGGCAGCGACGGGTTCACCCAAGCCAAACCATGTGCGATAGATCCCCGTAGTGAAGGTATCTACTCCAAAAAACTGCACCGCGCCAAATTCGTTAAGCGTCTCCATCAGTACCAGTGAAACGCCGCCTACTAATGCCGGGCGGGCGAGGGGCAACGCCACGCTGGCAAACAAGCGCCAGGGGCCACGCCCCAGAGTGCGGCCTACATCTAATACACATACCGACTGCTCAAGAAAAGAAGCTCTAGCTAACAGATACACATACGGGTAAAGCACAAAGGTAATCAGGGTTGCCGCGCCGCCTAGTGAGCGCACATTGGGGAAATAGTAATCGCCCACTCGCCAGTCAAACCATTCACGCAATAAGCTTTGTAGCGGTCCTGCTACTTGGAAAAAGTCGGTATAGGCGTAGGCAATGACATACGTTGGTACCGCCAGGGGTAACAGCAGCGCCCATTCAAATATGCGCTTGCCTGGGAAACGGCACATCACCACCAGCCACGCAGTCCCGGCGCCTGTAATCAGAGTGCCAATGCCAACCCATAGCACCAGCCAGAACGTATTAGAGAGGTAGCGTGGTAATACGGTGCTTGCAAGGTGCTGCCAAACGCCTTCTGTCGGCACAAAAATATGGCTTAGGACCACAATAATAGGCAGTGCGACAACAAGGGCGATCAAAAAAAGCGCGATTGACCAAGGGTTGAGCGATAGTGAAATGCGTGACGCAAAACCTGAAAGCAGGGCCGATGGTGAGCGGCGAGCTGGCGTAGACACGTCGTTGTCTCCTTGGATGAGGGGCAGCTTGGCTCGTCAATGCGAAAAAATAGCGGCTGCAAATAGTATCACTTGCGTTAGGCTACTGCAGCCAACATTGTGGCTATCAAAAAAATCCCCCCGCAAGGCGGGGGGAAGTTGTGCGTTTTGCATTAGTAGCTTGGTATCACTGGTAGCCCACCAGCACACTAGGTAGTCCCGTAATCAAACTAGGGAAAATAGCCATTAGTATGCAGGCGAAAAGGATGATGGCCACAAATGGCACGACGGCTTTATATAAGTCGATGATTTCGACCCCTGGTGGAGCCACCCCTTTCAAATAGAACAGCGCATAACCAAAGGGCGGCGTTAAGAAGGAGGTTTGTAACACCACCGCCACCATGACGACGAACCACAGTACATCCACGCCCATCTGCGAAATGATTGGCAGCATGATAGGGAAGCTAAGCAACACAATGCCAGTCCAATCAAGGAACATGCCGAGAATGAATACCAGGAACAGCATTAATAGCAGGGCACCAACGGTGCCACCCGGCATGGCCAGTACAAAATCACTGATCACGGTCATCCCGCCACCAATCGAGAATACCCCAGTGAACGCCGTGGCCCCGACGAGCACTAACATCACCATCGTTGTGGTTTTGCCAGCTTCAATCAGCGTGTTGTAACAGGTTGATAGTTTGCGGTCGCCGAAGATTAAAAACAGTAGGAAAGCGATAAAAACACCAATGGCGGATGCCTCAGTCGCCGTCGCCACACCGGTAAACAGTGCCCCCAGTACGCCGAGAATTAACGACATTGGCGGGACAACATACTTGCCCAGCATGATCAGTAGCTGTTTTGTGCTGACTTCAGCGCGCTCTTCTGCAGGTACTTTAGGTCCGTAGCTAGGTTTGAGCCAGCAGATTACCAGCACGTACAGCGCATACATCACCCCCAGTATCAGGCCGGGTACTAACGCGCCAGCAAAGAGTGCGCCCACTGAGACAGGTGAGTAGCTTGCCATTAAAATCAGCATAATGCTGGGGGGAATCAAAATGCCCAGACAGCCGCTAGCCATGATGACGCCAGCACTCAGCTCTTTGTTATAGCCATACTTAAGCATTGGCACTAAGGCAATCATGCCCATAACGGCAATCGACGCGCCGACAATGCCAGTGGTAGCTGCAAGTAAGACAGATACAACCACCACGGTAAGCGCTAATCCACCGCGAAGGTTCGCCAGCAGCAAGCGCATGGCATCAAACATTTTTTCGGTGACGCCTGAGTCATTAAGAAAGCGCGCCATTAGAATAAACAGTGGTATCGCCACTAGTACATAGTTGTCCATAGCGTTGCCATAGACGTTGTTAATGATGATACCCAGGGTATTAATGCCCGGCCCTAAATAAGCACCGATGACCGCCATGCCACCCAATACAAAAGCAAGTGGATGACCCATAAACAGGCCAACTAAAAGACCACCAAACATCACCAGCGTCAGTAGTTCTGCACTCATGCGGACGTCTCCTCACGCAGCTGCATAATGGCGCGCAGAACGATAGCAATCGCCTGCAACAAAATAAGCGCAGCAGCGACTACGATAACGCCTTTCACCGGATACACCGGGATTGAGACCATTCCGTAGGTCGTTTCGCCACGACTGAACGAGCGCTCGAAAAAGCGCCAGCCGTAGGTCAATAGCAGCCAGATGAAGGGCACAAAGAATATCAAATAGCCGAGCAGGTCGAGTACGGCCTGCTTTTTGCGTGATAGCAGGCGTTTAATAACGTCGACTTCCACGTGGGCATGGTGGCGCAATCCATAGGCGGCCATCAGCATAAAGTGGGCGCCGAACAGCATTTTGGTGACATCAAACGCCCAGTCGCTAGGGCGGCCAAAGAAGAAGCGCGACACAATGTCGTAAAGCACTATTAGAGTAATGATGGCAATTAACGGTGCAATGATGCGGCCCAGCAGCTCGTTAATTGCATCGATCGCCTTGGCAATCGCGTTCATGGAAGGTCTCCGCAGCTAAGCAATAACCGCCCCAGCAGCGCAGGGGCGGCACTTAAACGCCTTATAGGCAGGCTTCGATCTCTTCCAATGAGGGTAGGTTATCCATCGTGCGGCTCATGTTGAATGGCGCAGTAACATCACGCCATGCAGCGTACTCTTGTAGATAAGTAATCATGGAGTGATAGACCTTGGCGTGGTCGGAATTTTCACAAGCGCCACGTACAATGACATCGTTGGTAATTTCCTGGATGCGCGCCAAGTCTTCCTCTGAGAACTGGTTAATGGTGACGCCCGCATCAATAAACTTCTGGGTTGCTTCGGTAGATTCACGCTCCGACCAGGAAAGTGACCAAGCCATGGTGGCTTCAGCAGCTGTTTTAAGCTTAGCCTGGGTTTCTTCAGACAGGGCATCCCAAGCGTCTTTGTTAATCATAACGCCGAAAACGCTTGCCGACTGGTGCCAGCCAGGTGTTGCCCAGTATTCAGCAACTTCAGCAAAACCAGCGTTAAAATCAACGCCTGGAGTCGAGAACTCACCTGCATCAATTACGCCGCGTTCAATCGCTTGATACACTTCACCACCGGCCAGAGTGACCTGTGAACCGCCTAACTCTTCGAGTACTCGGCCCTGGTCGCGTCCCGATAGGCGCAAACGCTTACCTTCAAGATCTGCGATGCTCTCAATCGGGGTGCGGCCCATGAAACCAGATTCGTTGTTGGTAATGCCGTAGGGCAAATACACCATGTTGTACTGGCCATAAATTTCTTGATAGAGCTCAAAACCGCCCCACTGTTGAATCCAGTTCAAGTAATCCACGCCGTTAAACAGGCTGGTAGTGGTGGCCAGAGGAGAGAACGCTGGGTTCAAGCCTGCCCAGTAGCCTGGCCAATCGCCAGAAGCCTGGATAGCGCCGGTTTCGGTAGCGTCGAACACTTCAGTGCCAGGCATTAGCGTGCCGCCTGCACGGAAGTTAATTTGTACTTCGTCACCTGCAAGTTGGTTTACAAGCTCTGCCCAGTGCTGATCAATCTTAATCAGGTCAAGGTTTTCGGGCCAGGTAGTCGTCATTGTCCACTGCTCTTGCGCTTGAGCAGTAGAGGTGAGTGCGGCGAAAGCGACACCAGCGGCGAGGCTGGATAGTGCGAATTTAGTCATCTTTTTCATTGTATGTTTCCTGGTACTTTGGCGGTTGGCGTTATTAGTGTTTATTACCTGAAAGCAGGAAAGTACAGCGAGTATGGCTTACGTTTACGTAAGGTAAACGCCGCAAGGCTGCATCGCTAAGCTAGCACACTCCCCCCGCTGCAGCGCAATATCAGTAACTCAAGGAATTTAACGTCATATAAGATGTTTCTTTGAAAAATTTAGATCATTAAAAACAATTATTTGTATATTTTTTAGTAACTTTCTTAACCTTATGGTTAGCTCTAAGAGCGTTGAAAATTACGCTGATCTACAACCAAAGTTGTAAATAAAAGACAATCTCAGGAGTTGCTATGCGAGCAGGCTGTCGCGTTGACAAACTCAACGCTGTCATTAAGCAAGCATCAGCCTTGGTTCATCATGCCACCCGCTTGCAGCGCCGTCGTTGGCGGGCGCTGGTATGGCTATATGGGTCGCCTGATAAGGCCCGCCAGCAGGCGCAACTGTTGTGGGAAGAGCAAATGTGGCAGGCACCGCTGTGGGTGGGCGCTGAGCATGAAACGCCAGTGGCGCCATGTTTACCAGCCAGTAAAGCTCGCACACGGCTAGGTGCGGAGCATCAGCTAATCGTCCTAGACGCTAATGGTAGCCAAGGATTAGATCCAGATGCGCTAGGCGCATTAGCGGGTACCGTGAGTGCTGGTGGGTTATTGGTGATTATTACGCCCAGCAACTGGGGTGAACAGCCTGATCCTGATTATGCCCGCTTTGCCGATTATCCGTGGCGTTGGGATTCGCTGAGCGCTCATTACCTTAAACGGTTAGCGTTTCAGCTGACGGGTGAGAGCGCTATTGTTCGCTGGGAGGTAGACGGTAGCCTCATGCTGCCCAGGCTGTCTATTCGAGACTCGCGTGCGGCTCCGTTTGACGACGCAGACTGTTTGACGGCTGATCAGGCTCGTGCAGTGAATGCGCTAGTAAAACTAAAGCGTCGCCGGCCATTGGTTATTACCGCGGATCGTGGGCGGGGTAAAAGCGCTGCATTGGGGATTGCTTGCGCTCGCCTGCTACAAAAAAGCGTGACGCAACTGGTGGTGACTGCACCTCGACTCAGTTCAGTGGAAAGCTTGTTTGCGCGCGTAGTAGCGCTATGTCCGGAAGGTCAACGCCTCAGCTCAGCGCGGTTTGAACTGCCGAGCGGTAGCTCGCTGTGTTTCCTTGCGCCTGATGCGCTTAACGAACAGGTTGATCAGGCAAGACTCGGCGGTAGCGGCAGCTATTTACTCGTCGACGAGGCAGCGGCCATTCCTGCGGCAATGTTAGCTCACTGGCTTGCTGCCTTTCCACGTATCGCGTTTGCAACTACTGTGCATGGCTATGAAGGCTCAGGGCGCGGTTTTGCACTGCGTTTTCGCGAGGTGCTCAATCGAACAGCTCCTCAATGGCGAGAGTTACCGTTAGATACCCCTGTTCGCTGGTCAGTGGGAGATCCTTTAGAAGCGACTATCCAAGCGTTGCTGCTGCTTAATGCTCCGCTACCTGAGGCTCAGTTACCTGAGGCACACGCCAGTACTCATTGTCAGGCTGCCTCTATGGTGTTGACTCAGACGCAGTTAGCCAAGCAGCGTGAGTTGTTAGCGAAACTGTTTGGCTTGCTGGTGCAGTCCCACTATCGCACCACGCCTAGTGACTTGCGCCAACTGTTAGATGGCCCTGGTACCGCCATTCGCACAATCATCGCAGCAAAAGAGCCGCAGGCTGTTTTGGTGACCCGTGAAGAGGGTGGCTTTAATGCCGCACTTGCTGAGCAAGTGGCTCGTGGTGAGCGACGTCCTCAAGGCCATCTACTGGCCCAGTCGTTGGCGGCTCACAGTGGCAGCCGTGAGGCGTTAACCTCTCGCTGGCGGCGAGTAGCGCGCATTGCTACTCATCCAGAGCGGCGGCGTGAAGGGTTAGGGCGCCGGTTGTTAGAAGAGGATATAGCTAACGCTCGTCAGCAGGGTATCGCGCTTTACGGGGCTACCTTTGGTGCCGAAGCATCGTTGCTGCGTTTTTGGCTGGCGCTCGGGTTTGCGCCTGTTCGTTTAGGCATCACTCGAGAAACGGCTACCGGCGAGTACGCCATTATGGTGGCGCGCGCGCTGACCAGCGAAGGGCACGCAGTGCTGACGACGCTGCGTGATACCTTTGCGGCCTCGTTGATAACGCTATTGGCCTTTGAGCTAGCGACACTGCCCGCGCCGATCGTCGCGTTACTGCTGCCATCCTTGCCTAGTTTGCCGCTTAGCAAAGCTGAGATTCAGGCGGTGGACGATGTGGGGTATGCGCACCGCGACCCTGCCTTGGCAAGGGCGGCGCTTCAGGCGCTGGCCAGAGAGGCTAGCCATTGGCCGTTAGGGCAAGAGGCGCAAATAGCCCACCAGCAGTTGATTACCTGGGCCTTCCAAAACCAGCCGTTAGCAAAGGCGCACGGTGAGTCAGTGCGGCTGATTCGTCGCGCGACTCAACAAATTATTGAACAGCGCACGCTTTTCCCCAGTAGCCCGGAGGGGTAAAGTAAACTGGTTATCGATAATGAAGAGTTTCCATGAACGTACATCTAGAAGCCCTCGAGCCACGTTTAGTGTGGCAGCACTTTCGCACACTATGTAATACGCCGCGTCCCTCTGGTCATGAGGCCGCGCTGGTGGCGACGCTGGAGGCCTGGGCAGATTCCCAGGGGCTACCCCACGACCGTGATGAGTTTGGCAACTTGCGCATTTGTAAGCCAGCCACGCCCGGCTGTGAAAGCGCGCCAGGCATCGTGCTGCAGGGCCATCTAGATATGGTGGCGCAAGCTAACGCAGGCCATGACCACGATTTTACCCGCGACCCTATTCAGACGTATGAAAAAGACGGTTGGCTATTTGCTGATGGCACCACACTAGGTGCTGATAATGGCCTTGGTGTCGCCGCTATTCTGGCAGTATTGGAAGACCCTGCGCTTACGCATGGCCCGTTAGAAGCACTGTTTACGCTAGAGGAAGAGACCTCTATGGGGGGCGCGCTCAATCTTGCTGAAAATTGGCTGGAAGGGTCATTGCTGCTCAATTTAGACAGTGAAGATCGCGGGCAAGTTTATATCGGCTGTGCGGGAGGCGCTGATGTAGTAGTGAATGCGCAGCTCCCCAGCACGGCGCTGCAAGACAATGAGCAGGTGATTTCGCTGGCGCTGACGGGGCTAAAAGGCGGCCACTCGGGGATAGATATTGATAAACCCCTGGGCAACGCGAACCGCTTGCTAGTCCGCGTGCTGTGGGCATTGGAAGCCTTTGGTGCGCGGCTGATTAATTACCATGGCGGCACACTACGTAATGCCATCCCCCGCGAGGCGTTTGCGCAAATTGCCCTGCCAGCCGATGAGCTGGACGCCGCGCTGGCGATGGTGGAAACGCTTGCTGGTACGCTAAAAGCTGAATTGGGCAGTGGCGATAGCAATATGGCGCTTACTGCCGAGCGTGTGGAGCTGGCTGACGCTGAACCATTAACGCGGGATGCCAGTGCGATGCTGCTGGCTGCGCTGCACGCGGCCCCCTGTGGGGTCGAACGCATGAGTGCTGATGTACCGGGAGTAGTGGAAACTTCGAACAATTTAGGTGTATTAAGCGTGGAAGACGGACGTTTCCATCTTTGTGCACTGGTGCGTTCACTGCATGACAGTGCCACTGACGCGATGGCGGGACGTTTTCAGGCGCTGTTTGGCCTGATGGGCGCTAGGGTAAAAGTGGAAAATGGCTACCCAGGTTGGGTGCCTAATCCACAAAGCCCCTTGCTTGCTACCTTTAACGCTCGGCATGCCGCATTAATGGGCCGCGAACCCGAGGTCAAGGTGATTCATGCAGGCCTTGAATGCGGCATCCTGGGAAGTAAATACCCACAGTTAGACATGATTTCGTTTGGTCCGCTGATTCGCGGTGCACATTCGCCGGCCGAACGAGTGGAAATTGCCTCGGTGGCGGAGTTCTGGGAGATGCTACGCGATTTCATTGAAACCTTGGCGAACTCCCGTTAGACAAATCGCCATAAAAAACGGCACCGTATAGGGTGCCGTTTTGGTTAGTGCCTACCTCCTGCCTACGTTAGCCGTCAGCGAGGTAAGCCTCGTATTATTTGCTCAGGTAAGCGTTGAGCATCCATACGGTTTTTTCCTGCTCGCGAATATAGTCACCGGCTTGTGCAGCGGTGCCTTCATCGTCAGCGTCCGACGCAATTGCCAGCAATTCCCGCTGTAATTCAATCAGTGTTTGATAGCCGGTGAGTACGCCTTTCACGCAGGTTTGACCATCATGAACGTCTTTATCTTCTTCAATACGCGAAATTTTTACATAGTCGCTATACGCATGAATAGGCTTGTGGCCTAACGTCAAAATACGTTCTGCCACTTCATCTACTTTGGTAAGCAAGTCGGTATAGAACTCTTCAAATTTCGCGTGTAGCTCAAAGAAGTCGCTACCTCGTACGTTCCAGTGGTAGCCACGAACGTTCATATAGAAAATCTGATAATTGGCCAGCAGGTGATTAAGTTTCTCAGCGAGTTGGCTTGCGCTGCCTTCGTGTAAGCCAATGCTATTTGTATCACTCATGTAGTGCTCCTCCATGGTTGTAACCGCTCTGAAAACAGTACGGTCATCAAATCGTTTGATTTAGCTTAAGACGCTTAGCGAGCGTTGCAAAACAAGTTTTTTGCATCGCGGCAATAGCGTCATAACATTACCTTGGCGGTGAGCTGGCGGCGGCTGACTCATCGCTTACGCAACATAGTACAGGTCTGAGATGTCGTCGAATGTGTGCCTAATAAAAGAGATGTAGGCGCCTAGCGTGTTTTTCAAGGGGGCGTGTTTTTACGCGTTGGCCGGCTGACCCATTTATCGAGCGAGCCAAAGCCTTGCAATGCTCTCACAGCGGTCAGCGAGTAGCTCAGCGGTGCGTGGTAAAGCAGCTTCAAGTGTCATCGGGCCGTCGGCAAGGGCAAACGCAGCGGTAACGCCTTCTCCTAGGCAGGCCTGCCACCCTTCACCCAGGCTGCCGGCCAGTACGATGATCGGTTTGCCGTGGCGTTTAGCGGTACGGGCAACGCCAATAGGCGTTTTACCCGAAAGGCTTTGACCATCTAAGCGACCTTCTCCGGTAATCACTAGGTCAATGTTAGGAAGCAGGCTGGGTAGCTTGGCTTGCTGCATAATCATCTCAATGCCGGGCGTGAGGGTGGCGTTCAGAAAGCAGCGAGCGGCGAATCCCATGCCACCCGCAGCCCCCGCGCCTGCTAATTCTTTTTCATCGCGACCCAGTACCTGGGCGCTTAGTTCAGCAAAATGACCAATAGCGCGATCAAGCGTGGCGACATCGTTAGGTGATGCGCCTTTTTGCGGGCCAAAGACAGCGCTCGCCCCATGTGATCCTAGCAGCGGGTTATCTACATCCACGGCGGCTTCAACTTCTAAGCTGTTTAAACGAGGGTCAAGCGTGGAAAGGTCTAACGTTGCAAGCTGCTGGAGTGCTGCGCCACCGGGGGGAAGCGAGTCGCCGTGCTTATCTAATAACTTGGCTCCCAGTGCTTGGAGCATGCCTGCGCCTGCATCGTTGGTGGCACTGCCACCTAAAAAAAGCAGCGCCTTCGTGGCGCCAGCATCAAGCGCCGCATGAAATAACTCTCCGACCCCGTAAGTGGTGGTATGCAGGGCATTACGTTGATGAGGGGATAGATGCTGCAGCCCACTGGCTTCTGCTAGTTCGATAAACGCGGTACGCTGCTCGCTAAGCCAACCCCAGGATGCTTGACGCGGCCGCCCCAAGGCATCTTGTACCGTTAGTTGACGTCGCTCGGCATGGGTGGCAGCTATAAGCGCATCCAAGCTGCCTTCGCCGCCATCAGCAAGCGGGCAAAGGTGGATCGTGGCGGTTGGCGCAGCCCGTTGAATACCATCGGCCATGGCGCTTGCTGCTTGTTCAGCGCTAAGTGCATCTTTAAAACTATCGGGGCAAAGCAGAACATTCATCGCACAACCTCCCTAACGTGTTGTCATAATTGTTTATCGTGATTTTTTTATCATTTATCTTAATGAATGGCTGCTGGCGAGCTTAGCGCGGCGTTCGATGACACACCAGCCGCATCTGAGGCGAGAGGATCACTCATGAAGGCAATACTACCGATTAGCATGACGTGCTTGTTGATACTGACAGGCTGCCAAGCAGTGCCAGAGCGTCTTCCTCAAGCGGAGCCAGCGCCTTCTGCAGCCTGCTACTTTCCCACTGGGCCGTCTGGCCAAACCGCACCGCCATTGGAGGTGGTGACGCAAAGTATTGACGTATTGGAAGCATGGGGGTTTGAGCTTGAAGCTACCGACACCGATTTAGGCTTGGTGACCGCTAGTCGACAGCGAGATTTGATTGGCTACTACGACCCTTATGATAACGACTTTGGGTATGGGCGAAGCATGCGGGTCTTTGGTGGTTTTGGTTTGGGGCGTGGTGGTTCCAGCATTGGTCTGGGGATTGGTAGTGGATTTGGAGGCGGTTTCCACCATCAACCTGTCGAAGTAGAGCGAGTATCGCTACTGGCACGCGATGGGCATATTCGGCTTTCCCGAGATATTCGGCGCTTTGACCACTTAGGGGATCTGCGTGAATCTTACAGCGCTAGCAATGATGATTTTTGTCAACGTTTTCAAACTGCGTTTGAGCAAACGGTAGCTACCCCGAGGGCGTTATGAAATCACTACGTAAGCACTTTTTAACGGCCACCGCAGTACTCATGATTATTATGCTGGCAGGCTGTGCCTCTACGCAGCCACTAGAGCCGCGAGAACTACGTTACAGCGCTTCCCCAGAGCAAGCGTTCCGCGAAGCCATTGAGTTAATGATGGAGCAAGGCTATGTCGTTCGGCACGCTGATTTAGCGCTAGGGCGCGCAGATGCAACGTTAGCCCGCTGGCCAGAGTATCGCTTGCAACTGCAGGTAAGTGAGGTACCTGGTGGCAGCCGTGTCAGCCTGTCGGCGTTACGTGGGAATCAGCCGCTGCCACCGTATGTATTAGATCCCTGGCTGGTTGAGCTGCAACATAAATTAGGAGAGTTGCCGTGACAGGCGTATTCCCCCCGCTAGGTAGCTCACTGAATAAACTCCGCAGTTACTGGTTAGTGCTGGCAATAGGCGTTTGTAGCACGCTAAACAGCAGTCTTGTGTTGGCTCACCCCCATGGTTGGATTGATCTCAGCGTGAGGGTGATAACAAACGATGAGGGGATCGCAACAGGGCTTCATCAAACATGGCGAATGGATCCCTTTTACAGTTTGGTGGTGTTCGAAGAGTTACAGCAGGTTCAAGGCAGCAACTTGCAAGAGGGACTTGACCAGCTAGGCAGCGATATCCGCGATAACCTGTCGCAGCAGCACTACTTTACGGAGGTTCGTGTGAATGGCGAGCCGCAAGTGCTGGGTGAGGTGTCTGAATACACGGCGTTGGAGCGTGATGGTCGCTTAACCTTTATGTTTATTCTGCCGTTAGCAACGCCTCAGCCATTGGCCGGGCGAATGCTGGAGTATCAGGTCTTTGACCCAACCTACTATATCGAAGTGGTGCACGAAGAAGAGGACGGGGCACCCTCTGAGCAGGCGCTGATTCTCAATGGCGAGCCCGACTGCCGTTTAAGCGTGTTACCTGCTGACCCTGATCCCGAACTCGTTATGCAAGCAGCGCTGTTAGATGTGGATGAAACGGGAGAGTCAGGATTGGGCCGCCATTTTGCAGAAACGGGGCGGATTGAATGTGACTAGCGGAAAACCTGGAAGGTCGTGTATAAAGTGTTACTTTATAACTTTCCGGCGGAGGGGCAATGCCTTTAACGCGGCAACAACTGTTATGGGGAGCGCTTACCGTGTCGGGGGCGCTGCTGTTGGTCTTCATCGTACAGGCTAATTTGCAGGGGGTAAGCCTTCAATTGCTGGCTTGGCAGCGAGATTTACATCGCACCCTGACGCTTGCTATTACCGAACTCTCTCGTACACCTTCTAGCAACACTTGGCTAACGCTGCTAGGGGTAAGTTTTGCTTATGGCGTTTTTCATGCCGCGGGGCCTGGGCATGGCAAAGCGGTATTAGCGACGTATTTAGCGTCTCACGGTGGTGCCACCCGTCGCGCCTTGGGGCTCTCTTTTGCGGCAGCTCTGCTGCAGGGGGGAACGGCGATTGCCATGGTAGCAGTGCTCGTACATGGGCTAGGCTGGGTGACCCGTCAGGCGATGGGCAGTGTGGTTTGGGTAGAGCAAGCCAGCTTTATATTAGTGGCACTGTTAGGTGGTTGGTTATGCTGGCGGGCGATAAAACAATTGCGTCAAGCTTACTCAGTCCACGCTAGTGATGCTGCTGGTCACAGTCACAGCCATGATCATTCCCACTGCTGCGGTGGGGCTCATCATATCGAGCCTCAACAAGCGCTCGACTGGCGCACAGCGCTGATGACCGTTGGTGCGATTGGAATGCGTCCGTGCACTGGGGCAGTGCTTATGCTGGGGGCTGCTAGCCTGCTTGGGCAGTTTTACGTCGGTGTCGCTTCGGTGCTTGCCATGTCGCTTGGTACCGGTATTACCGTTTCTGTGCTGGCGCTGGCAAGCATTGTGGCTCGGGGCTGGGCGGCTAAGCGGTTGCAGCAACAGAGCAGCCGACAGGTGGTCGAGAAAGCGGCTGGTTGGGCGGCGCTTGCAGGCGGTGCTCTCATTGTTGCACTAGGCGTATCACTTTCTATGGCTGGCGCCGCCCAGCCTGCCAGTGGTCCATTACTTAGTGAGCCACCATCCAGACAGGGCTCTTTGCTGGGGAATTAAGTTAAAGCTTTAACCCTTCAATTTGGGCCAGCAACTGTTCGCGGCGACTACCCTGTAGGGGAAGCTCATAAGGCTCTGGGCTACCATTTCCCCATACCGGCGCTGGCCAATTGGCATCATCTGTATAGCGCACTACCAAATGAATATGCAGCTGACTGACCACATTACCTAAGGTGGCAATATTGAGCTTATCACCGTGAAATAGCTCCTTCATCGCCGTCCCTAACGCGATCGTTTCACGCCATAGCTGGGCTTGTTCATCCTGGCTTAGTTCAAACACTTCGCTGACCGAGTCACGCCTGGGTACCAGAACTACCCAAGGGTAGCGTGCATCGTTCATTAGCAGCGCACGGCACAGGGGAAGGTCGGCGAGTGGTAAGGTATCCGCTTCTAGCCGTGGGTCAAGTTCAAACGTTTTCAAGTAAGTGCTCCTTTAGATAATGAAAATTATCATAGCAGCTGCGGATACACCTTGCTCCTTACCCAAGGACTTGCCAAGGGCTTGGGAAGGGGAGGTCAAAACAGGCGAAATTATTAAAATCTGTTACTCTGAAAGCACTCCCATACGGCAAGGCTGCCGTCGGAGCTTCCCGATGTTGAATGATTTGTTAAGGAGAACACAGATGAAAAAACTATTAGGTATTAGCTTTATTCTGTTGATGACGGCGGGCGCTCTAGCGGGCTGCAATACCATTGCAGGTGCAGGACAAGACGTTCAAGAGGGTGGCCAGGCGGTTCAGGATGCGGCGAGTTAATACGCTTTATTTCCACTGCTTCTTGGCGTGAATGAGCGGGTTAGGCATAGTTGTCTAGCCCGTTTTGCATTCAGGGTAGTTATTTGCCAACACAAGGAAGCGCCATAATGAATCACCCAACACGCTGTGCGAAGAAGAAAGTGAGCCGCTTAGCTGCATTACTCGCGTCAGTATTGCCAGTCTCGGTCTTATTGGTGGCATGTGCAGGCTCACCCGATAATGTCTCCGCTCCAGCGCCACCTACTGTAGGTCAGACTTCTAGCGTGACGAACACCACATGCGATGCTGACGCGGTCCAGTATGCTATCGGCTCTCCTTTTGATGAAGCCAATGTGCCCACGCTACAAAGTGAGAGCGGTGCCAAGCAGGTCCGCGTGCTTAGGCCTAACAGCGCCGCCACCATGGACTACCGAGAAGATCGCTTAAATATTCTTCTTGAAAGTAATGACATGATTGAAGCGCTGCGCTGCGGCTAGCGTAAGATCAGTACGACACAGGCGGCCGTTAACAGCCCCATGGTGATATTAAATAACCGCCATGCTTTATCACTTTTGATCCACTGCCCAATCGCGCTGCCAAACGCTGCCCACAGGGCAATGCACGGCAGCGCGACCAATTCCGCGAAACCTGCTAACACTAGTGCGTTGACCACGGGTTGGCCATTTTCGGGAAGAAACCCTGCCATCAACGCCAGCCCCATTACCCACGCTTTGGGGTTGGCGAATTGAAACATCGCGGCTTGGAAAAAGGTTAACGGCACCCCGTGTTGAGTTCCGTTGAGATTCGGAGGTGGCGCAGTGGCTATCTTCCAAGCTAAATACAACAAATAGGCGCTACCCACCCAGCGGAGTGTCGTTTGCGCCATAGGAAAGCGTTCAAACAATACGCCTAGCCCCAGCGCGATACCGGAAAACAGCAGGAAACAGCCGCCTAAAATGCCCCATATATGAGGCATGGTTCTGCGAAAACCAAAATTCGCCCCAGAGGCGGTCAGCATAATATTGTTTGGCCCAGGGGTAAGCGTCATCGACATCATATAAAGCGCAGCCGGGCCAAGCAGTAGCCATTCGTTGTTCATTTTGTATCCATACAATTTTGTGGTTTAGATTGTTCTTTGGTAGCTTTTGTAAGCATAATGGCGGGTAAATTTACGTCAAAGGTTTTATTGTCACCATGACAATTTGGGTGCCATCACTTGAGTGTTTTTCTGGGCCACGCTATCGCGCGATTGCGCAGTCCATTGGCGCAGCCATCTCGGCCGGCGAACTTGCCCCAGGCGAACGTTTACCACCTCAGCGGCGCTTAGCGGATGCGTTGGGGGTAACCGTAGGCACCGTTACTCGGGGGTATGCTGAGGCAGAGCACCACGGCTGGGTAACCGCTCGAGTAGGCAGTGGAACCTTCGTCAAACAATCTGAACCAAGAACCGTTTTTGATATGGCATGGCGGCAGAATGATGACAGCGATGTCATTGATTTAAGCTTAAGCTTGCCGCCACCTCATTCGCTTCGTTTGCAGGCGTTCAGTGCTGCATTAAAGGCTATGAGCGAATCGCCTTCTGCAGTAACGCGAGGAGTCTCCTATCTTGATGCGAGGGGAGCCGAAGGTCACCGCGAGAGGTTGGCAGGGTGGCTAGCGCAGTTAGGTATGTCGCTGGATGCGGATGAGCTACTGATTACTCAGGGAGGACAGCATGGCATTAGTCTGGTGCTTAGTACGTTGCTGCGCCCTGGTGAACTGATGGCGACCGATGCCTTGACCTATCCAGGTGCAATTAGCGCTGCTCAGCAAGCACACCTAAAAATGGTCGGCATTGCCTTTGACGAATCGGGGATGTGTATGGAGGCGCTGGAGGCCCAGTGCGCCCGCCAGCCACCCAGGTTAATCTATGTGACACCCGATCAGAATAACCCTACTGGGGCTTGTCTCAGCGAGGCGCGGCGAGAGCAATTGGTGGCGCTCGCCAGACGCTATGACAGTTGGCTACTGGAAGATGGTGTGCAGTATTTGCCTGCTGAGCAGCGCGGCACACCGCTGTATCAGTTAGCACCAGAGCGAACGCTGTTTGTCTTCAGTACCGCAAAGGTATTAGCGGGTGGGCTGCGTATCGGAGTCTTGCGGACGCCTGATAAGCTGCTTGAACGCCTAGCCGCTGGGTTAAGAGCGCAGAGTTGGATGGTGCCGCCGCTGATGGTTGATATTGCCTGTTATTGGATCGCTCAGCCCGAGGCAGCTTCGCTGCTTGCATGGCAAACCGAGGAGCTGGCCGCGCGACAGCAACTAGTGACAGAGGTGCTTTCCGATTACACGCTGGGTCGAAGTCACAACGGCAGCAATGTCTGGCTTACGCTGCCGGAAGGGAGTCGTGCCATCGAACTGTGTGAACGCTTGCAGCTGGAAGGCGTTAAAGTTTCAAATGCGGAGCCTTTTTGCGTGGGAAGTACGCCTGCGCCCCAGGCCATTAGGATTTGTATTGGCGCTGCTGCTGACAGGCAGATATTAACCCAGGCACTGAACGTTATTAAGCAGTGCCTGGCTCAGCCACCGCTGGCGACCGTTACCGTATAGCAGGGCTGGCTATTAATAGCCCTGCTATTGGTAACCAAACTACTCATAACGGTCCTTCCATCCTTGATGGCGTACCTGCTCTTTGAGCATTTCGAGAATGTCGTAAAGCACTTGTTCGGTGACATGCGCGCTTGTTTCATCCACGGTCAGCCAGCTGTTGAAGCCTGTTTCAGCTGTACGCTCAACCAGTTGACGAAACTCTGTTGAGTGAATGCCCTGAGCGAGTTCATCCACTAGCCGCTGGGCAACTCCGCTAAGTGACGCCTGCATAGCGTTTGAAGCCGTGTGCCCCATGGGAAGGCGGTGTAGTTTTTGAATTTCTGGGCTTTCCCGCAGTGTTCGGTTAACTAAGTCATCAATCGCCGCCATGATAGCGATGCGGTTTTGTTGATAGGCTTGTCCCACCGTTGTTTCTAACCGCTGAGCAATTTCATGAATTAGCTGAGCCTTGCGAGGTAGGATAACGCGATCAATAACCCGCTCTGTTAGTGAATCGCTAGCGACAATTTGCTCTTGTACATTACCTAGTAAGCGCAGTGCAATGCGGTCGGAAAGCTCTTCTAGCAGGATGTCGTAATACTTGGCAAAAAAGCGGTAGCTGTCCCAGCTGGTCACATCAATCAAGCGCAGCCGATGCAGTCGGTTTAATAGCGATACCACGCGCAGCACGCGCAATAAGCGGAATCCGCTGAGGGGAATGCAGCCCAATACGTCGTACCAGTTAACAAACGGGTAGAAAAACCAGCGGTGATAGCGCCGCTCGGCAATTGCTACCATCCAGCCCAGCAGCACATCCGCTATAAAAATACCCACGAAAAATAAGTCGATGGTAATAAAACGGCTGTGGATCACTGTATCGTAAAAAGCGTGAAAGCCGGGTGTGAGGCTGGCAATGGTGTCGTTAATCGGCCCAATCAGAAATAACGAGTCAAGCAGTAACAGGCTAAGGTTGATGATAACCGCGGCGAGAATAAAAAAATCCCAGCCGATATGCGCATACTCAACGGTTTTAGGTAGGTGTGGGTAGCGCTCCCTGGCGGGCATGAGGGCTCCTTGCTCTGGGGTGTGGGTTAGCGTTAAGAGTGCTGCTGATGGTGGTTTTTATGAGTTAGCAACTCTTCCTGCTCTGCCTGCTTACGCAGTTTTTTGCGTAGCGCGGCTTTTTCGAATCTCAGTTTCTGTAGCGACGTTTCCAACGCTAGCGGTGGCACTAACGCCGGCTTGCCGTCTGAATCTACTGCCACCATGGTGAGATAACAGCTATTGGTGTGACGAATCAGCTTCTCACGTATATCTTCGGCCACTACCTTAACCCCGATCTCCATAGAAGAGCGCCCCACATGATTGACGCTGGCAAGAAAGGTTACCAGCTCGCCGACGTGGATCGGCTGTTTAAACAGCACCTGATCGACGGAAAGCGTGACGACATAATGACCAGAGTAGCGGCTGGCACAAGCGTAGGCCACTTCATCGAGCTTTTTAAGAATAGCACCACCATGTACTTTCCCGCTGAAGTTCGCCATATCGGGAGTCATAAGAACCGTCATAGAGAGTTCATGCTGGCCGGGTAGGGCGCTATTTTCTGAGTTCGATGTTGCAGACATGGTAGAACCTTATAAGTTGAAAATGCCCGCCCATGAGTGGGCGGGCATGATAGTGAAAGGAGCCTTTAAAGGTATAGAGCTTAGAACCAGACTAAGCCAACAGAGATGATAATGCCGGTAATCAATAGCTGAACTAGGCAGAAGCCCATGATGTCCTTGGCCTTCAAACCCGCAATCGCCAGTACCGGTAGAGCCCAGAAAGGTTGCAGCAGGTTGGTCCAGGCATCGCCCCAGGCCACTGCCATGGCAATACGTGGAATATCAGCACCCAGCGCTTCTGCGGCAGGTAGCATGACTGGGGCTTGAACAGCCCATTGGCCACCGCCGGAAGGCACGAACAGGTTCACTATGCCGGCACTTAGGAAGGACCAGAATGGCAGCGACGTAGCGGTGGCGAAAGAGACTAACCACTCAGACATGCTCTGAGCCAATCCCGACTGCACCATTATGGCCATAATACCCGCGTAGAAGGGGAACTGAATGACGATGCCAGCGCCGCCTTTTATGGCTTCGTTCAAACTGTTGAGCAGGTTGCGCGGTGTACGATGCAGCACAATAGCTAAGAATAGGAACAGGAAATTAACGACGTTCAGGTTCAAGCCACCACTACGGAGCAGAAAATGGTCGAGCAGGAACAACAGCCCCGGAACGCCCACTAGCAGGGCGAGAGGCATACTGTTTTCGAGCTTTTCGGCTGGGCGGGTAATACGGCCTTGCTGTTCGGGTTCATCGTTTAGCAGTTTGGGATCCACATACACGCTGTCTTTTTCGTCCGGCAGCATGAAGCGGTTAACCAGCGGTACGGCGATAAACAGACAAATAACAATCGCAAGGTTAAAGAAGGCAAAAATGGTTGAGCCGGTACCGATAACGCCGATTTGATCAGCGGAGAAGTGGCCTTCAGTAGCAATAGTCAACGGAATTGAACCAGCAAGACCGCCATGCCATACCACGAACCCAGAGTAAGCGCTGGCAACCAGAAGCCGATAGTCCACTCGTACCAAACGAGCGAGCTCTTTGGCAAAAAGCGCCCCAACAACCAAGCCAAACCCCCAGTTAATCCAACTAGCCGCGAGCGAAACGAGCGTGACTAAAATGATCGCGCCACCAGGGCTTTTCGCAGTGCTAGCGATTTTCTGCAGAATTCGTTTGACCGGTGGTGAGCTTGCCAGCATGAAACCCGTGACGAGTACCAGCAGCATTTGCATTGAGAAGGTGAGTAGCCCCCAAAAACCATCTCCCCACATGCGCAGCACGGCAAGCGGTGTTTGGCGCTCAACGGCGATGGCAGCCACGGAAGCAATTAACGTGAGCAGCAGAACAAAGACATAGGGGTCTGGCAAATAGCGCTCGACCAGCTTAACTGCCGGTTTTGATATGAGTTTTAACATGAGTGCTCTCTTTATTCGTTATTAAGATATGCGTGGCTAATATACGGCGGTACACCGTATTTTTCATCCATTGTTAGGTGCTTTCTCAAGTGCTGGCTCTGATATTCACTATTACGGTAGACCAGTTGGCAGCAGCTAAGCGTGGTGGGCTTTAACGGTGGGAGGGCACTATGAGTTTAGCGGTGTGGATTTCAGTACTATGGGCTTTAGCCCTGAGGGCACCAGTGGCGTTGACGGTAGCGGTAGTAGTAGGCGATCAGTACCGCCGAGCGTGTGAACATAAAGAGCGTAAAGGCTAACCACAGGCCATGGTTACCAAGCCCTTGGGATAGCCACCAAGTTGGTAGGTAAATCGCTAAACCGATAAAAATGCTGTTGCGCATTTCGCGCACAGCGGTGGTGCCGATAAAAACGCCATCTAATAAATAGCTCCATACGGCTATCAATGGCATCACGACCATCCAAGGCAGGTAACTAGCGGCGGTGGCACGAACCTCTGCCAGCCCTGTCAGCATGGCAACTAAATAATTTCCGCCCAGTGCGAAGGCAAAGGTGGCTACAGTGGCTGTCCAGAACGAGAATTGTGCTGTTGCCCGAACCGTCGCTGCAAACTCCCGCCAGTCACGCCGCCCAAACGCGCGGCCTACCAGCGATTCCGCTGCGTGGGCGAAGCCATCAAGTGCGTAGCTAGTGAGCATAATAAATTGCAATAGCACGGCATTTGCGGCTAACACCGTGTCGCCCTGGCGTGCCCCTTGAGCGGTAAAAAAGGCCATTGCAAACAGCAACCCTAAGGTGCGCACAAACAAATTGGCGTTAACATTAAACAGGGCTGAGTAGGCAGACACTACCAAAAGTCGCTGCCGTTGAAAGCAGCCTTCCAAGTGGCCAAGCTGACGCAGTACTAAATAGCCGCCAAAGGTTAGCGCACTGTAATCGGCAATCACGCTGGCCAGGGCGACGCCGCTGCTGGTCATTCCTAGCCCTACGACAAACCAAAGATCGAGCACGATATTGACGCTGTTGGTCAGCACTAAAATCATCAGCGTAACGCGGGCGTTTTGTTGGCCCAAAAACCAGCCGAGGACGGCGTAGTTCGCCAGCACTGCTGGGGCTGACCAGAGGCGTATTTCGGCATACTCGCGTGCCAGTGGTGTCGCCGCTTCACTGCCGTCTAACAGCCATAGGCCGAGCGAAATCAGCGGCGAGCCAAAGATAATCAGTAGCGCGCCGATAACGGCCGCCATAATGAGTGACTGACCCAGCAAATTGCGCACATCGCTATGTGCTTCGCGCCCGATTGCCTGAGCAACCAAACCCGTGGTGCCCATGCGTAGAAAGCCAAACCCCCAATAGAGGAAGCTAAACAGCGTCGCTCCGAGGGTTACCGCCGCTAGGTAGCGAGAATCGGGCAGGTGCCCGACCACAGCAGTATCGACTAGCCCTAGTAAGGGAACTGTTATATTTGAGAGGATGATTGGCCAGGCAAGAGTCCAGATACGCACGTTTCAGAGGGCCTAAGCAGCAGTAATGATGCGGTACTTCTCCATGAGTTTCTCGTGGGTTTCGGGACGCTCTGGGTCGAGAGGAATGCAGTCCACGGGACACACTTGCTGGCACTGTGGCTCATCAAAGTGACCGACACATTCCGTGCATAAGTTGGGGTCAATAACGTAAATCTCTTCGCCAGGAGAGATGGCGTCATTGGGGCATTCAGGTTCGCAGACGTCGCAGTTAATGCATTCGTCGGTGATCATCAGGGCCATGGGCGTACCTCACGAATGGCTTTTCGCCCAGGTAGTTATATACCTGAGCGTTTTACTCAACAATGTCGATCGCTAGATAGTGTAGTGCTTACGCAGCGCCTCTGCGACCTGCGGGTGAACGAGCGGTGAAATATCGCCGCCCAGTTTGGCGATTTCTCGCACGATGGTCGACGAAATATAGGAGTTTTCCACCGCTGGGGTGAGAAATACGCTCTCAAGCTCAGGGTTTTGCGCTCGATTCATATTGGCCAGCTGTAGCTCGTACTCGAAATCCGAGACAGCCCGCAGGCCACGTAGAATAATGGTGGCACCCTGTTCATGCATCATAGTGGTCAGAAGTGTTGAAAAGCCGATGACCTCTACGTTCGGTAGTGAAGCACACACCGTTTTGGCCAGCGCGATACGGGTTTCTAGCTCAAGACTAGGCTGCTTGCCAGGGCTCGCCGCGACGGCAATGACCACCTTATCGAACATCCGTGCGCCGCGTTCGATAAGATCAAAGTGGCCGTTGGTGATAGGGTCAAAGGTCCCGGGATAGACGGCAACATTCACACGTTGATCGCTCATTCGGGTGTCTCCTGCTCGTCAAGCTGACCAAAAGGGTTGTCCGCCGTTAGCGAAACGGCGTGATCATAGCCCGGGATATGAATGCGGTCGGCATGAATCTCAAGCTCAGGGCCTTCTAGAACGGCTTCACCAAACTGATAACGAGGCGCATAGTGCCCATGATCAGCGTCTGCTAAATAAGCGGCGGCATTCTCGCGCACAGCTTCCCGACGTGTTTTCCAAGCGCTGATGGCAGCGCTGCCGTGGCGTTGAGTGAGCAATCGTTCGGTGACCTGAGGGGAGAGCACAACGCCAGTAGCGTTATTACCACCGAACCCTTTTGCATTAATAAAGGCAGCATCGGCGCTAAATGCCACTGGGGTAGTGGAAAAACGTAGCCGCTTAGCGTACACATCGTCCGCGACCGCGTCTAAGGTAGGAATACCTGGCAGTAACCCATGGGCAAAGCTGCCTAAAGCGCTTACCAACTGATCGCCTGCCGCAGACCCTTGGGAGTGGCCGATAAACGCTTTAATAGCGACCACTGGCCAGTTATCGATGCCATTTGCGCGGGCAATTTCATCGAAAACGTGGGATTCGGTAGTACGGTTTTTAGGGGTGCTGGTGCCATGGGCATGCAGGAAGGTACGCTCTTTTAGCGCTTTCTCACCTAGCATATCTTTTACCAAAGCGGCTGCCTTGCCCAGGGTGATGTAGTTACCAATGCCGGGTGCGGAAATAGAGCGCTTAAAGCCATCAGCGTTAACGAATACATCAGGCACTGAACCTAGAATATCCGCCCCTAACTCAAGCGCTAACGCGTCGTCCATTAACAGCACGAACTGGCTCGCTTCCGCCATGGTGAAGCCACAGTTGCGTGCGAACGGGCGACAGGCGCGCTGGTAGTCAGCGTCGGTAAGTAGCGCTAAAGAATCCAGTGCTTTCAGGCTGGCATCATCGGCCAGTGCGCCCATCGAGCGGAAGCCTTCGATGATTTCGGGGGTAATCGGCGCATCTGCGGTGCCTACCATAACGACCCGGCAACGCCCTGTGCGAATATCATCAATACCTAGGCGCAGGTTATATAAAAAGCTTGCGCAGGCACCTAAGGCAGCACCCGTACTTCCCACGCTGCCTAATACGTAGGCATTGAGGAAGTCGGCGGGCATTTGCCCGTAACCCAGCGGCATCTGCTTAGATGTGGCGCGTTGGCCACTAACCAGGCTCTTTAGCAGGCCGCCCCAACCTTGGTCATCTAATTGGCCAATAGAGTTGCCCGCATATACAGCAATATGGTCAGGGTCAAGCCGCTGGCGAATTGTTTCCCAAGCGAGCCCGCTAGCACCTAGGCAGTCACTAGCACTAAAGACTGCCATCGACAGCCCGCGCGGATGATGCACGCTACGGTAAAGGCTAGCGGGGTCGAAGCCACTCGGCAGTTGGGCTGCTGCACGCACCTTGGGCTCTAAAGCGTCAGGCAGCAGAGCACTAAAGTTCCCCGCGGGCACGGTGACGGCGACTACCTTCGCGTCGATGTCCTCCACCTGCCATCCTTCCGGCAGCTGTTCGGGCAACTGACGGCGGCGCAATGTAAACCGCACCGGTTCAGACAGCGTCATTTCTGCCCGTCGGTTGGCTGGCAAGCCCGGGGCGAGAAAACGTGGATCTTCGTTGCGCCGAATCAATGTGTGGTTAAGCACATGATCGCGCAAGGTTTGAGCAGGGGAGTCAATGGGCTGGCCGGCGCTATCCTGCCAGCCGTTAGCGGAATGCTCGGCAAGGCGCATAAGCGCTGCCAAGCCTTCCAGTGTTTGGCGCTGCTGGTCAGCTGGAAGAGCATCAAGCACGGTGCGGCGGAAGGCCTGGTGGCCCGAGGTTCTGCCGGCGGGATTGATGCCGCCCATGCCGACAATCACCGGTAAGTGTGACAAGCCGGGTTCCTCGTGGTGCGGTGGTTTTTAGTAATAGCTATTGTCAGAGGCATAGCAAAAAAGTGCTGCTCATCTGCGCTTAATAATACTCTCGAACGTGATCATAGCACCGGGCGTGCAACGGCGTCATGCCGCGTGCGCGGTAGACTGATAGAATCACGTTTTTTTTAAGCAGGGAATGGCATGCAGCATACTTCACGACCCGTGGTTTCCAATCAGCCCGGCCCGCATCACGATGTAGCACGCCGGGTAGCACGTGCCTTGGAAAACCCACTGCGAAAGCCAATCGCTGCGCATACGCAAGAGGCTTTTGAAGACGCGCATACGTGGCTTCAAAAGCAGCAAGCGCCGTTAATCCTAGATGCCGGCTGCGGTGTGGGGCTTTCGACACGCCGTTTGGCAGAACAGTTTCCAGCGCATGCGGTGATCGGCGTCGATCGAAGCGAAGATCGACTAAGTCGAGACCATGGAGAATTGCCTGCTAATGCACTGTTGGTGCGGGCTGACCTTGTTGATTTCTGGCGACTAGCTGAACAGGAAAAATGGGCGCCCGAGCGGCATTTTCTGCTTTACCCCAATCCTTATCCAAAAGCTGCGCATTTAAAAATGCGCTGGCATGGGCATCCTGTTTTCCCCACACTGCTAGCCCTTGGCGGGCATTTAGAAGTGCGCTCCAATTGGCAGTTGTATGTTGAAGAGTTTGCTTTGGCAACCGCCCTGGTAACGGGAAAGCAGGCAACGATTGCCGCGTTGGTACCTAACGGCAGCTATCTAACACCTTTTGAAGCAAAGTATGATCAAAGCGGCCAAACGCTTTGGCAGTTGCAGATTAAATTGGAGCGGGCATGACGTTTGTATATTTAGTGCTAGCGATTGTTGCCGAGGTTATCGCCACTAGCGCCCTCAAGTCGTCAATGGGATTCACACGACCGCTTCCAAGCATCATGGTCGTTGTGGGCTACGGTGTGGCATTTTATCTGTTGAGCTTGGTGTTGCGGACATTGCCGGTCGGTATTGCTTATGCCATCTGGGCAGGTCTGGGAATCGTGTTGGTCACGCTGGTGGGCATTGTAGTTTTCGGTGAGAAACCTGATTTACCTGCCGTTATCGGCATTAGTTTGATCGTGGCTGGGGTAGTCATACTTCAAGTCTTTTCAAAAATGAACGTGCATTGAGGAAAGTAAGCGTGACGTGCTCAGATACTAGGTCTTCAAATATTGGGTCTTCAGATATTAAGTGTTCAGAAGTTGGCTATTCTGCGGTGGCATTCTCAGCGTTTAATCATTCGGTTAAATCATCCCTACGCCGCTGGCATCGGGCGTTGGTGACCAGTGTGGTAGGTGCCGCCATATGCGCAAGCCCTGCACTGTATGCCGACTTCAGCCAGCTTGGTCAGTTAGAAAGCAAAGGCTTCTCAATTAGTGCTGAAGCACGCTTACTGGATGCGGATACCGGCAGTAATACATTGCTGGGTAGTCTGAATCCTGAGCGTCAGCTATCGCCAGCGTCTGTCACCAAAGCCTATATGTCTGCTGCGGCACTCAATCGTTTTGGGCCCCAGCATCGCTTTACTAGCCAGCTTGTCAGCACAGGTAGTGTGGAAAATGGTGTATTGCGTGGCGACTTGGTATTTGAAGGTGGGGGCGATCCAGGCCTTACAACTGAAGACCTTTGGCGGTTAGTGCAACGTCTGCAGCTGGCTGGTGTGCGCGAAGTGGATGGCGCGCTAGTGGTCAGTCAGTGGCGCTTTGGCCCTGTTGAGTGTATTACCACGGACCGCTGTAATGCGCGTACCCGAGTCACCAATGCTTACAGCGCGCCGCTCACCTCGGCAGGTGTCAATTTTGGTAGCTGGTGCGCCAATATAGCCCCTGCTGCGGCAGCGGGAGAGCCTGCCCGTGTGGGGTTATGCGATAGCCAGGCGCCGTTAATTGCTATTGATAACCAAGTTATCACGCGCCCAGCTAATAGTGGCACTGACATCAGTGCAGAGCGGATTACCGATGAGCGCGGTGATGTTCTGCGTCTTACCGGGCAAATTTCAACCAATGCCGCGGCTCGTGATGTTTACCGTGGCGCTGGTGATGCGGCAGAGAAAACGGCTCAAGTATTGTTAAGCATGCTAAATCAGGCGGGTGTCAGCGTGCGAGATCCCTGGCGGGTTAGCTCCACGCGTCCGCCCAGTAGTGCACAGCGTTTGGCAGCTGTTGACAGCAAGCCGCTGCAGGAGCTGCTGCTGCGTACCATGAACTACTCCAATAATTACATGGCTGATGTGCTGGCGCTGAACCTGGTGGAAACACCCCAAGCGCAATTGCGCCAAGCGGGGGAGGCGATAGAAGCCTATGTGAACAGCTTGTCGGGCCATGGTCCGTTAACCTTACACAGCGGCAGCGGACTGACGACTGATAACCGTACCTCCGCCCACGGCGTCAATGTGATGTTGGAGGATATGTTCCGCCAGAGCGCCTTGTTCCCCAGTTTTGTCGCCTCTTTCCAGTCGCCTGCCAATGGGGTCATGCGCTTTATTCGCCGTGGTTCTCCAACGTTTCAAAATAACGTGATGCTGAAAACAGGCACGCTCAATCAGCCGTTTGCTGTTCGCGCCGCGGCGGGCTATTTCCGTACCGCCCAGGGGCGCTGGGGCGTTTTTAGTGTGCTGGTTAACGGCACTGGCAGTACGCCTTATCTTAGCTGGCCCGAGGTATTAGATCCGCTGTCGCTGGATTTAGATGCGATGATATTGGCTAATTAATCTTAATCTTACCGCTGAGGCAACAGGCATGAAGCCAGGACATACGGGGTTAACCCATTTAATGCACTCAACGCGCTATTCATGGAAAGGGCTAAAAGCCGCTTTTAGAAATGAAGCTGCGTTTCGCCAAGAAGTGGGTATTACAGCGGTGTTGCTGCCGCTGGCTTGGTGGATTGGAGAAGGGCCCATTAGCTGGTTGCTGCTGGTTGGCAGCCTGTGCCTTGTGCTGATTGTGGAACTGCTTAATAGTGCTATAGAGAACGTTGTTGATCGTATTGGCACCGAGCATCACGAGCTTTCAGGGCGTGCTAAAGATATTGGCTCGGCGGCGGTTATGCTGTCATTGATCATGGCAGGCTTAACCTGGGGGCTGTTAGGCTGGCAAAAATTGGTGGGCTAAATTGCTTTTATTCAGCTCATGCAGCGACTCGCTTTATCAACAAACATAATAGACGCTTGGCAGAGAGGTGGTTATGCAGTTAGACGACGCGTTTTTCCCCCAAGTTGGGCTGCCAACAGCGCTTAAGCCCGCCGCTCAGCGCGCCTGGCAGCGATTAAGTGAAGCGCTTAGCCAAGCTGATAATATTGCCTCAATGACCCAGCAGTCGTTGCCTTCCAGTAGTTGGGAGGCACTTTCTGATGCGCGTCGTGAAGCGTTAGCCAACGTCGTAACCGTCTCAAGCTTCGCTCTAGATACCTTGGCACGCTTTCCGCACTGGCTGATTGATTTAGATGTAGCTGGCGAGCTGGATGCGACAGCAAGTAAGGAGTCACAAGCGAGTTGGTTAGATGATGCGCTGGAAAATGCCGATGATGAAGAGGCAATGCATCGCGCTATTCGCCGTTTCCGCCGTGCCCGCATGCTCGGGATTGTGTGGCGCGATCTTAATCGTCCTGATGGCTACACCATGTGGGACACTGCTCAGGCAGTCTCGTGGCTGGCGGAAGTCTGTATTGAAGCCGCGCTCAGCTGGCTTGAACGTTTTTACGCCCCACGCTGGGGATTACCTGCGGCCCGCAGAGATGGCTCGTCCCAGCGGTTGGTGGTGCTGGGTATGGGTAAGCTCGGCGCGGGTGAGCTGAATCTTTCCTCAGATATTGACCTGATCTTCGCCTTCCCTGAAAAAGGTGAAACCGAAGGCGGGCGTAAGCCCCTTGAGCACCAAGAGTACTTCACCAAACTAGGTCAGAAACTGATCGCCGCTTTAGATGCCATGACGGCCGACAGTTTCGTATTTCGCGTTGATATGCGGCTGCGCCCACTGGGTGATGGTGGCCCACTGGTGGGCAGTTTCTCGATGCTCTCCAGTTACTATCAGGATCAGGGTCGTGAGTGGGAGCGTTATGCCATGCTCAAAGCGCGTCCCGTCGCAGGAGATATCGATGGTGGGCATGAATTGCTCGCAAGTCTCAGGCCGTTTGTTTACCGCCGCTACCTGGATTTTGGTGCGATTGAGTCGCTGCGTGAGCTAAAGGCGATGATCAATCGCGAAGTAAAGCGCAAGGGCATGCAAAGCAATATCAAGCTAGGGCCTGGTGGAATCCGGGAGGTTGAGTTCGTTGTCCAGGCATTTCAGCTGATTCGCGGTGGACGTGATACCGAGCTTCAAGTGACCTCACTCAAGACCGCCCTTCATCGATTGCCTGAACTGGGGCTATTGCCACAAGCGGTCGTCGATGAGCTGCTACCCGACTATGCGTATCTTCGTGACATGGAACACGCTATTCAGGCGCTAGAAGACCGTCAAACCCAAACGCTACCCGTTGATGATGAAGATCGGGAACGGGTAGCTTTTGCCTTGGGACATGAAGATTGGCCTGGGCTTATCGCGCGGCTGGAGGAAGTGCGCGAACGCGTTCGTCAGCACTTTGATGCGGTGATCGCTGACCCCGAAGAGGATAGCGATGCAGAGAGTAGCGACGATAACCTTGGCCTGTCTCAGTGGCGGTTATTGTGGCGCGGCGAGCTAGAGCAGGAAGAGGCGGCAGCACTGCTAACTGATGCTGGTTTTATAGAACCAGAGAAAGCGCTTAAACGTCTGCAGAGTCTTTACCATTCTCGCCAAGTGCAAAGCATGCAGCGTATCGGCTTTGAACGGCTGGATGCGCTGATGCCGCTACTACTGGTTGCCGTTGCCGAAAGTGAATTGCCGGATAACGCGCTTAGTGGTGTCCAGCCGCTGATCGAGTCGGTGCTTAGGCGAACCGCTTACCTTGCGCTGCTGCGTGAAAATCCACAGGCGCTTGAGCACCTAATGAAGCTGTGCTCGTCCAGTCACTGGATTGCAGAGCAACTTGCGCGTTACCCGATACTGCTTGATGAGCTACTAACGCCGGATACGCTTTACACCCCCGCTGACAAGTCACGCTTGGCAGACGAGCTACGCCAAACATTGAGCCGCTTGCCAGAAGATGATGATGAGGCGCAGTTGGAAGCGCTTCGCGTGTTTAAGCATGCGCAGATGCTTCACGTTGCTGCATCGGATATCGCTGGAACACGCCACTTGATGAAGGTGAGCGACTACTTAACGTATATCGCTGAAGTCATTCTAGATGCCGTGCTAGCGATGGCCTGGAAACATGTCACGCGGAAACATGGTGTTCCAGAAGGCCTTAATGCACGAGAGCCAGCGTTTTTGATTGTGGGATACGGCAAGCTGGGGGGCATTGAACTTGGTTATGGCTCTGATTTGGACTTGGTGTTCCTTCATGATAGCGACGGAAAAGGTACTACCGATGGTGCTCGGCCCATCGATACAGCGGTCTTTTTTACCCGTCTAGGCCAGCGCATTATCCACCTCTTAACCGCAGTAACGCCTGCCGGCAGTCTTTACGAGGTTGATATGCGCCTTCGGCCTTCGGGCAATGCAGGCCTGTTGGTGACCTCTTTAGATGCTTTTGCGGATTATCAACGCCAAAACGCCTGGACCTGGGAGCACCAAGCGCTGGTACGCGCGCGCGTTGTCGCCGGTAGTAACGCGCTGGCGAGTAAATTTGATGCGATCCGTGGTGAGATGCTGTGTCGCGAGCGTGACCCGCAAGCCTTAAGAGACGACGTTGTCAGCATGCGTCATAAAATGCGTGATCACCTTGGTTCTAAAGGGCAGGGTTCAAAAGGGACGGCCTCTAAAGGGCAGCCAGGTAGTGCGGACGGAGAGGTGTTTAGTCTAAAGCACGATGTGGGTGGCATGGTCGATATTGAGTTTCTTTGCCAATACGCGGTGTTATCACTCGCTCATGACACGCCTGCATTAATCACGTATAGCGATAATATCCGTATTTTAGAAACCCTCGCCAAGAGTGGTCATATTACCGAGTCAGAAGCGGAGCAGCTGCGGGAAGCGTATCTCGCTTATCGTAGCCGTACCCATCGTGCGGCGTTAACCGGGGAAAAAACTGTCGTTGATGCACAGGCATTCAAAGCCCATCGCGATGTGGTTATTGCACTTTGGCAGCGTTTTCTTGAACCTTGATTGGCGAGATGAGTGTTTTTAAGTAGCATCGATAGGGAAGATAGCCTGATAACAATAAGGAAAAGCTCCCTATGCATGCAACAGTTTGTCTCTGCGCCCGCCGCTTGGCGGAGGGCGTATGATCGGTCATATTCTCGCGACGCTATTACCCGTGTTCTTAATTGCTGGCTGTGGTGCGGTTTACGGGCGTTATCGAAACCCCGATATTCGCAGCCTTAACACGCTCAATATGGAGCTATTTGTTCCACTACTAGTATTTGCCGTGTTGGCTGATCGCCAAGCGCCTTTGGCGGACTATGCGTGGCTTGCCACTGCGGCGGTGGCCGTTGTGCTAGGGTCTGGTCTTGTGCTTTGGCCGGTTGCTAGATGGCTGTCGCTGGACACAAAAGTGTTCTTGCCGCCGATGATGTTCAATAACTCTGGCAATATGGGGGTACCGCTACTGGTGCTCGCCTTTGGACCAGAGGCCCTGCCGGCTGCAGTGGTCGTGTTTATTGTTGAAATGTTGCTGCATTTCTCAGTAGGTCTTTATATGTTGGACCCGCGCACGTCTCTTTGGCGACTGTTACGAATGCCCATCGTAGCTGCGAGCCTAGCAGGGCTAGTCATCAACGTTGGAAATGTACCGTTGCCGAGCTGGCTGTTAGAAGCAATGCACATGTTAGGGGGAATCTGTATTCCACTGATGCTCTTTGCATTAGGTGTTCGATTGCTGGAAATTGATTTTAATGACTGGCGAGCAGGCTTGTTGGGAGCGCTCCTCTGCCCACTTTCTGGCTTAGTGATCGCACTACCGCTCATGTGGTTACTACCATTGAATCCGCTACAGACAGCCGTGCTACTGGTATTTGCTGCACTGCCGCCTGCGGTATTGAACTACTTAGTGGCCGAGCAGTATAAACTGGCACCTCAGAAAGTCGCTTCGTTGGTGCTGATCGGCAATTTAGGGAGCTTAATCGTTATGCCACTGACGTTAGCAGCAGCGTTCGCCTGGATTCAAGCGCCGCTTTAACAGCGGCGGTAGTCAGCAACTGATTAAGACCGGTGGTGGTCGTCTTTAACTTCGTAACTACCTTCTATTGCGTCGTGCTGGCTCGTAGAGGTATCCCTGTAAGCATAACCGCCACCAACATCCTGAGCGTTGTCAGCGCGCATCTGCTCCATGTGTTTTTTCATTTTATGGCGGACAAAGGGCATCATTGCCCAGCCAATGAGCAGGAAAAAAAGTCCGAGTACAACACCGACGATCATCAGTGCACCAAACGCTAACCACGTCAGTAGCAGTTTAATACTGCCCATCAGGCCGGTCGGCTGGGTCTGGGCTGCTCGAGCACGCCACTGGTTAGCAGCTTGCCACGCGGCATTGCGTTGATCACGATTCATTTGCGGCATGAAAGCCTCCATCGTTCATATGCGTTCCATTGGAACACAGGCTGGGTATCAAGTTCCTGCTCAGAGTTAACATTTCTTCATTCTGGCCGTGAAGGAGTTTTGTACGAATATGTTAGGTTAAAAGTCATGCCGTTTAATGTTCAGTACAAGATCTGGATTTCAAAAAAACTGCATTTATCGGTACATTTTACGCTGTTACACACAATGCTCATTTAACAGGATGGTTATATGGCAAATCATGGCGGTAAGTCGGTATTTGTCGCCTCTGCGGTGATTATATTCGGCTTGGTTGTTATTGGCGCTGCATTCCCAGAAGGCTTTGGTAATGCAGCCCAAGCAGCGCTCACATCAATTACGGAACTGTTTGGCTGGTTCTACTTATTTTCAGTGTTTGGCTTTGTAGTTTTTCTGGTTGGCTTAGCATTGAGTAAGTATGGAAAAGTGCGCCTTGGCCCTCAGGACAGTACGCCCAGCTACAGTTTTTTCTCGTGGATTAGCATGCTGCTGGCGGCTGGGTTCGGCGTTGGGCTGGTGTTCTACGGTATGGCTGAACCAATGACGCACTATATCAACCCTCCCTATGGTGACGTGCCTGCTGAAACTGACGCTGCTGCGCGCTATGCAATCCAATACAGTTACTTTAACTGGGGCATCCACCAGTGGGCAGCATTTTCTGTTGTGGGCTTAATTATTGCCTACTTTCAATTTCGGAAAGGGCAAGCAGGGCTGGTGTCTTCAGTACTCTCTTCAGTGACGGCTAAGCATCCCCGGGTCCGTCCTTACGCATCATGGCTAGATGTTTTTGCTGTAGTCGCCACCGTTATGGGGGTTGCCACCTCGCTTGGCTTAGGTGTGCTGCAAATGAACGGTGGGCTTAATGCGGTGTTTGGTTTGCCGGAAAATGGCTTTTGGCAGTTTGTCATTCTGTTTGTCATGTTTTGTGCTTACATGGCATCGACATGGTCAGGCTTGGATAAAGGCATTAAGCGGTTATCAAACCTAAACATGATTTTATGTATTGGCTTGATGCTCTACGTATTAATCAGCGGCCCTACTATTGCTATTTTAGAGACTATTACTCTGGGTCTTGGCGATTACCTGCAAAACTTTATCGGTATGAGCCTACGTATTTCGCCCTATAGCGATAATGAATGGGCGAGTAGCTGGACCATTTTTTATTGGGCATGGGTCATTGCCTGGTCGCCGTTTGTGGGTACCTTTGTGGCGCGTGTTTCCCGCGGCCGCACGATCAAAGAGTATGTCTTTGGTGTGTTGTTTGTGCCACCCCTATTAGCCTGTTTATGGATAGGTGTTTTTGGCGGTGCCGCGCTTAATTTGGAAATGTCGAGCAGTGATGCTGGATTGGCTGCCGCCACTGAAGCCAATATTACCGTAGCGTTGTTTGAGATGTTCGAGCTGATGCCCTTTACCGGTGCATTATCGGTAGTTGCTATGTTGCTCATCTTCATTTTCCTGGTGACGTCGGCAGATTCTGCTTCCTACATCGTGGCGCAAATGACCGACAATGGCTCCATCAATCCGCCACTTTATAAGCGTATTATTTGGGGAGTATTGATCGCCGCCATTTGTTTAACACTGATTGTGGCGGGTGGACTTTCTGGCCTGCAGTCAGCGGCGGTGCTTTCGGCATTACCGTTTACCTTTATTTTGTATATGATGATTGTAGTGCTGGTTCGTGAGCTGCGTGCTGACCGTAAGGCGATGCTAACGCAGCTATATCGTCGCCACGGGGAAACGCCGGTTGGTGCTGATGCATTTGAAGCTGAGCAGTTAGGCGAGGAAGAACGCCTACGCCGTGCTCCAAGTGTCGTCAATCGCCGCATTAATAGTTAAATTATTCGCTGATTTATGGGGAATGCACACATGGATAAGGCGTGCTGATGGCCCGGCAAGGACACCACGGCGCCACGCGAAAACAGCCCAAAAGGGACGTTTTTGATCGCTGGCTGGATCGCCTCGTCACCATCGCTGTTATAACAGCGATGGTGGTGGGTATTGCGGCAGTGGTAGCGCACTGGTTGCTATGAATCAGAACGCTAGGGATGGCAAAAGCAATAATGTTCAGCGTGTCACGCTCGGCTATGCCGAGCGTTTGCTTTTTTAAGGTCCCGTCTGCTGTTAAGCCGCCTTACTGAATAATCACCTGCCCTATTATCGTCATGAATTAGCTGTCCTTAATAGGGTAATGACGCTACTACACACTTTTTTGAGAGAGCCTGCATGCTGCCTGCTAACCCCGCCAAGGTTGCTCCCACCTACGCATCGCGACGTGAAATATTTGGTTGGGCGATGTTTGACTTTGCCAACCAGGCTTACACCTTGCTCATCATCACGGTCGTGTTTGGAGAACTGTTCACGACGGTAATCGTAGGTGATCGAGGTGATGGCTTTCGCCTAGCGAATTTTTTGTGGAGTCTCGCGCTAGCGTTGAGCTATCTAATGGTCGTATTAACTGCCCCGCTCTGCGGTGCCGTGATGGACTATCGAGCAGAAAAAAAGCGCTTTTTATTGATCAGTTATCTCGCCACTGTGGCGACAACCGCCATGCTTTACTTTGTCGAGCCTGGTTACGTAGTCGCGGGACTGCTGTTAATTATACTTTCAAACTATGCTTACTCGATGGGCGAGTCGTTTATTGCCGCTTTTTTACCGGAGTTAGGCCCCCCTAGTGCGCTGGGTAAAATTTCTGGGTTTGGCTGGGCGCTTGGCTATATTGGTGGCCTCTTTGCCGCTGGTTTTACGCTGATGGTGCTAGGGGAGGCGACCGCCGATAACTTTGAGCGCATACGTTGGGTAGGTCCTTTTGCGGCTGGCTTTTTCTTAGTAGCGGCGCTTCCCACCTTCCTATGGATGAAAGAGCGAGGTGTGCCTCAACCCCATGCTGTTTCCTATCGACGTATTGCTTTACAGCGTGTTCGCTCAACATTTACTGAGCTGCGCTACTTTAAAGACTTAACTGTCTTTTTAGTGTCGCTGTTATTCTCAATGGCAGGTGTCTACATCATTATTGCGTTTGCTTTTATTTATGGCGCTCAGGTGATTGGTTGGGATGAGAGCGTGCGCAATATTATGTTTATTATTGTTCAAATAACGGCAGCGGCAGGCGCATTGGGCTTTGGTTTTTTACAGGATAAATTGGGCGCCAAGCGCACGTATCAAATGACACTAGCGTTGTGGGTCATCGCTATTGTATCGATATGGGCGACGCCAGAGCTGACTGACTGGGTTAACAGCCATTACGCCGTGCAGTGGCAAGCACAGTACGTTTTTCTGGTGGTCGGCTGTCTGGCGGGTCTTAGTCTAGGGTCTAGCCAATCAGCTAGCCGAGCGCTGGTAGGTGTATTTTCACCACTGGAGAAGTCAGCTGAATTTTTTGGCTTCTGGGGGCTCGCCAACAAATTGGCAGGCGTATTCGGCATTGTCATGCTGGGCATTTTGCAAACGTTAATTGGTTTGCAAGCGTCTATCCTATTATGTTTAGCACTGTTTGTTATCGCGATGTTGATATGCGCTGGCGTGAATGAACAGCGTGGGCGTGATGCTGCACTTGCCTGGAAAAGGAGCGCTTAGTTCGGAGGTGGCGTATGAAAACCCTCGCTACGCAACGAGGTGGTATTGTCATAATGCTACTCTTTTGGGTGCTGCTATTGGCTGCTGGCACATGGCTGTTGGATGGTGGTTTCGAGAAGGTAATGACGCCGAATGCCCATGTGATGTACGCCTCCGCCGATGACGGACCTGTCAATTTGACGCGTAATCGTGCTGGCCATTTTGAAGCACCTGGGAAAATTAACGGGAAGCCGGTGACCTTTTTGTTAGATACCGGGGCGACTTATGTTGCAGTACCGCGCAATTTAGCTAGCGAGTTGGGGCTAAAGCCGGGACGCAGTGCTTGGTTTAACACCGCGAATGGTCGCGCAGAGGGCACGTTGACACAGCTAGATGAAGTTGTGTTAGGCAACATACGTATGAATGGCGTGCAAGGGTCTATAAGCCCTGGTATGGAAAACGATACCGTACTACTTGGCATGAGTTTTCTTAATTTATTGGTGATTGAAATACGTGGCGGGGAAATGATGCTGAGCCTGCCTGCGGAGTGAATGTTACTTGTCTGCATCGAAGCAGTGTGCTTAGCTAAAAATTCATGGAAGCAAACACGCTAAGGAGTAGTTATGGGTATTGAAGTAGGTGGACTGCTAGGGCTTATCTGGCTCATCATTGTTGTCTGGGCCATTGTTAAAGTTGCTAAGAGTTCAGCCGGTGGGCTGGCAAAGCTGTTATGGATCTTGGCACTATTATTTTTTCCGTTAGCTGGACTGATCGCGTGGTTTCTATTTGGCCCTAAAGGGTAGCGGGCAACACACTATTTCTAAAAAATAAAAGGCGGGCCACCTCTGTGGTCTGCCTCTTTAGTAATCTAGCGATCAGGTTACCTAAGCGTCGTGAAGCGGCTAATAGCGTGAACCGTTTTATTCTCTTGGTGGCGCTTTGTAATGCCCAGGAATCGTCAGCTTCTCTCCATTAGGCAGATCGCGCACTTGAGTGGGTACGTAAACGCGCTTGATAACACTTTTTGTTTTGCTGTTTCCCATAATGTCCTCCTTCTGCCAGATTATCGACAGTTAACGAAGTCACATTAGCGTTTGGCGGTTCGAGAATCAAGGTGTCTAGCAGGCGAACCATTACATAGGGTATGGGGAAAGAAGTAAGGGGGCAGGCGTTTGAACGGTTTTGAGGTATCCTGGAAGATATTGCAACCTGCGGTTACATAGGGTGAGCGGGTGATAACACAAACTGCCTAAGCGGAGTGAATATAAAGGATGGTAGACCACTTGGAACAGCAATTTCAGGCGCTTGGGGCTCAAGACGCCGCCACACTTGGCTATCCCGATCAAGATCACGTGTTGATTATTGAAGATGACCAGCGCTTGGCAGAGCTGACCCGCGAATATCTGGAGGCAAATGGCTTTCAAGTGACGCTAGAGGCGGATGGTGCAAAAGGCGTGGATCGTATTTTAACACTTCAGCCTGACTTGGTGATTTTGGACTTAATGTTACCGGGCGAAGATGGTTTGGCTATCTGCCGTCGTGTTAGGCCCAACTTTGCTGGTCCTATCATGATGCTAACGGCCCGCACGGATGATCTTGACCAGGTGCTGGGTTTGGAAATGGGGGCTGATGACTATGTTCCAAAACCGGTTCAACCCCGCGTCCTATTAGCACGTATGCGTGCGTTACTGCGTCGTGCCGATGCACCAGCGCCTGGTGGTGAGATGCGCCTGCGCTTCGAAAATCTAGAGATAGATAACGCAACACGTGAAGCCTGGCTTTCCGGCGAGCGTATTGATCTCACCAGCGCGGAGTTTGATCTACTGTGGCTGTTGGCGAGCAACGCAGGGCGTGTATTAACCAGAGAAGAAATTTTTAATGAGCTGCGTGGCATTAAATACGATGGACAGGATCGTTCAATTGATGTGCGGGTCTCGCGTATTCGTCCCAAGGTAGGCGACGACCCTAACCAACCGCACCGGATAAAAACAGTGCGGAGCAAAGGCTATCTTTTTGTCAAAGACAGTTAACTAACAGAGGTTAACCGCATGCGGCGAGTGCTGGGCCACGGTTCTTTTTTAAGGTTTTATCTTCTGCTAGGGCTAGCACTATGCGTGGTATTTTTTATTGCATTGGGCGGGCGTTCTTTTATCGAGCAGATTCGTCGTGAAGATTATCGTGAACAGCTCGCCGCATTGCCTATGTCGCTAATGACGCAGCAGTTAGCGTCAAGTCCGGTGGCTGAAAGAGAAGCCATGCTTGCTCGCTTCTCGGAACGGCTGGGTATGCAGCTCTCACTTAAGCGCATTGAGAGTGTGGGGCTTAACTACTTTGAACAAGCTCGTATTGAGCGAGGCACGGTATTAGTTGCCGAAGAGCCCTGGCGGTTACGGCAACGCATACCCAACGATGAGTGGATGCTGGAAGCAACGTTCGCCGTCTGGAGCGAGCGTCAGTGGCAGGGCAGCATGATACTACTCGGAGAGTGGCTTGCTAGCATGCCTCATGAGGCGAGGGCCGATGCCATCGCCTCGCTAGACGCGGGTAGCTGGCCACTTGTCCTGCTTTCAACGCCGCCCTCTGACCTTACTCCAGAACAGCAATTTCAACTCGCTCAGGGAGGCGTGCTGACTCGGCTAGTGTCGGATAAGCTCTCACTGATGCTGCTTTACCGGGTGCCTGGTGATAATCAGTGGTTGCAAGCGGGGCCGACCTCTCGTGGTGATACGCTGCCGGTTAATTTGCACCTACCTTTGTTGGTAGGCTTGATGGTGGTGCTTAGCCTGATTATTTACTTAATTATGCGCAGCATTGAAGCGCGTATGGCGCGTTTAGAGCTTGCTGCGACTAGAATCGCCAGCGGGCGCTTAGAAACCCGGGTGAAAGTGGAAAGCGGAGACTTTTTAGGTCGCCTGGGCATGGCATTCAATGGGATGGCGAATCAAGTTCAGAGCTTGCTAAGAGGCCAGCAAGAGATGATTCGCGCGGTCTCTCATGAATTACGCACGCCAGTTGCCCGTATACGGTTTGCGGTGCAAATGGTCGAAGATATGACCGACCAACCTGCGATTCGCCGTCAGCTTCAGGGTATTGATGCTGATATTTCTGAACTAGATGAATTGGTAGACGAAATTCTCACCTATGCCCGCTTGGGGGGGGAGTCGATCAATGGCGTTGAATTAGAAATGGCGTTGGTTGAGTGCCGAGCAATGGCTGAGCGAGTCATCGACACGCTGTCACCGTTGCACCAAAGCCTATCGTTAACGCTGGATGGTAGTGCTGAAGTTGAGCTGTACGCCGAACCCCGCTATTTACAACGAGCGTTGCAGAACCTTGTTAGCAATGCCTGTCGCTATGGCAAGTCGCAAGTAGTGATTCGCCTATGGGATGAGCCTCACCTTGTACGTATTGATATTGAGGATGATGGGCCCGGCATACCACCCGAGGCGCGTAGCGATATCTTCAAGCCGTTTGCTAGGCTTGACGACAGTCGAGCACGTAGCTCTGGGGGCTACGGGCTAGGCTTATCCATTGTGCAAAAAATTATGGCAGGCCATGGCGGTAGCGTCACTGTTGATACCAGTCCTACATTGGGCGGCGCGCGCTTTACGCTGCTGATTCCTCGTCGCGAGTTGCCGGTTTAATACCTGACAGCACTGCAAATGACGTCTCTTTAGCGGTGCGCAAAAAATCCTGCATCCAAGGCGCTTCTATATTTTCCTCCCGAATGGCAGCATAAAGTGTGCTCCAAATGCCGTTCTCGCCCAGTTTTACGGCGCTAACGTAATCCCGCTCTAAATACTCGGTGAGCGCCCAGTTGGGTAGCGCGCAGACGCCTCTACCGCTGGCAACAAGCTGCATCATCATGATGGTGAGCTCTGCGGTGCGAATTTCCTGTGGTCGTACATTGGCGGGAGACAAAAACTGGGTAAACACATCTAGCCGAGAGTGTTCGACCGGATAGGTAATTAGCGTCTCCTCGGCTAACGCTTGTGGTTCGATAAATGGCCGGCCGGCAAAGGCATGCTGTCGAGCAACTGCCAGCAGTCCCTCATAACGAAACAGCGGCACGTAGTGAACCCCTTCCAGTGGCTGAGGGTCGGCGGTAATCACCAAGTCTAACTGCTCTCTAGCAAGTGCAGGGAGTGGATCGAAGTGGTGACCACTGGGGATATCAATTTCCACCTCTGGCCAATGGTCGCGAAAATAATCCACCGTTGGCATCAGCCACTGGAAACAGCTGTGGCACTCGATAGCCATATGTAATCGCCCCTGTTCGGTACCTGCCAAGCGAGCTAAGTCGCGCTCAGCTTTACGTACCTCGGGCAAAATCTCATCTGCCAGGGCCAATAGGCGAAGCCCCGCCCGAGTGAATTCTACTGGGCGCGTTTTACGTACAAACAGTGCGCTGTCAACGCGACCTTCCAAGTCTTTTAACTGATGGGAAAGTGCCGACTGCGTTAGGTGAACCCGCTCAGCAGCCTCCACTAAAGAGCCGGTTTCTCGGAGGGCGAGCAGCGTGCGCAGGTGGCGTAATTCAATCATTGTGAAAATTTTTCATGATTAATATTAGAAACTTTAGTTTGATTCATATTTGTGGGGTGAGCAGACTGTGCGAAATCATTCACGTTGAAAGGTTTCATCATGACAGTTTCTCATATTCTCGGCTATCCCCGAATTGGCGCTCAGCGCGAACTTAAAAAAGCCACCGAAGCCTATTGGAAAGGAGATATATCACGGGGAGACCTTGAAGCAACAGGGCAGGCGCTTAGGCTTTCTCATTGGCAGATCCAACAAAATGCAGGACTCGACTTTATCAGTGTTGGCGATTTTGCATTTTATGACCAGGTACTTAATGTTTCCGTCATGCTGGGAGCGGTGCCCGCGCGTTTTAATGCCCAGCACGAAGTTAGCGCAGGCAACGTTGATTTGGATACCGCGTTTCGCATGGCCCGTGGCCGTGCCCCTAGCGGGACCCCCGCAGTTGCTTGCGAAATGACCAAGTACTTTGATACCAACTATCACTACTTAGTGCCTGAGCTGCATGAGGGGCAGACGTTTACGCTAGCGTCTGACCGCTTATTTAATGAAGTAGATGAAGCTTTACAGGCGGGCTTTACGCCGAAAGTGACGCTAACCGGCCCGCTTACCTGGCTATGGCTGGGTAAGACTAAAGGTAGTGAGTTTGACCGGCTGAGCCTGCTAGACAGTGTAGTAGATGTGTATAGCGAAATTCTGGCACGCTTAGCCACTCAAGGCATTGAGTGGGTGCAGCTTGACGAGCCTGCTTTGGTGCAAGACTTGCCGTTGGCATGGCAGCAAGCGTATGAGCGCGCCTATCATCGCCTGCAATCGGCGCCGCTGAAGTTACTCGTTGCCACTTACTTTGGTGCGCTGGGTGATAACCTTTCGTTAACCACTCGCCTACCAGTGGCTGGGTTGCATATTGATGCTGTGCGTGCGCCGGGCCAGGTAGAGAGCGTGATTGATCGTTTAAGCCCTCATCAAGTGCTTTCAATTGGCTTAGTCGATGGCCGTAATATTTGGCGTGCTGATTTGGCAGCCCTACGTGAGCGTTTGCTGCCCCTAAAAGTGCGTTTAGGGCAGCGGTTATGGCTGGCGCCCAGCTGTTCGTTGCTGCACGTGCCGGTAGACTTGTCCCAAGAAACCGAGCTAGATAGCGAGCTGGTGGGCTGGCTAGCATTTGCTCGGCAAAAACTAGATGAGGTGGTGACCCTCGCTCGGCTCATTGATAACCGAACAACGCCCATTGATGAGCAGCGGGTGAGCGAGGCAACATATGCTTTGGATAAGCGTCGGGAATCAACCCGAATTCATCAGCCTGCTGTCAGCTCACGTCTAGCAGCAATAACGCCTCAAGAGATCCAACGCCAATCACCTTATGCTGCCCGCGCAGCAACACAGCGCAGAGCGCTTGCGTTACCGCTGTTTCCCACCACCACCATTGGCTCTTTTCCACAAACAGATGAGATACGCGCTGCTCGTCGGGCATTTAAAGCCGGTGACCTGAGCCAAACGGATTATGAAGCCCGCATGCGTGAAGAAATTGCCTTCGTCGTAGAGCGCCAGCAAGCACTAGGGCTTGATGTGCCTGTCCATGGTGAGGCTGAACGTAATGACATGGTGGAGTACTTTGGTGAGCAGTTAGAAGGCTTTGCCTTTACGCGCTTTGGCTGGGTACAAAGTTATGGCTCTCGTTGTGTGAAACCACCGATTATTTTTGGTGATGTCACCCGACCAGTACCAATGACAGTGAAGTGGAGCGAATATGCCCAATCGCTCACGGATAAGCCCATGAAAGGCATGCTGACAGGGCCAGTGACGATTTTACAGTGGTCGTTTGTGCGTGATGATCAACCTCGCGCAACCACCTGCCGCCAGATCGCCCTGGCGCTGCGTGACGAAGTATTGGATTTGGAAAAAGCCGGTATTCGGATCATTCAAATTGACGAGCCTGCGCTACGTGAAGGCTTACCGCTGCGCCAGCACGAGTGGCAAGACTATTTAGATTGGGCGGTGGAAAGCTTCCAGCTAAGCGCTGCTGGCGTTAAAGATAGCACCCAAATTCATACCCATATGTGCTATTCGGAGTTTAACGACATCATTGGTGCCATTGCTGCGCTAGACGCGGATGTGATTACTATTGAAACCTCACGCTCCGATATGGAGTTGCTGTACGCTTTCCAGGATTTTGCATACCCGAACGAAATTGGGCCAGGGGTTTATGATATCCACACACCCAACATTCCGGATGTTGGTTGGATGGTGGCGCTGATGGAAAAAGCGCTAGAGAAAATCCCTGCTGAGCGGCTGTGGGTGAACCCAGATTGTGGTCTGAAAACCCGTGGCTGGGCAGAAGTGGAGCCTGCGTTAGCGAATATGGTGGAAGCTGCCAATCAACTGCGTCAGCGTTATGGGTAAAACAAGAGGAATAAAAAGATAGGGGCTATATTAATTGGCCGCTCACTAGTAGAGATGTCTGTGTTGGCACTATCTAACGCAGGCCTCTCTATCTAATTTAGACCCCTCTAGAGTTTTTAAATTAAGCCTCGTTGTGTAATGAACTGCCCTTTAATAGCAGGGGGGTGCTCAGTTGATGCTCCAGGCCTGCGTCCATGGCACAGGACTCAGGCTTTTTAGTTTATTGATGCACTCAAAGTGGTAATAAAATATGTAATACCCAGCCTTTGCTGCAACTACTCGCTATTCTCTTATTAAGCTCTGCTGTTGAACCTTAAAGGTTGACAGTTACATATGGTTTCGTGTCAGGTTCAAGGACTCAGGGGATTTTATATTATAAGATAAGCATCTATCATCGCCGCTGGTGAGCTAATCGAAAACTCGATCGCTTCCAAATAGCAAAAGGGAACATGCGATATGGCTATATGAGAGCTGAATTTTGGAAAGGTCTAGCGAGCATCAAAAGCGACCGATTTTGCTTACACTCGCTGGCGCCTATTGGGGTGGAACCAAAAAAAAGAGGCTTCAACTCCGCCACTGTGACCGGTATTTTACTCGTTGACATTCTGTTCGGCACAAACATCTTGCCGCAGATCTGGTTAATCGTTTTTATCTTTCTTTTATTCGCCATTGGCCGTTCGGTGCAGGCTATAGTCCGAGGCTACGTTCAGGAATATCAAACATCTAAAGAGGTGAGGCAATGATTCTGGCTGCTTTCGGCCGCAGGCTCTTGAAGGGTGGGGAAGGTTGCTCGCTTCTTCCTAGGTTAGCAACCTTTCTGACACCAATGATACTTGCGGGGTGCTCTATGCACGCTCATTCGCCAACAATGTCCCTGTACGGATCGTTCTTCCCTGTCTGGCTGATTGCAGCCCTGCTCGGTGTTATTTGCTCGGTCATCCTACGGCTGCTGTTCATTCGAGTTGGGCTGCACGAGCACCTACCGATGTCGCCGTTGACCTATCTTAGCGCAGCAATTTTTAGCGGTATCATGATCTGGGCGCTCTGGACTGGAGCACTGACAATATGAGTAACCAGAACGATAAAAGTAACCCGAGCGATATGAATAACCCGAAAGACATACCGGCTCAACGCGAACCGGGTATGCGGATATTTGTCGCGCGGGCGATTGGCTTCGCGCTGATTGCTAGTGCCATTGTTGCTATCGTCTTTGCGGCCATGCAGCGCGGCACCAACTTGCGTACTGACCATGCTGCGGTGAGTGCCACGATCGTGCCAATATCGACCAACGTGCCGGGGCCTATCGTAGAGGTGTTTGTCGAGGATAACGTCTTCGTGGAAGCTGGAGATTTACTGTTTCGTATTGATCCAGAGCCTTATGAGCTTCGTGTGGAGCAGGCGCGTGCGATGCTACGCACTGCCGAAGCCGAACTCGAGACGGGTGGTCGTTTGCTCTCCGTCCAGCAGACCAATGCTGAGATTGCTAGTCGTCAGATTGATCGCGCCCGCAATCACGTTGACCTCACCCGTCAGTCGCTTCAGCGACTTGAAAACCTGCTACCGCGTGGCATGGTGACCGCCCAGCAAGTTGATACTGCGCGCACGGTCCACGGGGATGCTTTGATCTCGCTCGACGAGTCATTAAGTCAGCAACTGGCGGCGCAAACGATGATAGGGACCCTCGATGCCCCTGAGTCCCAAGTGGATCTAGCGCGAACCAATCTGGCGCTGGCCGAACGCGAATTACGAAGGACCGAAGTGCGCGCCCCCATCTCGGGCCGCATCACTGGGCTTGACCTCGGTGTTGGTACGTATGTGGTGACCGGTGTTTCGCTGTTCTCGCTCATCGATACCGAAGACTGGGTGGTAACGGCCCTGTTTCGTGAAACCGAATTACCACGCATCCGGGTCGGTGCGCCCGTCGATGTCTTTGTAATGTCGGCGCCGACGCAGCGGCTGAGTGGTCGTATCCAGAGCCTTGGCTACGGGGTTCGAACCACTGATACTATTAGTGTTCTCGGGCTACCGATTATAGATAGCTCAGTAGACTGGGTTCGGGTCGCGCAGCGCTTCCCTGTGACCATCCGTCTCGAAGAGCCACCCGAAGAGCTTATGCGCGTTGGTGCCTCCGCTTCCGTCATTATCCATTCGGCTGAAGAGCATGAGTAGCCACGCCAGCATGTTGCGGGCAGTTATCGACGACCTGCGCCCCTATGATGGGCGTTTGGAGATGACGTTGCATATTGCTTTGCTGTGCGGACTGACAGCGGTTGTTGCAATGACCCTGCAGGTGCCATTGGCGTTGCTCTCCTGCTATCTGATTTTCCTGATGTATCGAGACAATGCGGGCGAGAACATCGGCATTGGTGTCGGCCTGATCCTTGCGGCGACCGTCATCATAGCTTTGAGCATTCTGCTTATGATGTTCGTTGCCGATGCGCCTGCATTGCGGTTAGCGATGATGGGCGCGGTCACTTTCGGCTTTATGTGGCTGGCTCGGGCTAGCAAGCTGGGTGAACCCGCCGGCCTACTAGGGTTCATTATCGTATTTATCCTGACGTTCTACGACTACATCTCTATGCCAGAATTGGTACTGCGTGGCTTGGCCTGGGTATGGATGGTGGTCTTCGTGCCGATGGTACTGCTGGTGGCGCTGAACGTGTTTGTAGGCCGCAGTCCACTACGATTGGTGCGTGGGCGAGTGCGCGAACGGCTACACGAGACGGCGCGCCTCTCCGAAGGAGGAGATCCTACCCCGACCGACCGATTGCTACGGGAAGGCAACGAAGTGGCGGAAAAGCATGCTGGTATGGCACGCCTGCTTGCTCTGGTGTCGAAAGAGGAACACGACCGACTCGTCGCGGAGCTAGCGGCGAGCTTCAATTTGCTCGCTACAGCCCAGGCGGCGACTGCCGCAGGCCGACCCGAGCCCGAACTGGCTCCCTTGCTGCGCCGGTTGGCTGAAGAGGGCTCGTCGCCGCCCTTGCCTGAGGGTGGTGGTTTAGTTGCCGATGCCGTCCGTACCTTCGTTGCCGCCCGAAATGTCGCTACTGTAACTGTACCCACATCATCTGAGGCTAAGAGTGGATTTTTGAAGCCAGATGCTTTTGAGAATCCTATTTATACCCAGTTTGCGCTCAAGGTGTTGCTTGCTGTCTTTCTGACCTATGCCTTGTACACCAGCATCGGGTTGTTTGAGATCCACACGGCGATGGTCACCTGTTTTGTGGTAGCGCTGGGAACCTCCGGCGAAACGTTCCATAAGAGCATCTTGCGTATCATTGGCTGCCTGATTGGGGCTGCGATGGGAGCCTTCGCCGTTGTCTTCGTGATGCCACACTTGGATGATCCGGGGCACCTTTTCCTGCTCATCGCCGCGGGTAGCCTGATCGCTGGTTGGGTAGCGACGGGGTCGTACCGAGTGCAGTATGCTGGCTTTCAGATGGCACTCGCCTTTTTCATCTGCGTGCTGCCCGGATCACCACTGGACTTTGGACCGAACTACAATCTCTCAGACGCGGGCTATCGCGTACTTGGCATTCTCGTGGGCATCGGCATCATGGGGCTGGTGTTTTCGTTGGTCTGGCCAGAGAGTGCAAAAGATACCCGTGATAGCGAGGTCGACGCCGCGCTTGTGGTAATGGCCGAGGTACTACGCGGCGAGGATCGTCTTGATGATATGTACCGACATGTTGGTGCTGCACACCATGCTCAGGAAGTTATGCGATTCGAGTGGGCTGGGCCAATTGCCAAGGAACAGGGCGAGGGTGTCCGGCGACTTGCGGCAATCGATGAATTAGCACGACTATTGCCATTGATTAGCGTGGAGAATGCAGCTCCACTCGCGGCCGCTTTAGAGGCAACCACTGAACACACGTCGGCAGTTTTAGATGTAAATGATGCAGGTGATAATGTCTACAAACGCGCACGAGTTCTGGTAGGGATACTGACAGGGGAAAGTGAATGAGAGTTGAACTTCATCGAATAGTGCTTGCCGCGATCTGTGCTGCGACAGCGGGTTGCGCACAGCATCCACCCCATGCAACATCACCTGACGCCTCGACACCCCTGGGGTTGGCGCAAACGGCAACCGGTGCCATGGATTTTTCCCTACCCGCCGATCTATCGCGGGCAGATGATCAGGTATCCACCCTCGTCAGTCAGCAGCTCACGGACGAACTGTCTGTCGCTATCGACTCGGAGCGAATTTATACCCTACCTGAGCTGATCGACATCGCCCAGCGTACCAAGCCCGCTACCCGCGCTGCTTGGCTGCGTGCCCGTGAAGCGGCTCTTGCCGTGAATGTTGTCGAGGCCTCCTATTTGCCACAGCTGTCAGCCAATGTGCTAGCGGGTTACGAAACGGTATCACGTCCCGAACAGGCAATTCCGGAGCTTGGAATCGGAACAGGGCGTCTGACAGCGACAGGTTACCATGTGATACCTAACCTTACCGTAGAATGGCTGCTGTTCGACTTCGGTGCGCGAGATGCCGCTATGGAGATTGCTGAGCAGGTAGCCATCGGTGGCAATATCGCTTTCCACGGTGCCCACCAAAGGGTCATCTTCGAAGTCAGCGAGGCCTATTTTCAATACTCTGCAGCACGTGCGGAAACACGCATCGACCGAGAGCGGGTGGAGGACGCCCGAACTTTGCGCAGAGTTGCTGAAGGCAGACTTCGAGAAGGCTTGGCTATCAGGGCTGAAGTCGCCCAGGCACGACAGATCGAGGCTCGAGCCCAGTTCGATTTGACGCTGGCCGAGAGTCGAGAGGAAAACAAGCGGACGGCGTTGATGCACGCCATGGGCCTCTCACCAGCAACCACAATAGGGGTAGCGGAGCTCTCAGATAGGCAACTGCCGGAAGAGATGCCTATGCCGCTCGACGAGCTGATCGAGAAATCACTGGCTCAGCGGCCCGATATTCAGGCAGCGTTGGCTCGGGTCCGAGCAGCCCGTTCAGAAGTGAACCTAGTGGCAGCGTCATCTAGGCCCAAGATCGCGGCGGTGGCTGAAGTTGGGCGAGCAATTGGGGGAGTGAGCCTCAGTGATAGTCGCTTCGACGGGAGTGCCTCAATGAATAGGACGCTTGACGAGGCCGTAGCTGGCGTTGTTTTCACTATGCCCCTTTTCGACGGCGGACTACGCCAGACTCAGAAGCGGCAGGCCCGTATGCAGGCTGAAGCTGCTGAACAGGATCTTCTTGAGATCCGCAATTTGGCTGCACAGGAGATCGTTGAAGCCTACAGTCTGCTGCACAGCAGCCTAGCTGCCTACACGGCCTCCGGTCCACTGCTTGAGGCCGGGCGAGAAACCTATGAAACTGCGCTTGGACTTTACGAAAATGGCCTCGCGTCGCTGTCTGAAGTCAGTCAGTCAAAAATCGGTCTAAACGACGTCCGTTTAATCCATGAGCAAGCCTTTGCCGACACCTTCGCTGCCGCGACAGCTCTTGCCTTTGCGACCGGTCGTCTCACTAACAGCGATGTTCCGGCCGGATTGTGACGTGAATCAAATGCAACGGCGCTCACCCGCCTTGTACTTTCATCCATGCCTTCATTTCAGGCAATAGAGGTCGATACGGATGACCTCATATCTATCATGCCAAAAATAACAAAATTCAACGGTAAAGGCATAGCTGTACGCCATGACAACACCCATTGCACTAACGCCGAAAGTGGCAGTTTCATCATATCGAGATGATTGTCTGTAGAACCTAATATGTTGACAGGTTTGTAGCAGTGTGATTAGTTGACCGAAGCCTAAGGTGAGTTTGTTTCAAGAGCGAGGGAGCGACATGCGCAACTCTTCTTTTTTGCTAAGTGCCTCAATAAGCGCCAGATTTAGTGTGCTTTTGGTCGCTGGACTACTCGCCTTAGGCATTGCCACGCACGCGCAAGCTGAGGGAGCAGGAACAGCAGAGAGCGGAACCCTACGAACCTTTGAGCAGGCGAGTGAGCGGGCCCTCGGCAGTGTCTTCGAATTCATCGAGCCGGTGACAGAGCGTGGTATCGAAGGTGTCTTTGCCTTCCTTGACGCGCAGCAATGGGTATTTATTTTGCTTGCGCTTGCCATCGGATATCCTCTCGGGAGGCTCAAGTTCGGTCCTATTTCTCTTGGATCAACTGCCAGCACGCTACTTGTCGCCGTCGTGATCTCGATGACGGCGCAAATCGCTTTTAATATGACTTATGCGATCCCGGGCATCGTCGCGACCATCTTCCTGTCGCTCTTCATGTATGCACTGGGGCTCGGGGTAGGCCCCAAATTCTTTGCTGGTCTGAAATCAGGTGGTTTGGCGGCGATTGTTTGCGGGGTGATTATCTGGGCACTGAACTGGGTGATTTGCGTTGGCGGCGCGCATCTTGTCGGGCTTGAATCAGGCTTTGCGGCTGGCCTGATTTCGGGCAGTTACACGATTACAGCCGTCCTTGGTGTCGCGGAATCAGCCGTGCAAAGCGGCTCGGCAACGGTACCTCCGGGCATGACCGCCGATGAAATTGGGGCTAACATGGCGGCAGGCTATGCCGTCAGCTACATCCTGTCTAGCGTCGGAATTATTCTACTCATGCGCTACCTGCCCGCGATGTTCGGGCACGACCCTGTCGCAGATGCGAAAAAGGCGGAAGACGCCTTTGCTGGTTCCGGCACCCATCCGCTTCCGGGCACACCGCATGCGTTCCTGCTCGGCTACATGCCGTTCGATATCCGTGCCTATAAGGTCGATAACGAGAACCTAGTCGGAAAGAGCGTTAATGAGCTTTTTGAGGCCCATCCTCAGGCCCCAATTCTTCGTGTAGAGCGTGATGGTCAGGTAATCGATGCGCTCAATAACCCGACAATTCTTAAAGGCGACATCGTGACTGTGCGCGCGGATGTGCACGACATGATTCTACACGGCAACGAGGTGGGTCCAGAGGTAGACGATCCGGTTGCTCGAGATATAACCATTGAGTCTGCAGATATCGCAGTATCGTCCTCCGAGATTGCTGGCAAGACTATTGCGGAGCTTGCAAGGACCTCACTGGCCTATGGTCTTCGTCTGATCGCGATTTTTCGGGCGGGGCAAGAGATTCCTATCGGGCCGCAAACCGATATTCGCGTGGGTGATGTAGTGCGCCTTACCGGGCCAGACAGTTGTATCGAACGGGCGGGAAAGGCCCTGGGCAGCAGGGTTATTACAGAGCAGACCCTTGCGACGACTGAAGTCATGTATATGGCGATCGCCATGGTAGTCGGCTTCATCGCAGGGACGTTGAGTGTCACGATCGCAGGCATTCCCTTCGCACTCGGCACTTCGGCTGGCTGCCTACTTGCCGGTATCATCGTTGCATATTTACGTAGTCGCAACCCGCAATTTGGCGGGCCGGTATCTGAAGGTGCGCGCAGTTTTTTGCAGGATATCGGCCTTAATGTATTCGTCGCCGTGCTGGGCGCGAATACTGGGCCGAAAATAATTTCGGCGCTAGGCGGCGACACGGTCATCTGGCTCGCCCTGATAGGTACCATAGCGGCCCTTCTGCCGGTAGTGGTAGCCTTTTTCGTTGCTGACAAATTCTTCAAACTGAACTCTGTGATCAACGCAGGCGCATGCGCGGGCGGGCGCAACTCGACGCCAAGCTTGAATGCGGTGCTTGAACAGTCTAAAAGCCAAGTGGCTGCGGTGCCTTTCCCTGTATCCTACGCCATAACGACGGTGCTTGCCCTTGTCGGTGGCTACATCGCGCAGATCTTGTCTTGACATATCTACTATACGTAATTCGCGGGAACGGCCGAGACAACCGAGCTATCCGTGCGGATAGTGGCTCATCTCATGAACTATGTTGACTGCCTCGCAGCATCACTCTCGATTATCCCGGCTAAGAGGGCAGTTATTCGGAGCTGCGCTTAGCGAACTCGATCCCCTGTTGAGCAATCAAGTGAAACCCTGGAAAAAGGCAAAACCTGCCTGATTTTGCCTGCGCCGAGCGACGCCGGAGGCGTGGCCACTACCATAGAGTGGAGATGAGCAATGACAAATCGTTCCCGAAACATGAATGATGAAATCTACGGATCCAGCACGTTGGCGAAGCCACTTCCCAAATCCGGGTTCCCCGATGATGAGCAAGCACCACGCTGGGTCTGCGCTGCCGTGCGCGACGAATTGATGCTGGACGGTAATGCACGCCAGAACCTCGCGACCTTCTGCCAGACTTGGGAGGAGCCCGAAGTGCATGAGCTGATGGATGCCTGCATCGATAAGAATATGATCGACAAGGACGAATATCCACAGACTGCCGAGATTGAAGCACGCTGCGTACGTATGTTGGCTGATCTCTGGAATGCGCCCGAAGGGCCTGCGACGGGGTGTTCGACGACAGGCTCTAGCGAAGCCGCAATGCTAGGTGGGCTAGCCATGAAACGCCGCTGGGAGGCCAGGCGCCGTGCGGATGGTAAGCCAACTGACAAGCCCAACCTCGTGACTGGCCCAGTACAAGTTTGCTGGCACAAATTTACCCGCTACTGGGATGTCGAACATCGTGAGATCCCGATGGAGCAGGGGCGGCTGCTGATGACCCCTGAGGAAGTTCTGAAATACTGCGACGAGAACACAATTGGCGTGGTTCCGACCCTCGGTGTGACCTTTACAGGCGAGTATGAGCCTGTAAAAGCCGTCAGCGACGCGCTCGATCAGTTGGAGCGCGATACCGGTCTTGATATCCCAATTCATGTGGACGGTGCCAGCGGAGGATTTTTAGCGCCATTCTGCGCACCGGATCTTGAATGGGATTTTCGCCTTCCGCGGGTGCGCTCGATCAACGCGTCAGGCCACAAGTTCGGCCTAGCGCCGCTCGGTGTCGGATGGGTACTATGGCGCGAGGAAAGCGACCTGCCTGAGGAAATGATCTTTTGGGTCAATTATCTGGGCGGTAACATGAAGGACATTGCGCTTAATTTCTCGCGGCCTGGCGGTCAGATTGTTTGCCAATACTACAACTTTGTCCGGCTCGGCCGCGAAGGCTACGAAAAGGTGCACGGAGCCTGTTATGACAGCGCGGCGTTCCTCGCCGCTGAGATCGCCGCATTGGGGCCGTTCGAGATTGTTTTCGACGGAGAACGCAGCCGTGGTATCCCTGCGGTCTCATGGAAGCTGAAGGACGGCAGTGATCCTGGCTTCACACTTTTTGATCTTGCCGACCGTTTGCGGGTACGTGGCTGGCAGGTGCCAGCTTATACACTGCCAACCCATTGTGAAGATCAGGCGATTCAGCGAATTCTTGTGCGTAACGGCGTCAGCGGGGATTTATGCGCACTACTGATTGATGATATGAAAGCAGCATTGTCGCATATTGCGGCCCATCCCAAACAGGTTCCTTTGGCAGAAGAGGATGCTTCAGGGTTCCATCACTGAATGCACCATTCTATAGCTCTGGTGCTTTGTGCTGCTGTCGAAGCCTGCTAGTTATTGAATACACTATCTATGATGCGGACCGCAGATGTTCTGCGGATCCGCTTCAGCGTGAAACCTGGCATGCAGGTGACTGAAAAAGAGCGTTCAGTAGACCCATGTTGAAGACCTGCATGTCTTTAACGGCATGCCAAGCTTGATGGTCTACTGTTTAGCCTGCGTTGCAGCTGCAATTAGCTGCCTTTCGCGCTCGATAGTGAGAAATTTCAATGTGCCGGTGTCGACGAATTTGTCGCTTACTTCGCCAGCAATGCCACACTCGACAGTTAGTTCATTCACGAGGTCTAGCTTCAGCTGGGGGGCTCCCTCGGCTAGGTTGAGGTCACTCAGGTCTACCCAGACAATGTTGGGGCGGGTGGTCGATTCGAAGACGTAGCGCCGATTAGTTAGGTCGGTGACAGTCTGCCAAAGCGTCTGGGATGCATCAGGTTTGCCGGGATCTGGGATACGGAACGGTTGGGCGACATTGCGGATGACACTAAACATAGCCGCGATGGCCTGTAGCTGCGTCTGGGGCTGATCGAGACGGCTCACGTAGTATGCAGCACGAGCGAATCTGTCGCTTGCTAGTGTCGACCCAGGAATGGGCTGGTCGCCGCCAAGTCCGCTGATGGTTTGGACTAGCTCGAGTTGCTGGTCGTACGTGGGTGAGTTTGTCATCACTCGGTAATCGCGGCTATGGTAAACCTTGGGTTTCCCCTCGCTATACTCGATGATGCACGAATCGCCGGTGGCGTCATCGAGTGCTAGGTGGATTGCCGGCGGTGCCCCTCCGGTAGGATCCATCATCTGGACGACTTGAACGTCTGAAGTTTCAATCCACTCGACGGCTTCTGCGACGGTGGCGTAGTTGTCGAGGAAGTACTGCATCCAGATGGCCTGACTCAGCTGAGTGCGACTGTCTTCTGGGTTGCCGTAGTCTGACTCTGCAAGCCATAGTACGTGACCAGCCAAGCCAGCCTCATTCAGACCGTCGACTGAAATCATGTCGAAGGCTGTCGCAACGACGCTCCCGTACTTCGATGTCCATGTCAGCGCTCCCTGCACCCCGTCGTCGCGTGTGATGCCTTTCGGCTGCGTCCATAGGTTGGTCATCAGGTCTTTGTGAAAGTCCATGTTACGGCCAACGATGACGGCTCCGTTGGCGTCCGGCCAAACTACTCGCGTGCACATACGGCTCTCCTCTCGCTAAGTTGCAACCAACATACTGCCAGAATAGGTCTGACATTATTCTCTTCGTATATCAGCAGTATAAATCACTTTCTGGCCGCTTAGTTCAAAGGATCGGCCCCAGCATCGCGACGGTATTATTGATTAATCGGCGGTGGCGGGGCCAGTTGGCAACCTCGTTGGGGTCAACGCGCACCGAGCTGTTGAGGTAGTGCTGCTGACGTTGGCGGATCTGTTGGGCCAGCTCTGAGTCGTAGGCCAGGATATTGTTCTCATAGTTGAGTTCGAAGCTGCGCCGGTCCATGTTGGCGGAGCCGATAAGACTGATCTCACCATCGAGGGTGAGCGACTTGGTGTGCAACAGGCCACCGACATACTCATGAATTTTTACGCCGGCGGTGAGTAGTTCGGCGTAGTAGCTGCGGCTAGCAGCGGCTACTACGCGGCTGTCATTGCGTTGAGGAAAGATAATAAGAGTCTCCACGCCGCGACGTGCGCTGGCGCAGAGCGCGGCCTGCAGAGGTTCGTCCGGCACATAGTAGGGTGTAGTGATAACTAGGCTTCGGCGGGCGCTGTAAATCAAGGCCTCGAACATCTCAGGCATGGCCGAGTAGCGCACGGTGGGGCCGGTGCCGATTACCTGTGTACATATGCCAGGCCGAGTGGCGGGGAGGGGGCGGTGCAGCAGGGCACGGATATCGTCGTTGACATGCGACATCCAGTCGCTGATGAACAGATGCTGATTTTGGCGTGCGATTGGCCCTTCAAAGCGAATCATAAGATCGACCCAGGGCGCATACTTCGCCTTGACCCGAAACTCAGGATCAGCGCAATTCTGGCTACCGCAGTAGGTAATGTGGTCATCAATGACGACAATTTTGCGGTGGTTGCGCAAATCGATACGGCCGCCAAGCATGCGCAAGATCGGATTGCCAATAGGCAGGGCGCGTGCAAGCTGGACGCCAGCAGCTTGCATCGCCCGCCAGTGCTTGGAGTGGATCATGGCGCGCGCACCAAGGTCATCTGCCATCGCTCGGCAGGCAATGCCGCGCGTGGCAGCCCGTATCAGCGCCTGGGCAACTTTGAGGCCGTTGTTATCGGTCAACCAGATGTAAAATAGTAGATGGACGTGATCTTGTGCAGCGTCAATATCGGCAACAAGTGCATCAATGACGGCGTTGGAGTCTTTTAGTACTTCTGCGTGGTTGCCACCGACCGGCTCGAACCCGCTGATAGAATAGCCCACCTGAAACAAGTGCTGATAGTGCGCCGGAATCTGCGGTGCGAGGTTGGTTGAATCAACACCAAGAGTGGTCTCTGGTGTTGATGTTTGCGCAAGTACCTCACGCATCCGTTTGGCGCGTTTGTTGCCGATGTTAGTCTCACCGAGTAGTAAATAGGTAATGATGCCAACGATAGGTAGGGCGATGATGACCACTATCCAGGTCAGTCTGGCCCTAGGGTCGCGGTGCGGTTTAAGTAGAACGCGGATGATCAGCAGCCACTGAATCACCAGGTGCAATGCAGCGCTGAGCGCAGTGAGAACGGTAGAGTCGCTAATGCCATTCATTATAAGTGTGCTTCCTCATGTTGATACGGCAGGTCAATCATGGCTAACCGTCCCCAATCCTCCTTTCTACTCAGCTAGCTTTTTGATGCGTAGGCATAGAGCAGTGTTTCCTGAGCGCTGATCGCGTCGCCATTGCCAGGATCCTGGAGGTGATAGCTACCGTCGCTTTTTAGTAACCAGCTTTGGCAGTTATCGACGAGGTAGGTCTCTAAATCTTTACGTACCCGCGTGGCAAGCTTTTTATCCAATAGCGGGAAGCAGGTTTCTACGCGATGGAACATATTGCGTGACATAAAATCAGCGCTTGAGCACCATGTTTCTGGTTTGCCGTCATTGTGAAAATGGAAAACGCGGGTATGTTCTAAAAAACGCCCAATAATCGACCGGACACGGATATTTTCTGAAACACCCTCGATACCGGGTTTCAAACAGCACATGCCGCGAATGATCAGGTCGCACTCTACGCCTGCTTGCGAGGCGCGATAAAGCGCTTTGATAAGCTTGGGCTCTGTTAGCGAATTGCACTTAATAATGATGTGCCCGCGCTTACCTTTAAGCGCCACCTGAGCTTCACGGTCAATCATTTCGACTAAGCGCTCGTGAAGCGTAAAGGGGGCGTGGAGCAACGTGTCGATCTTGCGCGCGCGGCCCATGCCAGAAAGCTGCTGGAACACCTTGTGCACGTCCGCGCATAGTGCTGTATTGGCAGTTAGCAGGCTGTAATCGGTATATAGTTTCGCTGTTTTAGAGTGGTAGTTGCCGGTGCCTAAATGTGCGTAGTGGCGCAGCTCGCCCTTCTCACGTCGCACGATATGTAGCATTTTGGCATGGGTTTTATAGGCCATGATGCCGTAAATCACGATGGCGCCGGCTTCTTGCAGGCGTGATGCTAACTGAAGATTGTCGGCCTCATCGAAACGCGCCCGCAGCTCGATAACAACGGTGACTTCTTTGCCTTGGCTGGCGGCATCGACCAGAGCACTCACTATCGTTGAATCTGCGCCCGTGCGGTACAGAGTCTGCTTGATTGCCAGTACGTCCGGATCGCGTGCGGCCTCGCGTAGTAGGTCTTCAATAGGTGAAAAAGACTGGAATGGGTGATGAAGCAGGATATCGCTTTTGGCAATAGCGCTAAATAGGCTGCCACCCTTTAATGCTTTTGGCACGCTAGGCGAATAGGGGCGATAGAGCAGTTCCGGTCGGTCAACATCACCGAGTACAGCCATCATGCGGGTCAAATTTACCGGCCCTTGAACACGGTATAAGTCGCTGCTTTCTAGCTCAAACTGGCGCAGCAAGAAACTGATCAAGTCATCTGGACAATTATCAGCGACTTCAAGGCGAACACCACTGCCATAACGGCGGGCTAATAGCTCGCCACGTAGCGCTGATGCCAAGTCTGAGACCTCTTCTGGGTCGACGGTCATATCGGCATTGCGGGTCAGCCGGAACTGATAACAACCGCGCACACGCATACCGGGGAAGAGTTCCTCTGCATGAGCGTGAATCATCGATGACAAGAAAATATACTCAGAGAAACCTTCTGCACACAGAGCTTTAGGCAGTGCCATCAAGCGAGGCAGTGAGCGAGGCGCTGGCAGTATTGCCATGCCACCAGCCCGACCAAAGGCGTCCTTTCCCTCTAGTTCAACAATGAAGTTGAGGCTTTTATTAACCAAACGCGGAAACGGGTGGGAAGGGTCTAAGCCAATGGGGCTGATGACCGGCATGATTTCGTTATCAAAAAAACCTTTAACCCAAGCTTTTTGCTCGTCGGTCCACTGATCGCGACGACGAAAGCGTAGCCCCTGAGCTTCCAGCGCGGGCAGCAGTGTTTCGTTCAATATTTGATATTGGCGGGCAATTTGCTGATGCGCGATATCCGAGATTTCTGCCAGCACAGCCTTAGGTAAGCGGCCGTCGGCGGCGGTGGTATCGTCACCTAATGCCATTTGGTGTTTAAGCCCAGCAACTCTTATCTCAAAAAACTCATCCATGTTGGATGAAAATATCAGCAGAAACATCAGCCGGTTAAGTAGCGGATGTGCATCGTCCAGGGCTTGTTCAAGCACCCGGATATTGAATTGCAGATGAGAAAGCTCGCGATTGAAGTAAAGCTGCGGGTCGTCAAGATCCGCTTCCAAGTGAGCCTCTTTCGCGTGAACTCCGGTGGGGGTACGATTGATACGCAATGGCAAAGCCTCTCCCTCGCCACTTACCGTCTCGTTTGCAGCGTTCGTTGACTCGCTAGAAAATGCTGGCGTGGAATCTGCTGATTGATCGTCCATGGCTGCCCCCCCGGTGGTGGTTCATACTCATCATAGCGTGATAACTACTGTTAATAGGAGTATGCCGGGAAAAGATGACAAACAAGTGTCACCGGTTTGTCATCTTTGAAGGTTTGACCCCTGAAATTAACGCTGTAACAAGCGTGCTGCTTCTAAGGCAAAATAGGTTAAAATCCCATCGGCACCTGCTCGCTTGAAGCACATCAGTGACTCAAGAATGACGGGTTCGGCCTCAAGCCAGCCGTTGTCGAAAGCGGCGCGATGCATGGCGTACTCACCGCTGACTTGATAAGCGAATGTCGGTACTTGGAGTTCGCTTTTTACACGACGTACGATATCCAAGTAAGGCATGCCAGGTTTTACCATTACCATATCAGCGCCTTCAGCGATATCCATAGCGACTTCATGCAGTGCTTCATCACTATTGGCAGGATCCATCTGATAGGTGCGTTTGTCCGCTTTGCCAAGATTGGCGGCAGAGCCGACTGCATCACGGAAAGGGCCGTAATATTTAGAGGCGTACTTAGCGCTATACGCCATAATACGCACATTATGCAGGTGTTCCTGCTCCAACACTTGACGTATGGCGCCGATGCGGCCATCCATCATATCGGAAGGTGCCACGACATCGGCGCCTGCTTCGGCGTGGGAGAGCGCCTGTTTGAGTAGCGTATCCACTGTGCGGTCATTTTGCACATAGCCGTGCTCATCAAGAATGCCGTCCTGTCCGTGGCTAGTATAGGGGTCAAGGGCGACATCGGTAATAATGCCAAGCTCTGGTAGTGCTTCTTTTAGCGCCCGTACACTACGCTGGACAAGACCATTCGAGTTGTAAGCCTCTTCTGCTAACTCGCTTTTTTGCTCAGCGCTGACAACGGGGAAGAGAGCTAAGGCAGGAATACCCAGCGCGTAGGCCTCACGTGCCTGCTCAATCAGCAGGTCGATGGAAAGACGCTCAACACCGGGCATTGAGGCAATCGCTTCGCGCTGATTTTCGCCTTCCAGTACAAAAACCGGCAAAATCAAATCGCTGGGTGTTAGCGTCGACTCCTGCATTAAGCGACGTGAGAAATCGTCGCGACGCATACGGCGAAGTCTGGTGGCAGGGAAGTGACGGGGAGCAGAGGTGTTCAACGGCTTTCTCCAAACAATCGCATAGTCAATCGAATAGTGGGTGCCCTAAAAGGCCTAACGTGAGTATATCAGTCCTGCACTGCAGCGAAAGCGGGCTTGTGATAGCTGGCTTGTAGTGGCTTTATAGACTGACTAAAGTGAGCCACTCAGCGACGCTAAGTGGCGACGATTTAACAGCGATAATAAGCGCTACGATAAGGAGATAAGCATGACCAAACAGGTAGCAATCGTATTAGCAGGCTGCGGCGTTTTTGATGGTTCTGAAATCTATGAAACAACGCTAACGCTGCTGCGCCTTGATCAGTTAGGGATTGGCTATCGCTGCTTTGCGCCGGATGTCGCTCAGCATCATGTGATTAACCACTTAACCCAAGAGCCTGTCGAGGGCGAGCAGCGCAATGTACTGCTGGAGTCGGCGCGCCTTGCCCGTGGTGATATTAGCCCGATTACTGAGCTAGATGCAGATGACTTTGATGCGGTCATTGTTCCTGGTGGCTTTGGTGTCGCTAAAAACCTGTCTGATTTTGCCGACCAGGGCGATAGCATGCAGGTACTTGAGAGCGTGAAAGAGGCGCTGGTAGGCTTTAAAGAAGAGGCAAAACCCATTGGCCTGATGTGTATTGCTCCTGTTTTGGTCCCGCGCCTGCTTGGCGAAGGTGTGGCCGTGACGATTGGTCATGATCCGAGTGTTTCTGGCGCCATTAGTGCGATGGGTGGCCTGCATCGCAGCTGTGGCGTAGAAGACATTGTGGTAGATCATGAGCATCGGGTGGTAACGACGCCTGCTTACATGCTGGCGACCCGTATCAGTGAGGCCGCAACAGGTATCTTTAAGTTGGTAGACCGCATTGATGAAATGATGGGCTAATGTTTTCTAGGTAATCGGCTATTCGTATGAAGAGCAAAAGCCTCTCGTATGAAGAGCAAAAGCCTCTGTCATGTTCCCATGGCAGAGGCTTTTTTTGAGCAGTGTATCGCCTTTAATAGTGCTTTTAGGTCTCTTGTTCCTCAGCGTCATCCGCCTTTGCCTTACGGCGTACCAACCGGCCAAACAATAGGCCCACCTCATAAAGTAGATACATCGGTATCGCTAACAGGCTTTGAGAAATAATGTCGGGAGGAGTAAGCAGCATGCCCACCACAAAGCAGCCTAAAATAATGTAGGGGCGCTTTTTAGAAAGGCTCTCGACCGTGGTCGCGCCAGACAGTATTAGCAGAAATGTTGCGATGGGGATTTCAAACGCAACACCAAAGGCGAAAAATAGCTTAAGTACAAAGTTCAAATACTGATTAATATCGGTCATTACCGCCACGTTTTCCGGCCCGGTCTGGGTGAAAAACTCAAAGAGCAGCGGAAAAACCACGTAATAAGCGAAGGCTGCCCCAGCGTAAAATAGCGCTATGCTAGAGACCAGAATGGGTATCGCCAGCGCTTTTTCGTTATCGTAAAGCCCAGGTGCTACAAATGCCCATGCTTGGTGCAGTACGAAGGGGATAGCGATAAAGACGGCGACTACCAGGGTTAGTTTGAAGGGCGCCAAGAAGGGCGAGGCTACCTCGGTGGCGATCATCTGTGAGCCTTCTGGCAACAGTGCCATTAATGGCTCAGCCACAAAGCTGTAGATGTCATTAGCAAAGGCATAAAGGCCAAGAAATACGACTAATATAACCACGACCGCTTTCATAAGCCGCGAGCGTAGTTCAATCAGGTGCTCGATAAGAGGCGCTTGGCCTTGGTCTTTACGTGGCTCCTGGGGGGCGCCAGACATGCTCATTGGTGATTACTATCCTTTGTAAGATCCGCCTTTGTAAGATCCGCCTTTTTAGCATCGGCATTTCCCACATCCGCCTGCTTGACGTTAGCCTTGCTAGACTCATTTTTGCCGCTAGGATTCAGCGCGCGCAGTTCATCGGTAGCACGTTGATGAGGCGTTGAGGAAGAGGCTGCTGGCGTGTCTTCGCGTACTGTTTGCAGGGCATCATCTAACCGAGCACTCGCGTTGGCAACCCGCTGCTCGGTCTCGTTTTGGGACGCTTGTGTCGAAGTGCTGGAAGGAGAGGGGGCGTCGGCAATGCTCTCAACATCCTGCTTGGCTTTTTTGAGACTGTCATCGAGCTTTTTCTGTTGCTCGTTGAGTTTTTGACGCAACTCCTCTGCTTCCAACTGAGCGCTGATCTCGCGCTGCATACCGGATACCGTACGCTTGATTTTGCCAATCCACATGCCTGCTGTGCGAGCGGCTCTAGGCAGGCGCTCTGGGCCAAGCACCAGAAGCCCGACGATACCAATCAGCATCAGTTCAAGAAAGCCGATATCCAGCATGGGTTATTTGCGCTCTTCGTTACGTTCTGTGGGGCGTTCTTCGGCGGCACGCTTCTCTTCTGCTTGAACATCATAGGTGTTACCAGCCTCTTCGTGGCTTACCTTCGCCTGAGGTTGGTCAGCATCTTTTTTGTCGCCGTCTTTCTCTTCTTCGTTAATGGCCTTCTTAAAGCCTTTGACTGCACCGCCTAAGTCGGTGCCCACATTACGCAGTTTCTTGGTGCCGAAAATTAGGATGATAATGCCCAGAACAATCAGCAACTGCCAAATACTGATACCACCTAACATATGCATTTCCTCATCAGTGCAGGTTAACGTTGTGTGCGGGATGCTTTTTCGTCATGACCAGAAATACCAAACCGCCGTGCTAGCTCATCTAAAACGCGCTGATGATCCAGTTCAAGGTGCGACAGCATCACCAAACTATGAAACCACAGGTCGGCGGTTTCAGCGATCACAGCTTGATGCGCCTGCTCGCCGCCGTGCTCGGCATCTTTAGCAGCCAAAATTGTTTCGGTCGCCTCTTCGCCGACTTTTTCGAGTATCTTGTTCAAACCCTTATGATGCAAGGAGGCAACATAAGAATCTTCTGCACAAGCATGTCGACGCTGCTTTAAGACCTCCGCGAGTGTATCTAGCACTTGCGTCGTCTGGGTAGAATCAGTCATAGGCATCCTTTTATCAATCATCACAGCGCTTTCGCCAAAGATCAGTGCTTTCGCCAAGGGCGACACTGAGACGCTCTATCTTACTGCCAGAATGTTTCATTGCCATAGCAGCAGCAACAAACCTACTCCCGCAGCTGCTAAAACAGGCCACTCTTGAGCCGATGCCCAGCTGCTCAGCGGCTGCCAAGCCAGGGCAATAGCAAGCAAAATAAGTCCGATACGCAGTCGGTAATGACGTTTATGCTGGCGCGTCAGTTGCTGCTGAACGGTACTAATGGAGTTCACTTGCTGATGACGCTGGCGGTGTTCATGCTCCATTCGGCTCAGCGCTTGATGCGCTAACACGGGTAGCTCAGGCAACTGATGAGAAAGCTCCGGCGCTTGGCGTTTGAGCGACTCCCAAAGGCCGCCGATACCAGCGCGCTGTTTCATCCACTTTTCTAGATATGGTTTCGCAGTGCTCCACAGATCCAGTTCAGGGTAAAGCTGACGACCCAGCCCTTCGATGTTAAGCAGCGTTTTTTGCAACAATACTAACTGTGGCTGTACTTCCATATTAAAGCGTCGTGCTGTTTGAAACAGTCCTAACAGCACCTGCCCAAACGAAATATCTTTTAGCGGCTTTTCAAGAATGGGCTCGCATACGGTACGAATAGCGGCTGCAAACTCGTTAGCGCGCGTGTTTTCGCCCACCCAGCCGGACTCAATATGTAACGCCGCTACTTCGTAATAATCTTGATGGAAAAAGGCCAGTAGGTTGCGTGCTAGGTAGTCTTGATCTTCTCGGGTAAGGCTCCCCACGATGCCGCAGTCGATGGCGATATACTGTGGATCTTCAGGATCATCGCAGTTAACAAAGATATTGCCGGGGTGCATATCGGCATGGAAGAAGTTATCTCGGAAGACCTGGGTGAAGAAGATTTCTACGCCGCGTTCAGCCAGCTTCTTAAGGTTGGTTCCACGCGCAATAAGGGTATCTAAATCAGCCACTGGCACGCCGCGAATGCGCTCCTGGACCATGACATGGCGGCGGGTGTATGACCAATAGATTGTCGGCACAAACAGCAGCGGTGAGTCTTTGAAGTTACGCTTAAGTTGCGATGTGTTTGCCGCTTCTTTATAGAGATCAAGTTCGTCAAATAAGGTGGCTTCGTAATCACGAATCACTTCTACAGGGCGTAAGCGTTTTGCGTCAGGCACTTTACCCAGCAACTTAGCGATTTGATACATCAGCGCCATATCCTGACGCATAATGCGGTCGATGCCGGGGCGAATAATTTTGACGACGACATCTTCACCGCTATGCAGCGTTGCTGCATGCACCTGGGCAATCGATGCTGACGCCAAAGGCACTCGGTCAAAGGCGGCAAATGCCTCTACGAGCGACATTTCCAGCTCTTTTTCGACCCGTGCAGCGGCTAGTTCGCCGGGGAAGGGCGGCACTTGGTCTTGCAGCCGTTTTAATTCATCGGCGATGTCTTCGGGCAATAGGTCTCGACGGGTCGAGAGCATTTGGCCAAATTTAATAAAAATCGGCCCCAGCGCTTCCAGGGCCAGGCGCAGTCGCTCGCCGCGACTGCGCTGCCCGACAGGAAACAGTTTTAGAGGCGAAAGAGCCATTAAGGCACGTAGCCAGAACGGCAGCCGCTCAACGGGTATCAACGTATCTAAGCGATGGCGAGCCACTATCCAAGAGATTTTCAATAACCGCAGGCTCATCAGTGCGGCTCCTCGAGGTGTGGCTGCTTGTTTGGCGACTGACTGGCCGTCAACTGTGTCAAGCGCTTATGCAGGCGATTGAGTTTGGCTTCCAGGCGGTCGGTCGCGATCTCTAGCTCGGTCAAATGATCTCGGAGTACATCGCGCTGTTGGCGGCCGGGGAGTATGCGTGCTTCTTCAAATACGTATTCAGAAACGTCTTGCAGCAGCTCATCTTTCGCTCTTAGCCCCCAGCGTGCGGCGCGCCGGATACCTTCGGCCAGTGAATGGGCCGGCATATCCCCCAGCCAGCGAGCTAGCTCGCCTTCCCAGTCGATATCCAGATCAAAGAGCAGGTCGCGGGTGGCTTCCAAGAGGTGGATACGGCCACGCACAGAAAGCTTGCCATCAAACATCAACCGCTCAATGGAGGCACCACTTAACCACTCAGAGAGCGTTTCAGGGGTGAGCTCGACGATGGCGTCGACGTCAGTTTCGTCTAGATCATCGCCACGCAGCAAATCAATCCCCGCATGGTGATAGTGCAGCACCAACTGAAGGTGAGGCTTTTCAAGCCTTACCAGTAGTCGACTCCCTGCTAGCGCAGACAAGCGCACAGGTGAGGCCGGATCACGGGCAAGCAAGGCATTCAACGTGCGTTCACATCCGGCCAGCAACAGGGTCGGGGTGACTAGCATGCTGACCTCATTGTCGGTGAGTTCATAATTTAATGCCGCGGTGAAGGGCCACGATACCGCCGGTCAGGTTGGTATATTCAACCCGATCAAGCCCTGCCGTTTCCATCATGCCTTTCAGGGTTTCCTGGTCGGGATGCATGCGAATAGATTCGGCGAGGTAGCGATAACTCTCACCGTCTCCGGCCACTAGTTCGCCCATTTTAGGTAGAAGGCGGAAGGAGTACTCATCGTAGGCTTTCGACAGCAGCGCATTATTTGGCTTTGAAAACTCAAGCACTAGCAACCGTCCGCCGGGCTTTAGCACGCGTGTCATAGAGCGCAGTGCAGCGTCTTTATCGGTGACGTTGCGCAGTCCGAAGGCAATCGTAATGCAGTCAAAACTGTTGTCCGGAAATGGCAGGCACTCGGCGTTGGCTTGTACATACTCAACGTTGCCTCCGACGCCATTATCCATCAGTTTGTCGCGGCCAACGTTAAGCATGGAGGCGTTAATGTCGGCCAATACCACTTTGCCACGCGGGCCAACCAGGCGAGAGAATTTGAGTGTTAAATCGCCAGTGCCGCCGGCAATATCCAGCACATGGTGCCCAGGACGAACGCCTGCGCGCTCAATAGTAAGGCGTTTCCAGACGCGATGGATACCCATAGACATCAAGTCATTCATGATGTCATAGCGCGCAGCTACCGAATGAAAGACATCGGCAACACGAGACGCTTTTTCGTCAACTGCGACTTCCTGATAACCAAAATGGGTGGTGCGTTTTTCAGTGGGGCTCATGGGGCTCTAGCTCCCGAGTTCGAGGCGGTAATAGTCGACCAAAAGGTCGTCGCAATAAATGGTTAGCGACATTGTAGCCTTCTCACCCCCAACTTGTCTGCGCTTCAACTGAGGTGAAGCGTCACAGCTGTTTGAATTGGATGCTGGCTGGTTCGCGGGAGGCGCCGGCCGCTTCTAGGCGTTGTAGGTAGTTTTGCCAATAATCTGTTTGGTGCTGAGCTAAGTCGTAAAGATAGTTCCAGCTGTAAAGTCCGCTGTCGTGGCCGTCGTCAAAGTGCAATTTCAGAGCGTAATTGCCGGCTTGGGTAATGTTTTGCAGGCCGACATCTTTTTTACCCACTTGCAGCACGGCAGTATCGCCGCCGTGGCCACGCACTTCGGCTGAAGGTGAATAAACCCGTAAAAATTCGACAGGCAGTCGAAAGCTTTCACCCGTGGCGTAGCTAAGTTCTAGCTCGCGAGCCTGCTTATGGTAGTGAACCCGCGTTGGGGTGGGGGCATTCGTAGAAGTAGGGGCATTCATGGATGACGTCACCTTTTACGATATTGAGCTAAAGCGGATTGACCGACTATTTGCGCTTTAGCAAATGCGTGAAGGCAAGCGCCACGGCTAACGTTTGATCGACAGGACGTCGATCAAGCACGAGCAACAGGGATGTTGTTATCGTGCGTAACGTTAGACGCAGCGCAGCCTGAACAGCGGCATTTGCTTGCGTAAAAAGCGGGCAAGCTGTTGCGGGCTATACCGATATAAGCGCGTTTACAAAATATAGCGCGATAGGTCTTCGTCTACTGCTAGCTCACCCAGTTGGGCATTGACGTAATCGGCATCGATGACCAGCGGGCTATCCATGTCGCCGCCTTTAAATGAGGCTTCTTCGAGCAGCCGTTCCAGCACTGTATGTAGACGGCGAGCGCCAATATTCTCGGTGCCTTCGTTCACTTGCCAGGAAATCTCGGCAATACGCTCGATACCGTCTGGAGTGAACTCGATATCCAGCCCTTCGGTAGCCAGCAGCGCTTGGTACTGCTTGGTGAGCGAGGCGGATGGCTCGGTGAGAATCCGCTGGAAATCGCCGGGGGTCAGCGCATCCAGCTCAACACGGATCGGCAAGCGTCCTTGTAGCTCTGGAATAAGGTCCGAGGGACGCGATAGGTGGAAGGCACCCGAAGCAATAAACAGGATATGATCGGTTTTGACCATGCCGTATTTGGTTGAAACGGTAGAGCCTTCGATTAACGGCAGCAGGTCACGCTGAACGCCTTCACGGGAGACTTCGCCACCGCTAGACTGGCCGCTACCCTTGGCAACTTTGTCGATCTCATCTAAGAAGACAATCCCATGCTGTTCAACGGCTTCGACAGCGCGGGCTTTGATCTCTTCTTCATTGACCAGCTTGCCCGCTTCTTCATCGCGCAGCAAAACCAGTGCTTCTTTGACTGTTACACGGCGCTGTTCGCGCTTTTGCTGGCCCATGTTGGAGAACAGGCTCTGTAGCTGGTTGGTCATCTCCTCCATGCCTGGCGGCGTCATTATGTCGATGCCTTGCCCATGGGAAGAGATTTCGATGTCGATCTCTTTATCATCCAACTGACCTTCCCGAAGCTTTTTGCGGAAGGTTTGACGTGTACCGTTATCTTCCCGAGGCTTATCTTCCTGGCCACGGGGCGGTGGTAGCAGTGCATCTAGAACGCGATCTTCAGCGGCATCTTCAGCGCGATGGCCGACTTCTTCCTTCGCGTGTTCACGAACCATTTTGATGGCGGCTTCCATCAAGTCGCGAATAATCGACTCGACGTCCCGGCCTACATAGCCGACTTCGGTAAATTTAGTGGCCTCGACCTTGATGAAGGGCGCTCTGGCTAGCTTGGCGAGGCGGCGAGCAATTTCAGTTTTACCCACGCCGGTAGGGCCAATCATCAGAATATTTTTTGGTGTCACTTCCGGGCGCAACTCATCGTCTAGTTGCATGCGACGCCAGCGGTTACGCAGGGCAATGGCCACGGCGCGCTTGGCATCTTGTTGACCAATGATGTATTGATCCAGGGCGTGGACGATTTCGCGGGGTGTCATCTGAGTCATAAAAAGGGCCTCAACGGTCGTTGATGTTCAGCTCTTCGAGCGTCACGTGGTGATTGGTAAATACGCAGATGTCGCCGGCGATTTCGAGAGACTTTTCAGTAATTTCACGAGCAGAAAGCTCGGTGTTTTCCAATAGTGCGCGGGCACTTGCCTGGGCAAAGTTGCCGCCAGAGCCAATAGCAATAATGCCGCGTTCAGGCTCAACCACATCACCGTTACCGGTAATAATCAGCGAGGCGCTGTGGTCCGCTACGGCCAGTAGTGCTTCCAGGCGGCGCAGAGCTCGATCGGTGCGCCAATCTTTGGCCAACTCAACCGCTGCTTTGGTGAGGTGTCCTTGGTATTTTTCTAACTGCGCTTCAAAACGCTCAAACAGGGTGAAGGCATCGGCGGTGCCGCCAGCAAAACCAGCGAGTACTTTGCCACGATACAGGCGGCGTACTTTGCTCGCGTTGCCTTTCATTACGGTGTTGCCCAGAGATACTTGGCCGTCGCCTGCAAGGGCAACCTGATTACCGCGGCGTACGGATACAATAGTGGTCATGGAGATAACTCCTTGGGGGAGACACATGCTCCCGATGACTGATCGGCCATTTTAAAAGACCGTATAAAAAGCGATTCACAACAAAATGCGGGCGGCTGATAAAAAATCAACCGCCCGCTAAATAAAGCTGTTAGATAAACTGTTTTTTTAACGGGGCTTATGGCGATGAAAGCCTGTCTAGCCCTTGGGTTAAAGTAGTCTGTGGTTAGACTAGTTCTGCAGTTGGATCAGCAGTGGCTCAATGCCTTGTGTGGCCATTAAGTCTTGGGCGCGGTTAAGCTCACGAGTATCTTCGTAAGGGCCTACTTGAACACGGTGCCAAGTATCGCCATTAGCCTTTACTTCGCTAACTTGCGCTAGCAGGCTTAAGTTGCGCAGACGGCCACGCAACTGCTCGGCATCGCTTAGCTCTCGAAACGACGCAGCCTGTAGCATGTAGCGGTTAGGCGTGTTGCTGGCAGGCGCTTGCTGGGCAGCGGCCACTTGCTCTTCAGGGCGCATATTAGCCGCAATAACCTGAGCAATAGGGTCATCGTTCTGACGCGTACTTGCGCTGCTTGTCGTTGTTTCGTTAGCTGTCGCGCTGTTACTTGCCGTCGTTTGTTCTTGCTGTGCTGCTGCCTCGGGGCGATTTACGGTTGATGGCAGCGACACGCCTGGAGCAATGACTTCTGTATCTGGCAGCAGCGTGTAGAACTCAAACGTTGGCATTGATGGCTCGGCGACGGTTTCTGTTTGACGCGCAGCGCTACGCTCATCGCTGTCAGCAGGCTTAGGCAAGACAGTCGCTTGGGGCGTGTCTTCCTGCTCTTGCCAAGGAGCGGTGCCATGTTGATGCTGTGCTAGGAAGAAGCCTGCCGCTAAGCCTGCTATCCCCCAAAGCCAGCCAGGAATTTTGAATCCGCCACCTGAGCTTTTGCTGGCTTTGCGCTGAGAGGTTGCCCCTCGGCGGGCGGGCTTCTCTTTTGGGCTGGCCATCGCTTACATCTCCTCTGGGGCGCTGACCCCCATAAGATCAAGGCCGTTGCGAAGCACCTGTTTGGTTGCTAGGCCAAGAGCTAAGCGTGTGTTACGCAGGGTATCGCCTTCAACCATGACTTTAACGGCGTTGTAGCACGTGTGGAAATCACCTGAAAGATCCAATAGATACTGAGCAACCTGCTGGGGCTCGCGATTTTTAGCGGCGTTTTCAACCACTTCTGGGTAGCGTGCCAAGCGATTAAGCACGGCCTTTTCCTGGTCGCTATCGAGCAGTGCGAGGTTAGCTAGAGCGACGCTGTGGTTGAATGGCTGGTCTGCATCTTCGGCTTTGCGCAGCATGCTGGATACCCGCGCATGGGCGTATTGAATGTAATACACCGGGTTATCGTTCGACTGCGAGCGCGCCAAGTCGATATCAAAGGTAAGCTGCGAATCCGCCCGGCGTGCGGCCAGGAAGAAGCGAGTAGCATCACGGCCAACTTCATCAATTAGGTCGCGCACGGTGACATAGCTGCCAGCACGTTTGGAAAGTTTTACCTCTACGCCTGAGCGGGTCACCATCACCATTTGATGCAGAACGTAGTCGGGCCAGCCTTTGGGAATGCCGACCTCCAGTGCCTGCAAGCCAGCACGAACACGGGTAACCGTGGAGTGGTGGTCAGCACCTTGCTCATTAATCACGGTTTTAAAGCCGCGTTGCCACTTATTCAGATGGTAGGCCACATCTGGCAAGAAGTAGGTGTAGCCACCTTCCCGTTTGCGCATCACTCGGTCTTTGTCATCGCCAAAGTCAGTGGTGCGCAGCCACATGGCACCGTCTTCTTCGTACGTATGGCCATTCGCAACGAGCTTCTCAACGGTTGCGTCTACTTTGCCGTCTTGATAAAGCGATGACTCAAGGAAGTAGACGTCAAACTCAACGCCAAACGCTTTCAGGTCTAAATCCTGTTCTCGGCGCAGCCAAGCGACAGCGAAGGCCTGAATGGCATCTAGGTCATTGGCATCTGCTTTAGCGGTGACTTCACGGTCATCGGCTGCCACCGTTCTGCCTGCCATGTAGTCGTTGGCCACATCAATGATGTACTCGCCGCGATAGCCGTCTTCTGGCCAACTGGGGTCATCTGGCCCAAGGCCCTTGGCGCGAGCTTGAACAGAAAGCGCCAGATTTTTGATCTGGGCGCCGGCATCGTTGTAATAAAATTCGCGCGTCACATCGTAGCCGGTGGCTTCTAACAGGCGGCAAATACAGTCGCCTATTGCTGCGCCACGGCCATGGCCAACATGAAGAGGTCCTGTCGGGTTGGCAGAAACAAACTCCACCTGGACTTTCTCGCCCTTGCCAATCAGGCTGCGGCCAAAAGCATCGCCGCTATCGAGCACCTGAGCAACAATTTGAGCGGCCGCATCCGTGGCAGCAAAAAAATTAATAAAGCCGGGGCCAGCAATCTCGGTTTTTTGAATTGCATCGCTAGCGGGGAGGGCGGCGACCAGTAGGTCGGCTAGCTCGCGAGGCTTCTTTGCTGCGGGCTTCGCCAGCATAAGGGCTAGGTTAGTGGCGTAGTCGCCGTGTGCTTTATCTTTAGTGGGGTCAACTTTAATCGTCGGCTGTAAATCGTCGGGCAGCACGCCTTGGTGCTTAAGCGCGTCAATCGCGCCTTCTAGCAAAGTAACAATTGTGTCTTTCATTTAAATATCCGAATGTCGTCAGTGGCGGCGTGTGCATGCGCTCATGTTAGGCAGCGGCAAAGCGGTCATTATCGGCAATTGGCGCGCAGTTTCAAAGCCGTATTACGTTACAGGGCGAGCCAATGGCCCACGATATGTCTATCTCTACGCGAGAGTTTGCGGGTCAATGTCGATTGACCATCGGACTTTGCGCGCCTCACGATTGGCTTCTAACCACTGTACCAGCCAGTTAGCAGCGGTATGGCGCTGGCTACGTTTGTCTGCTGCCAGCATGATGTGCACATGATAACGGTTTTGGCGGCGCTCCATGGGGGCTGGAACGGGGCCTAAGCAGCGCACCGGTAGTTTTACCATTGTTAACCATTGTTGAAGTGCTTGAGCAGCCTGCTGGCCCAAAGCAGTGGCAGCTTCTTCATAAGGGCTTTCAATGCGTAGCAATGCCATAAAGCAAAAAGGCGGCAGCATAGCGAGGCGGCGCTCTTCCAAAAGGCTGCGGGCGAGTGCGCCATAACCGTGCTCCGCAAGTTGGCCCAAGTGCGGGTCATCTGGGTGCAGCGTTTGTACCAGTACTCGCCCAGGATGAGCGGCACGTCCTGCGCGACCGGCGACCTGCTCCAGCAACTGCGCGCTGTGTTCCAACGCGCGAAAATCAGCAGCGTAAAGCCCACCGTCGGCATTAACGACGACGACCAGCGTGACATGAGGCAGGTGGTGGCCTTTCGCCAGCATCTGGGTGCCGACGAGCAAGCATGGCTCGCCTCGCTGGATCTCTTTGAGTATCTGCTCAAAGCTCTCTTTTTTACGCGTACTGTCGCGGTCAATACGGTGAACGGTGACGTTTGGGAACAATCCCTGCAACGTTTCTTCAGTTCGTTCGGTACCGCTGCCCAGGGCGCGTAGGTCACCGCTGCCACACTCGGGGCAAGCGTCTGGTAGCGCGCGTCGACTATCGCAATGGTGGCAGGCCAAAAGGGAAGGCTGGCGGTGCAGCGTCATGCGCGAGTCGCACTGTCCGCATTCGGCGATCCACCCACAGCTATGGCAAGCCAGCGTTGGTGCGAATCCCCGTCGGTTAATAAAAACGAGCGCCTGCTTGCCTGACGCTAAGGTGTTTTTGATAGCGGTGATGGCGCCGGGCAGAAGCCCCCCCTGGCGTCGCTGATGACGTAGGTCAATCAATTCAAGCTTGGCTGGTGGGTGTCGACTGGGACGTTGGGTAAGACGCAGATGGCGATAGTGGCCGGAAAGCGCTTGCTGCAAACTCTCAAAAGAAGGCGTGGCGCTGCCTAACAGCAGGGGGATATTGTGGTAATGAGCCCTGGCGACGGCTAAGTCCCGGGCGTGGTAGCGAAGCCCGTCGTGCTGTTTATAGGAGCCATCATGCTCTTCGTCGACGATAATGGCGCCTGGGTTTTTGAGTGGCGTAAAAATAGCCGAACGAGTGCCGATAATGACTAGCGCGCGGCCATTGGCAGCGGCTTCCCATACATCCAGGCGCTCCAGGTCGGTAAGCCCTGAGTGTAGCGCCACTACCGGTACCCTAAAGCGGCTCTTAAAGCGCGCCAGGGTTTGAGGCGTGAGGCCTATTTCAGGCACCAGTACCAGGGACTGCTTGCCTTTAGCGGCGAGGGCTTCAATTAGCTGAAGGTAGATTTCGGTTTTACCACTACCGGTCACGCCTTCAAGTAAGCAGGGATGGTAGCTTTCGAGCTTTTCATGCAATACGGCAAGTGCCGAGGCCTGCTCTCTGTTCAGCGGCAGTGATGGTGAGGCCAGCAGGTTGCCGCCAGCGGACGGTGTTGGGGTTAGCGTGGTTTCCTGGGCACGGGCGAAGCCCTTTTTTTGCAAGGCTAGCAGCTGTTCACGGGTGAAACCATGAGCAGTGATTGCTCGACCAGCCAGTCCATGTGGATGCTGACGCAGCAGGGCATATAGCTCGGCTTGTTTCGGTGCTCGCTGAAGCGGCAGGTCGTCCCCAGTTGACAGCGGCAGCCACAGGGTCTGTGTTCGTCCCCCCATCGGATGGCCCTGGCGCAGCCGGGCAGGCATGGCCAGCTGCATCGTGTCGCCTAAGCTGTGCTGATAATAACGGGCCGTGAAATGGCATAGCCACTGCCAGTCGTTGGGCAGGGGGGTGTCATCGAGCACCTCGCTAATAGCGCGTAGCTTCCCGTGAGGCAGTTCGCTGCCATTGGCAAGTTCTGCCACCACGCCGACCACTTCTCTGCGGCCAAAGGGGACGCGTACTCTAAGGCCTATCTGCCAGCCACAAGCGGGTGGTTGGCGTGTTGGTAAATAGTCAAACAAACGCCGCAGTGGTGATGGTAGAGCGACTTTTAGCACTTGAAAAGGTGCTGAGGACCCGCCTTGAGGGCGTGCCTGGTTAGAAACAGAGTCGGACAATTGGCCTCCGGCGTTTAGTTTGCTAGAATGCGCGGCCGCTCTGAATCTATAGGATGGAGCGGTTAACCGGTTAGCAGTTTTTTCAAACCCGTATGCGGTGCCTGGCAACGGATCAGGTGGCGGCATACAGCTCATGAGGCTCAAGATGAAACAAGGTATCCACCCGAATTACAACACGGTCACCGCTAGCTGTTCTTGCGGTGCAAGCTTCCAGGTTGGTTCTACCTCTGGTCAGGACTTCTCTCTGGACGTGTGCTCCAACTGCCACCCGTTCTACACCGGTAAGCAGAAGCAAGCGACCACTGGTGGCCGTGTAGAACGCTTTAACAAGCGTTTCGGCGCTGCCGTTAAGCGCGGCTAATCCTAACGGATTTGCGCTGCTGCAAACACACAATGTGTTTGCAATATAAGCCCACGCTACGGCGTGGGCTTTTTATTCTCAGAGGCACGCTTTTTCCATTTTCCTTTCCCTTCCTTACCTGATAGGCCTTCTGAAGGCTTATTTTGCTTAGTAATAATGTATCCATGGATGCTTCTAGCAGATGTTTAAAATAGATACTTGTCCACAGCCGCTTCTGTAAAGGCAGGCCTGTGGAAAGGTTGGTTTTTTATGATTTTTAATGGAATTTATTTCCATAAATTCCGCATTGCATCAATAAGCAAACCTTTATGGCTACCGTGCTTATTTATAAGTTGCAGCAAATGGTGTTGAAAAGTTACGAACATGTTGGAAATGGGGTTGAAACAACTGTTTTTCTGCAAAGTTTACTACGTGCTTGAGGCGCATGGGTTTTTTCTATATTCTGGAGTGACTTTTCTACTTTAGGCTGATTGGACCTTGACCATGATGGATGCAAATAAGCAAGCGGCTTTGGATTATCACGCTAAACCGATTCCCGGTAAGCTGTCTGTGGAGTTAACCAAACCCACAGCTACCGCGCGTGATCTGGCGCTGGCGTATAGCCCTGGCGTTGCTGAGCCGGTTCGCGAAATCGCCCGTGAGGCGGAAAACGCGTATCGCTACACTGGTAAAGGGAATCTGGTCGCTGTCATTTCTGACGGAACTGCCATTCTAGGCCTTGGTAACCTTGGCCCGCTGGCCAGTAAGCCGGTTATGGAAGGTAAGGGCGTGCTGTTTAAGTGCTTTGCAGGCATTAACTCAGTCGATATTGAAGTGGATGCTGAAAGCCCGCAGGCGTTTATCGATACGGTGGCGCGTATTGCGGATACCTGGGGTGGTATTAACCTGGAAGATATCAAAGCCCCCGAATGCTTTGAAATCGAAAAAGCCTTGATTGATCGCTGCAGTATTCCAGTATTTCACGATGATCAGCATGGTACGGCCATTGTGACCGCTGCTGGTATGCTTAATGCGCTGGATATTGCCAATAAGCGTATTGAAGATGTGAAGATTGTCTGTATGGGCGCGGGAGCTGCAGCGATTGCCTGCATGCGTTTGCTAGTGTCGTGTGGCGCTAATAAAAAGAATTTGGTGATGCTTGATCGTCGCGGTGTTATTCACGCTGACCGCGATGGCATTAACGAGTATAAAGCTGAATTCGCCCGCCATACCAATATGCGCACGTTAGACGATGCCATCGACGGTGCTGATGTGTTTATTGGTCTTTCAGGCCCAGGGCTGCTTTCTGCCGAGCAAGTGAAAAAAATGGCCGCAGACCCGGTTATTTTCGCCTGTACTAACCCAGATCCGGAAATTCACCCAGCTGTGGCCCGCGAGGCACGCCCTGATGTGATCATGGCCACCGGCCGTTCGGACTTCCCGAATCAGGTAAATAACGTATTGGGTTTCCCGTTTATTTTCCGAGGTGCTTTAGATGTTCGGGCGACACGCATTAATGAAGCCATGAAGCTGGCTGCTGTCCACGCTCTGAAGGATCTAGCCCGAGAGCCGGTACCCCAAGAAGTGTTAGACGCCTACGAGCGCACTGAGATGAGTTTTGGGCGTGAGTACATTATCCCGACACCGGTCGATATTCGCCTGCTAGACCGAGTTTCTTCGGCGGTGGCTCAGGCAGCCGTAGACTCCGGTGTGGCGCGTAAGCCTTATCCCGCGCACTATCCGCTCAAAACTATTAATGACGTTTACGGTGCGTAAACTTTTTAACGCACGTTGATGTATCCTCCGACGCCCGCTGATAGCGGGCGTCGGTGTTTTTGCGCACCGGTTGATGCGCTTTAGTGCTGTTGCGGGTAGCGCACCAGTCCTTCTTGAGCGGTAGAGGCCACCAAGCGCCCATCGCGTCGATAAATATGACCGCGTGCTAAACCGCGGGCGCCGCCAGCCCAGGGAGAGTCAATCACGTAGAGTAACCAGTCATCCAGGCGGGTATCTTCGTGTAGCCACAGGGCATGGTCCAGGCTGGCGATGCGCAGTTTGGGATCGGTAAACTTGATACCGTGGGGAACCAGTCCGGTCGTTAGTAGGTTGAAGTCCGATGCGTAGGAAAGCAGGTGGCGATGCAGGGCTGGATCATCGGGCAGCGTTCCGCCCGCTAGGCGAAACCATAGGCACTGACCTGCAGGCGATGCATTGTCTGGATTGCCTTTTAAATGCAGAAACTCGATAGGATGACCTGGGAAACGCGCATGCTTTACATCTCCACTTTCGATTAACGCTTCTGGCGTAGGCACGTGGGGCATGGCGCGCTGGTGGTTAATGCTCTCTTCGGCGCTTTGAAACGAAGCGCTACAGAAGAAGATCGGGCGCCCTTTTTGAATAGCGGTAACGCGCCGAGTAGTAAAGCTACCACCATCGCGAATCGTGTCTACTTGGTAGACGACGGGGCGGTGAGGGTCGCCGGGACGCAGAAAATAGCCATGCTGTGAGTGTGGGCGGCGATCATCGGGCACGGTGCGGGCCGCAGCTGCTAATGCTTGGCCTAATACCTGGCCACCGTAGAGTTGTGGGAAGCCGAGGTCTTGGCTTTGGCCACGAAATAGCGTCTCTTCAAGTGTTTCCAGCTCTAGTAAGCTTACCAGTAACTTCAGCGCATCGTTCATTCTCGGTATCCTTAGTGCTGTCCGTTTGGCCGCTAATGTTTGCCAGGGTATCTATGCGGCTATGGCACAATTAAAACGATCGTTTTGCTACCTTAGCGGAGTTTGTCTTGATACGCAGCGACGAATTTTACATGCACCGAGCGCTTGACCAAGCACACCTTGCCTTTAAAGAGGGCGAGGTGCCGGTGGGGGCTGTAGTGGTGGATGCTCTGGGAACTATTATAGGTGCAGGGCGAAACTCACCGGTAGCTAGTTGCGACCCTAGCGGTCACGCGGAAATTCGCGCGCTGAGAGCAGCGGGACAGCAAGTAGGTAACTATCGCTTAGAGGGCTGCACACTATTTGTAACGCTTGAGCCATGCATGATGTGTGCGGGTGCCATGGTCCATGCCCGCTTAACACGCTTGGTGTATGGTGCGGCAGAGCCGCGCACGGGGATGGTCGAATCAAAAGCCAACTTGCTTGCTCAGCCGTGGTTCAATCATCAAGTAGTCGTCACCAGTGGTGTGCTGGCAGCGCCGGCAAAAAAATTGCTAAAACAGTTTTTTGCTACGAAACGCTAGCCCGCTACTATCGTCAACGAGTGGCGGTATAGAGAGTAGCAACCAATCATTATTCCATGGGTGGAATAATATCAAAGAGTAACAGAGGCTCATCGCTAACCAGTGTTTGTCCCAACTGGAAAAACTGCTGGCGACTGCGTTCGACGTACTCAATCATCTCGTAGTAGCGGCGAATGTTGCGTACATAGATCACAGGCTCACCGCCGCGTGCATAGCCATGGCGAGTTTGGCTGTGCCATTCCCGTTGCTGAAGTAAGGGCAGCGCTGCACGGACATCTTGCCAGCTGTCTGGGTTGCCGCCGCGCATTTCGGCGATCTTGCGGGCATCGTATAGGTGTCCAAGTCCAACGTTATAGGCTGCCATCGCCATGTAGAGCCGGTCATTGCCGACAATGCTCTCTGGCAGGCGATCTTTAATACTACGTAAATAGCGGGCGCCACCATCAATGCTCTGGGCAGGATTAGTGCGGTCAGCAATGCCCATCTCGCTGGCGGTTGGGTTGGTGAGCATCATTAGGCCGCGCACCCCGGTGGGAGACACTGCGTTAGGGTCCCAGTGAGATTCCTGATAGCCCACGGCGGCCAGCAGTTTCCAATCAAACCCCGTGTCTCGAGCAGCCTTTTTGAAAAGCTCGCTATAGGTTGGCAGGCGTTCATCAAGATGGGCTAAAAACGTGCGTGTTCCCACGTACTCCAAATAATCGTCATGGCCAAAATAGCGGCTGACGAGCTGCTCCAGCGTGCCACTTTCCTGCAGTTCTTGAAGAAACTGATTGGCAGTTTCCAATAGCCCCAGCCCGCGCCCGCTAGGTACCGCCCAGGCTAATGACAGCGGCTCTCCCAAAAAGAAACCGCGCTCGACGTTAGGGAAAAAGAGCCGATTGAGACGAAACTGATGATCAAAAATAATTGCGGCATCCAGCGTGCCGTTTTCCACCCGAGCCAGCAGTTCTGCTACTTCAAGCTCGTGAGACTCTTTCCAGCTTAAACTTGGGTAGTCGCGCTGAAGGGCGAGGAGTGATTGGCTGGTGCCTGCTTCGCTAAGCGTGCCTAATTCCAAACCAACTAAATTTTTTGGCTCGTTTATGCCGTTCAAGCCGCGACGATAAACCACCAGTGGCTGCATCTGGATAATTGAGCGGGTGTAATGAATGCCGGGTGAATCTGGCAGCAAGGGTAGCGCCGCAGCACCTAGGTCTCCTTGTTCTCGTACGGCAGGCAGCACGCTTTCAGGATGGTGGCTTGCATTGAGATTTAAGCTAACCCCCAAATAGTCAGCAAATCGATGCATCAGCTCATATTCAAAGCCAGTGGGGCCTTGGCGGCCTTCATAGTAAGTGGTTGGTGTGTTGCGGGTATGAATAGTAATAAATTCTTTCGCGATGATCTGAGCGAGGTGCTCACCTTGCGGTACCGGCGTGGTGGCGCGCGGAATTAACGCTAAGAAAAGCGTAACAATGACTGCAAAATAGGCGCGATAACACGCTATAAAATGTCGGCAAATCAACGTCAGCATGGCGTCTTGTCGGCATGAAACAAGCTGCCACGATACCCAGCCTGAGAGATGCTGTCACCTTGTTGATTTCGTGTGGCCGCCGCTTTCCAGTATCATAGTGAGATTGCCGCGCTGCGGCCCACTGATTTCCCGCACGAACTCTTCCTGCTTTAGAGGCTCCCAGATATGCTCGAACTGCGAGGCGCACCTGCCCTTTCTGCCTTCCGCCATGAACGGCTGTTAACGGTGTTGCGTGAACGTGTTCCCGAGGTGGAGGCGTTGTCCGCCCATTACGTCCACTTCATAGACCACCGCGAGACACTGGATGATGCTGCCCAGGAGTGTTTGGCCAAGCTGCTTGATTATGGCAGCCACGCAAGCCAAGACATTCCTGAAAACGCCCAGCGCTTCCTGGTTGTGCCGCGTTTAGGCACCCAGTCGCCATGGTCTTCTAAAGCAACTGATATTGCTCATAACTGTGGGCTGCACCAGATTGATCGCATCGAACGTGGTGTCGATTATCGGGTAGCGCTGCGCAGTGAGCCTAGCGCTGAACAGTTAGACGCGATCAGCGCGTTACTGCACGACCGTATGACGGAGAACGTGCTGGCTGACGTTGCTGATGCGGTCAAACTGTTTGCTCATCATACCCCTGCGCCACTGGGCAGTGTCGATATCTTGGAAGGCGGCCACGAAGCGTTGGCAACAGCCAACCGAGAATTAGGGCTGGCGCTTGCTGACGATGAAATCGACTATCTGGTGGCTGCGTTTATTGAGCTTGGTCGCAACCCTAGCGATGTCGAGCTGATGATGTTTGCCCAGGCGAACTCGGAGCACTGCCGCCACAAAATCTTTAACGCGGACTGGGTTATTGATGGCGAGGCCCAGAGTCATTCGCTGTTTAAGATGATTAAGAACACCTTTGCGACCTCGCCGGACAACGTGCTCTCGGCCTATAGCGACAACGCAGCGGTGATCAAAGGTAGCCAAGGGGGGCGTTTCTTCCCCACGCCACTGATCGGCGCTGAGGGGGAGCGGGCCAGCTACGACGCCCACCAAGAGCCCATCCACATTCTGATGAAGGTGGAAACCCACAACCACCCTACAGCGATTGCACCATTCCCTGGCGCGGCGACCGGCTCTGGTGGTGAAATTCGTGATGAGGGGGCGACCGGTATCGGCGGCAAGCCGAAGGCCGGCCTGTCGGGCTTTACCGTATCCAACCTGCGCATCCCCGAGTTCGTACAACCCTGGGAAGCGTTTGACTACGGCAAGCCAGAGCGCATGCAGTCGGCGCTGCAAATTATGCTGGACGGCCCCATCGGTGGTGCGGCGTTTAACAATGAATTTGGCCGGCCTAATCTGACGGGCTACTTCCGCACCTACGAGCAGGATACGCTGAGCGACGATGGTATCGAGCGTCGCGGCTTCCACAAGCCGATTATGTTGGCCGGTGGTTATGGCAATATTCGTGCTCACCATGTGCAGAAAGGCGAAATTCCCGTTGGTGGCAAGCTAATCGTGATGGGCGGCCCGGCCATGCTGATCGGCCTGGGTGGTGGTGCAGCGTCTAGCATGGCATCAGGCGAGTCTAGTGCGGACTTGGATTTTGCCTCGGTGCAGCGGGAAAACCCGGAAATTGAGCGTCGTGCCCAGGAGGTCATCGATCGCTGTTGGGCGCTGGGCGATAAAAACCCGATTCGCTTTATTCACGATGTAGGTGCAGGCGGGCTTTCCAACGCCTTGCCGGAGCTGGTTAAAGACGGTAATCGTGGTGGTCTGTTTGACCTGCGTGCAGTGCCTAACGCTGAGCCAGGTATGAGCCCGCTGGAAATTTGGTGTAACGAAGCCCAAGAGCGTTATGTGCTGGCCGTTGCCCCCGAAGACCTGGATACCTTTGACGCACTGTGCAAGCGCGAACGCTGCCCCTATGCGGTGGTCGGCGAGGCCATGGAGCATCATCACCTGGAAGTTCGTGACGGCCATTTTGATACCAAGCCGGTCGATCTGCCGATGAGCGTGTTGTTTGGCAAGCCGCCGAAGATGACGCGCTCGTTTGAACGTCAAACTCCTGAGCTATCTGGCGTTATGCTCGACAACCTGGATCTACGCGAAGCGATGGATCGGGTGTTGCGCCTACCAACCGTGGCATCGAAGAGCTTTTTGATTACCATTGGCGACCGTTCAATTACCGGCCAAGTCGCCCGCGATCAGATGGTTGGCCCTTGGCAGGTACCGGTGGCCGATGTGGCCGTGACCACTGCTAGCTTCGACACCCACGCTGGTGAAGCCATGGCGATGGGCGAGCGCCCGCCAGTGGCGCTGATTAACCCTGCTGCCAGCGCCCGCTTAGCGGTTGCCGAAGCGATTACTAACTTAGCTGCGGCGCCAATTGCCAAACTGTCGGATATTAAGCTTTCAGCTAACTGGATGAGCGCTGCCGACCATCCCGGTGAAAATCAGGCGCTCTATGATGCTGTACATGCCGTAGGTATGGAGCTGTGTCCGGCACTCGGCATTGCCATTCCGGTGGGTAAGGATTCCATGTCAATGCGTACCGCTTGGCAGGAAGGCGACAGTTCGGACGAAAACAGTGCCGACGAAAAGAGCATTACATCGCCGCTTTCGCTGGTGGTGACGGGGTTTGCGCCAGTGACCGATGCAATGGCGACGTTGACACCGCAAATCAATCTGGAGCAGGACGAATCAGATCTGATTCTGATCGACCTGGGAAATGGACAAAACCGCTTAGGTGGTTCTGCGCTGGCGCAAGTCTATGGTCAAGTCGGTAATGACTGTCCTGATGTTGATGACCCAGAAGACCTGAAGGCGTTTTTTGAGGTCATTCAGGGGCTCAACCGCGATGGCAAGCTGCTGGCCTACCACGACCGTAGCGATGGTGGCCTGCTGGTCACGCTGTTGGAAATGGCCTTTGCTGCCCATGCGGGCCTTGAGATTAAGCTGGACTGGCTGATTGATGAGCCGGTGGAAGCGTTCAATGCGCTGTTCTCTGAAGAGCTGGGTGCGGTGATTCAGGTGAGCCGTGAGCACACTGAAGAAGTGCTTACCCAGTTTGCCGTTGCAGGTATCGAAACATGCGGTGTTATTGCGCGTCCCCGTTATGACGACCAGGTGCGGGTAACGCTGTTTGAAGAGCCGCTGCTGGAAACTACTCGCCAACTGACTCAGCGCACCTGGGCGGAAACCAGTTACCGCATGCAGGCGCTGCGTGATAACCCCGAATGCGCTAAGAACGAATTCGATAACCTGCTGGATGTTCGTGATCCTGGCCTAAGCGCCGCGCCTAGCTTTGATATCAACGATGATATCAGCGCGCCGTTTATCAACACGGCCAAGCCTGCTGTTGCCGTGCTGCGCGAACAAGGTGTTAATGGTCAGGTCGAGATGGCTTGGGCATTCCATAAAGCGGGCTTTGACGCAGTGGATGTGCACATGAGTGACATCCTGGAAGGGCGTGTTTCGCTTGATGAGTTCAAAGGGCTAGTCGCCTGCGGCGGTTTCTCTTACGGCGATGTGCTGGGTGCAGGTGGCGGTTGGGCGAAGTCGGTACTGTTCAATGAGCGTGCCCGTGAGCAGTTTGCCAACTTCTTCACCCGTGATGACAGCTTCTCGCTGGGCGTGTGCAATGGTTGTCAGATGCTCTCGCAGCTTAAGACACTGATTCCGGGGGCTGAAAGCTGGCCTGCGTTTGAGCGTAACGAATCTGAGCAGTTTGAAGCACGTGTGGCGATGGTGCGGGTAGAGAAAAGCCCGTCGATTCTGCTGGCGGGTATGGAAGGCTCTAAATTACCGATTGCTGTGGCCCACGGCGAAGGACGTGCTGAGTTCCGTGATACCGCGCATCTGCGCAGTATGCAGTCCAGCAGCCAGATAGCGCTGCGTTATATCGACAACTACGGTCAAGTAACAACCCGCTACCCAGCTAACCCTAACGGCTCGCCGTCAGGAATCACCGGCCTCACCACACCGGATGGCCGTGTGACCATTATGATGCCTCACCCAGAGCGGGTGACTCGCGCGGTCACCAACTCCTGGCGTCCGGCCGAGTGGACTGAGGATGGCGCTTGGCTGCGTTTATTCCGTAACGCCCGTGTATGGCTGGGCTGATACGCCCTGCCATGCTAAAGAAAAGCGGCCTGCGGGCCGCTTTTTTCCTGTGGTGGAGAAGTGATCTTGGCGGTAGTTGCGATAGAATGAAACGTGTGTTTGAAAATGCTTCATCTTCGCGCCACACTCAGTTCACAAGCGCTTTTATCACGTCATAAGCGCACTACTTCACAAGCTCAGCTATCGCCCATCGATGGCGAGCCAAAGGAATCTTCTGGGAGCTCGAATGCATCAAATCCTCAATGAACGTGTGACCCTGACCTTCGCTGACCACGTGGCTGAGGTCATGTTGTCGCGACCTGACCACCATAATGGCCTGGATTGGGCCATGATTGATGGTCTGTTGGCAGCCCAACAGTGCCTGACCCAGCTCGCTGGGCTGCGTGCGGTGGTCTTGAGCGGCGATGGTGACAGCTTTTGCGCGGGACTCGATATGGCGTCGATCATGAGCGAGGCGGAGCGGCTGCCCACCCTGCTGGCGTCCGATGAAGCGGGCATCAACCCGGTTCAGCGCTTGGCTCTAGGCTGGCGCGAGGCGGGCGTTCCCGTGGTGGCTGCTCTGCACGGGCATGTTTACGGCGGCGGCTTGCAGATAGCCTTGGGCGCCGATATCCGCATTCTCCACCCCCGCGCACGTCTGGCGCTGCTTGAGATCGACTGGGGGATCATCCCTGATATGGCCATTAGCGTGACTGGAGCGGGGCTGCGCCAGGATGTACTCCAGGAATTGGCGATAAGTGGGCGCAAGGTATCAGGTGAAGAGGCCTATCAGTTGGGCTTGGGCAGCCGCCTGAGCGATACGCCCCAGGAAGCCGCCCGGGAAACCGCTGCGCTTATTGCCTCGCGCTCACCTCGTGCCGTCGCTGCGGCTCGTGAACTGTTTGCATGCAGTCCGGATTTAGCCCCTCGTGATCGACTAGCCCTCGAAGCGCATTTGCAGCAGCAGCTTTTAGCCGGTGCCGAGCAGCGTGAGGCGGTGAGTGCACGAATGGAGCGTCGCGCCCCGCGTTTCGACTGACATGCCTCAATTCAGCCCTTCCAGCGATCCCATTTCTGGCCCACCACCCCGTTTACGCCCCTACCAAACGGAGGCTGTAAAACGCGTGGTGGGCCACTTCCGTGCCAGCAGCGCGCCTGCAGTGGTGGTATTGCCCACTGGGAGCGGTAAGTCGTTAGTGATTGCTGAGCTGGCCAGGCTAGCCCGTGGCCGTGTGCTGGTGCTGGCCCACGTGCGTGAGCTGGTTGAGCAAAATCATGCCAAGTACCAAGCCTACGGGCTTCAGGCAGATATTTTCAGTGCAGGTCTTAAGCGTAAAGAAGCCAGCCGACAAGTGGTGTTTGGCTCGGTGCAGTCGGTGGTGCGTAATCTGGAGCGCTTCAGTGACGCCAGTTTTACGTTACTGGTGATTGATGAATGCCACCGAGTATCGCTGGAAAAAGATGCCAGCTATCGCCAAGTGATTGAGCATCTGCAGCGTCAGAACCCACAGCTAAAAATTCTCGGCTTAACCGCTACGCCGTTTCGGTTAGGGCAGGGATTTATCTACCACCGCCATCACCACGGTATGGTGCGTGGCGATGAAGCGTGCTTCTTTGCCGACTGCGTCTTTGAACAGCCGCTACGATTGATGGTGAAACAAGGTTTTTTGGCGGCGCCTAAACGGCTGGATATGGCCATTGAAGGCTACGATTTTTCTGCCTTGGCTCCTGCGCCCAGTGGGTTGTTTCGTGAGGAAGAGCTCAATCGCGTTGTTGCCGGTAGCCGTGCTACGCCAAGGATTATTCAGCAGGTGGTTGAGTACGCTGAAGAACGTCAAGGAGTGATGATTTTTGCCGCAACGGTTGCTCATGCTGAAGAAATCATCAGCTACTTACCTGCGGACCAAGCGGCGTTGATTACCGGCGCGACGGCCTCCCAAGAGCGCGCCTCTCTGATTGAGGCGTTCAAGGCGCGTGAGCTTAAGTTTCTAGTTAATGTGGCCGTGCTAACCACAGGGTTCGATGCGCCCCATGTGGATTTAATCGCTATTCTGCGGCCCACGGAATCGGTGAGCCTTTATCAGCAGATTGTTGGCCGAGGGCTGCGTTTATCGCCGGATAAAACCAACTGCCTAGTGTTGGATTTCGCAGGCAATCCCTGGGATCTTTATGCGCCAGAAGTCGGCGAGCCAAAACCAGACAGCGACAGCGAACCGGTCCAGGTTGAGTGTCCAGCGTGTGGCCATGCCAATCTGTTTTGGGGTAAGCGTGATGGAGAGCTGGTGATTGAGCATTTTGGCCGCCGCTGCCAGGGGCTGGTAGACAATCCCAATCCGCCCGCTAAGCCGGGCAAGGGCAGGCAGGGCACCGATCAAAAACAGTGTGATTTTCGTTTTCGCTTTAAAGTTTGTGAGCAGTGTGGCGCTGAGAATGATATTGCCGCCCGCCGATGTCATGGTTGCGAGCAACTGCTGGTGGATGCCGACGATAAGCTCAAAGACGCACTCAAATTAAAAGATGCCAAAGTGCTGCGAGTCAGCGGTATGCAGTTAGAGGCCACGGCCAATGGGCGGGGGCTGCCACGTCTAAAAGTGACCTATTACGATGAAGATGGCGCGAGCTTGGCGGAGTGGTTTGCGCTGGAAACGCCTGCTCAACGGCGGGCATTTTATGCTGTTTTTTTACGTAACCACCTGCGTGCCCCAGGCGCTAAGTGGCAGCCTGCTTCGCCGACCGAGGTGGTCGAAGAGCAGCGCCGCCTGCGCCATCCTGATTTTGTTGTGGGGCGTAAAGTCGGACGGCACTGGCAGCTTCGCGATAAGCTGTTTGACTACCAAGGGCGTTATCGCAAGGCGGCTGAGGCAGGCTAGCGATAATGCCTCGATAGGTGGCACGCTGTTACACTGGCGGGCATAGCCATTTAACTAACCATGGGCGCTTAACTAACCATGGATGTTTAACTAAAAAGGAACACGCCCCGCGTGAGCGAGACGCCAAACGCCCCCGTTGATCACGAACTTATTGAGCCAGCTGCCGAACCGGTAGTGGAAGCGCTTGGGCGTCTGTTTGATGAGCCCATCATGCAGTTGCCGGAGGATCTCTATATACCTCCGGAGGCGCTACGCGTGTTTCTAGAGGCTTTCGAAGGGCCGCTTGATCTGCTGCTCTATCTTATTCGCCGTCAGAACCTGGATATCTTGACGATCAATGTGGCGACTATTACTCATCAATACATTGAGTATGTGGAACTGATGAAAGCCATGGAGATTGAGCTGGCCGGAGAGTACTTATTAATGGCGGCTATGCTGGCGGAAATTAAATCCCGCACACTACTGCCACGCCCACCGAAGGCAGAAGGCGAAGAGGAAGAAGATCCCAGGGCTGAGCTGATTCGCCGTCTGCAAGAGTATGAGCGCTTAAAGGAAGCCGCCGAAACGTTGGACACGCTGCCTCGGGTAGGGCGTGACTGGTTTAGTGTGCAGGCGGGTCTGCCCCCGTTAGAGGCGCGGGTAATTCATCCCGATGTAGGGTTAGATGAACTGTTGGGAGCGCTGTCAGATATTCTGAAACGCGCTGAGTTGGCGCAAGCCCACCAAATCAGCCGTGAGGTTCTCTCTACCCGCGAACGCATGCTGAAAATTATGGAGCAGTTAAGTCACGACGGGGACCATCAGCGCTATACCCCGTTTGAAGCGTTGTTTACGCTGGAAGAGGGGCGTGCTGGAGTCGTTGTTACGTTTATGGCCATTTTAGAATTAGCCAAAGAAGCCATGATCGAAATTGTTCAGAACGCGCCACTGTCGCCCATTCATGTGCGTGCGCGGCGTGCAGCCCTCAAAGATGGAGAAGAAGAGAGCGCATTTGAGGAGGCTGACTCAGACGATGACGCCTCAGAGTCTGCGTTTGAAGAGTGCGCGTTTGAAGAGTCAGCATTTGAACCTGACGAGGAGTCGCCGTGAGAGACACCACGTTAGACGATATTATTGAAGCGGCATTACTTGCCGCTGGCGAGCCGCTTTCTCTAGAGCGGCTTGAAACGCTGTTTTTAGCAGACGAGTGCCCGTCTAAAAAAGCACTGCGCGATACGTTGTCCCGCCTTGTCCTGCGCCATGAAGACGGGGCGCTGGAGCTAGTAGAGACCGCATCAGGGTTCCAGTTGCGTATTCGCCCACGGCTCTCTCATTGGGTGTCGCGCCTATGGGATGAGCGGCCACAGCGATACTCCCGGGCATTGTTGGAAACACTGGCGCTGATTGCCTATCGACAGCCGGTGACGCGGGGTGATATCGAAGACGTGCGCGGTGTAAGTGTTAGCAGCTCTATTATCCGTACGCTAATGGAGCGGGGATGGATTCGCGTGGTAGGCCACCGAGATGTGCCTGGGCGACCAGCTGTTTATGCCACCACCCGCAGCTTTTTAGATGATTTTGGCCTGAAAACCTTGGATGCATTGCCGCCGATGCATGAGCTGGTCAATGCCGATGATAGCGATACGGTTATTGAGCAAGATGAAGCGCAACCAGCACTGGACGAAACGCCAGAAACCGTGCAGGATGCGCCACCCCAGAGTGAAGAGATAAACTCAGCTGAGATTGTTGCAGCAGAGATAGCTGATAAACACGCCGAGACGGCGTTAACCCAGCCGCTGAGTTTTGCCGATTTAGAGGCACGCCTAGCGGCACGTGCGCAGCGTAACGATGATGATGCGCGCACGCAGACTAACGATGTGAGGTCAGACGACCATGAGTCAGAGTAATAACACCACGCCCCCCACCAGTGAAAAGCTGCAAAAAGTACTGGCCCGAGCAGGGCTAGGGTCACGTCGCGAAATGGAAACTGCCATTTCCGACGGCCGGGTAAAGGTTAATAGCCAGGTAGCCAAGTTAGGCGACCGAGTAGAAGCCCGCGACAAGGTCAGTTTTGATGATCGCCCTGTGTCGCTGCGCCCCGAAGAGGAAGTGCCGCGCCGTGTGATTATGTACAACAAACCGGAAGGTGAGCTGTGCACACGCAAAGACCCAGAAGGGCGTCGCACGGTGTTTGAACGTCTTCCGCGGCTGAAAGGCGAGCGTTGGGTTGCCATTGGCCGTTTGGATATTAACACTAGCGGCTTGTTGTTATTCACCACAGACGGCGAGCTTGCTAACCGACTAATGCACCCTTCGACCCAGGTAGAGCGTGAGTACGCGGTTCGAGTGATGGGTGAAGTCAAGCGCGAACATATTGTCGCCATGGTTGATGGCGTCATGTTAGAAGATGGTCCTGCGCGCTTTACTGACGTACAAGAGTTTGGTGGCGAAGGCATTAATACCTGGTTCCACGTGGTGATTTTAGAAGGTCGTAACCGCGAAGTGCGTCGCTTGTGGGAATCTCAGGGGCTAACGGTTAGCCGTCTGAAGCGGGTGCGCTACGGCAATATCTTCCTGGACAAGCGCGCTAAAGCAGGCGAGTGGGTTGAGCTTTCCCAGGATGAGGTCGACGACCTGGCCACATTGGCAAACCTGGAAACTCGCAAGGTACCTGCACTAACACCCGACGAGAAAAATCGCTGGAGCCGTGATAAACACAAACGCCGCCCGGTTCAAGCCATGCGTAAGCCTAAGCGTGGCTAGGAATAATTAAGAGTGGTTGGAAGTAGCTAAAAAGAGTGATTTTGACGGATGCTTATTGTTGAAAGGTAAAAAAGGCTTGCTATTGGCGAGCTCTATCCGTACTATATGCATCCGTTCGAGGGGGTCGTTAGCTCAGTTGGTAGAGCAGTTGACTTTTAATCAATTGGTCGTAGGTTCGAATCCTACACGACCCACCACTTGAACTGATTTATAGCGCCAAGTAGTCAACTAGGTGCGTAGCAAAATTTGGGTCGTTAGCTCAGTTGGTAGAGCAGTTGACTTTTAATCAATTGGTCGTAGGTTCGAATCCTACACGACCCACCAAATTTAACGCCCCTGGTAGCTTGCTGCCAGGGGCGTTTTGCTATTCGGTGATAAAGCGTTCTACCGCACACTTTATGCTTGCAGCGGGCAACGATTTAACACCACAATAGTCTTAGTTATAGCTACCAATGATGTCACGGTAGCGCTGCCCGGGCTAATGGCGGGCAGAGCGACGAGTCACCGCGAGAGACGCAGAGGCTTGTCGCATCGAGTGCGGCGTTTGCGGAGTGCACACGCCGTGGCCGGTGTTTAACAGGGGGATTCCCTGTTCGTCACAGTGGTAGACACGATGACTATTATGACTACTCAAGCTGAGCTTGACGCTCCGCTCCCCAGCCCGTACTGCCCTGCCCGCATTCCTGCGGAAGATGAGGCGCGGGTAGCCGAAATCAAGCAGTTGCTAAAAGCACACAATGCGGTGCTCGTCGCCCATTACTACACCGATGATGCCATTCAACAGCTGGCTGAAGAGACCGGTGGCTGTGTTGCTGACTCCCTTGAAATGGCGCGCTTTGGTGCGCGGCACGATGCAACAACGCTGGTGGTTGCAGGTGTACGCTTCATGGGGGAAACAGCGAAAATTCTATCGCCAGAAAAACGCGTCTTAATGCCCACCCTGGAAGCGACCTGTTCGCTGGATATTGGCTGCCCAGCTGACGAGTTTAGCGCTTTTTGTGATGCGCATCCGGATCGTACCGTTGTGGTATACGCCAATACCTCTGCTGCTGTAAAAGCCCGCTCTGACTGGGTCGTCACCTCTTCGATTGCAGTCGAAGTTATTGAGCACCTTCAAGCCCAAGGTGAAAAAATACTGTGGGCGCCGGATAAGCATTTAGGCGGTTATATACAGAAAAAAACCGGTGCAGATATGCTGATGTGGGACGGTGCCTGTATCGTTCACGAAGAGTTTAAGGCAAAGGGGATTGAAGATCTTAAGCGTCTTTATCCTGAAGCTGCTGTACTGGTGCACCCGGAATCGCCCGATGCCGTGGTCAAATTGGCCGATGTTGCAGGTTCAACCTCTCAACTGATCAAAGCCGCGCAAACGTTGCCCAATGACAAACTGATCGTTGCTACTGATCGCGGCATTTTCTTTAAAATGCAGCAGGCGGTGCCCGATAAAACACTATTTGAGGCGCCCACTGCAGGTAACGGTGCTACCTGTCGTAGCTGCGCACATTGCCCCTGGATGGCGATGAATGCTCTGGATAACTTGGCTGGTGCGTTGCGTGATGGTAGCGGTGAGATTTTTGTTGATGACACGCTGCGCCTGCAGGCGTTAAAACCATTAGAGCGAATGTTGAACTTTAATGCCTAGCGTATAAACTCTCCATAGCAGCAAAGCGACAGCCCGAATGCGATAAGCATTCGGGCTGTTTTTTTGAAACGTCAAAACTTCTCTAGTGCCTCTCGATATTCAATGAACGCTTCCCTGCGTTGTTCGATACGCGCCAGTGCCTGTTGATCATTCTCTTGCTGTGCGGCATCTTTGGCGATGCTCAACTGGCGAATACCGCGGTCAATTCTACCCGTTAGCTGTAAGTGTTCTGCTCGCGCTAAGTGTCCCCAACCGTTATAGCCACTGCGTCCGGCTGCTTCGGCAAGAAGATTGAACCCTTGAGGGGTTTCAGGGTGCTGATCAGTAATATCACGTAATAACTCATAGGCTGCTTGCGGATCGCGCTGGAGCTGTGCTTCAGCTAACACCAATTGAGCAGGTAAGTAGTTGGGCATGATGCGAAGCAGGCGCTGGCTACGCGTAATAGCCTCCTCATAGCGCTGTGCTTCTAGCGCAACGGTAGCGGCAGAAGCAGGTAGCATGCCGTAGTCAGGTAGCTCGCGGGCCAATTGGTCAATGGTTTGCAGTGCGTTGTCTGTTTGGCCATTTCGAGCTGCAATTAGCGCTGATAGATAGCGTTGCGCTTGTTCTTCGCTATTCTCTTGAGCAAGTCGTGACGCAGCTTGTTGCGGTGTGTTGTGGTAAATGCTCAAAAGTGCGCGGGCGCGCATCATGTCGTATAACGTGTCGCTGGTATAGGCGTCGGCAATATTTAGCTGTGATGCGCGTGCTTGAGCATCACTTAGTCGGCTGTCGCTCACTGGGTGGGTAAGTAAGAACTCTGGTGGCGTGCCGCCCTGGAGTCGTGCCATCCGCTGCATGGCACCGAACATCCGCACCATCGCATCAGGGTTGTATCCAGCGCTTGCCATTGCCTGCAGACCAACCCGGTCGGCCTCTTGCTCAAAGCGTCGTGAATAAGACAATTGGTCTTGAATTAGCGCCGCTTGGGAACCCATAGCGGCGGCCATGCCCGCATCGCCGCCTCCGCTAGCGGCAATGAGCATGCCGGCCAGCATGGCGGCCATTGCAGGCAGCTGTGTTTGCTCCGCACGTGCACTGCCCCTGGCGTAGTGTCGTTGAGATAGGTGGCCTAACTCGTGGGCGATAACCGACACAAAGGCTCCCTCATCTTCAGCGAAGGCAAATAACCCTGAATTGATACCTATGACTCCCCCTGGGACTGCGAAAGCATTGAGAGAGCCGTTATCAACCATCACGGTCGTTGTGCGAAGGTTGCCAAGCTGGCTGTGGGGAGCAAGGCGTGCAACTAGACTATCTAGGTAGTCATTTACAATAGGGTCTTGCCACTGTGGTGCCTGGGCACGAAATTGACGAAGCCAAGCGCGACCCAGGCGATACTCCTCGTTACTGACAGAGGTTGAAGCGCCACCTAGGCTTGGGAGCTGATAATCGTCGAAGCCAAAGCTGGGAGGGCTAACACTGGCGACACTCAGCATGAACGCTAGCGCGTAGGCTCGGCGAGAAAGTGCGAATCGAAGGTGCAGCATGGCATCCTCATGGTGTTCCTGATTTTCAAGTAATATACGCAGCAAACAGCGGTGTGACATTGATTCAGGCAGGTAAGTGCCGTTAAATCAAATTCTCAGCGACCGTTTTAAAGAAATAGTTTATGTAACAATGCCGTATTCAAGTAAGTATTTTGATCAAGTAGGTCTTTTGGGGGAGAGGGTATGTCCGAGCACACAGAGTCTAGGTCAAACGATAGCATTAAACCCGATACGGTGTTGGACGCTACCGGGTTGCACTGCCCGCTGCCATTATTAAAAGCCAAACAGGCGTTGGCAGGGCTGGCCCCAGGTCAATTGCTTGAAGTAAGAGCAACGGATGCTGGTTCGTGGCGTGATATGGCATCTTTCACTGAGCTTAGTGATCATGTGTTAGAAGCACGCGAGCAGCATGGCGATATGTACTATTTTTGGATACGCAAAGCAGGGATGTCTCACTCATGACCATGCGCACTATTCTGAAAAGTTGGATTGATCGCTACTTTTCAGACGAAGAGGCGTTAATTCTTCTCTTGGTATTGGTAGCTGGTTTTGCGGCCATTATTTGGTTTGGCAGGATGCTAGCGCCGTTCTTCACCGCGCTTGTGATAGCTTTTTTACTGCAGGGCGTAGTGAGTGCCTTGACGCGACGCGGTGTGCCTCATTTGCTAGCGGTCATTGTTGTGTTTGTGGCGTTTGTTAGCGTGTTGCTAACAATGGCCTTTATTTTGATGCCGCTGATTTGGAATCAACTTGTCGGGCTTGTTCAGGAAACGCCACGTATGTTTGCTAGCGGCCAAGGATGGTTAGACGAACTTCAGGCTCGTTATCCTAACTTAATCACACCTGATCAAATGCAGAGTTGGATAGGCGTTGCCAGCCGGGAAATTAGCCAGCTAGGACAGCGTGCATTAACGCTGTCACTGGCATCGCTCGGCAATATTATGTCGTTGATTATTTACTTAGTGTTAGTGCCGATACTGGTATTCTTCATGCTAAAGGATCGCCAGTCTTTGGTAGGTTTTACACTGTCGTTGCTACCGCAAAAGCGTACGCTGTTAACGCGTATTTGGCATGAGATGGATCGTCAGATTGCAAATTATATACGCGGCAAATCGATAGAGATTATTATCGTTGGTACGGTCGCTTTTTTTACCTTCGCTTTCTTTGGCTTGCCATACACCGCCTTGTTAGCAGTGCTGGTGGGTTTTTCTGTTCTGGTGCCATACATTGGCGCGGCGGTGGTCACCATCCCAGTAGCGGCCGTTGCTGGATTTCATTTTGGGATCAGTGAGCAGTTTGCTTATGTGGTTGTTGCTTACGGCGTTATTCAAGCGCTTGATGGGAATGTGCTTGCACCGGTGTTGTTTTCAGAAACGAATAATATTCACCCGGTTTCCATTATTGTTGCGGTGCTGTTTTTTGGTGGTATCTGGGGGTTCTGGGGCGTTTTCTTTGCGATTCCCCTGGCCACCCTGCTAAAAGCACTGGTTTATGCATGGCCCAGAGGAATGGCAGAGAGAGAGGGAGAAAAGCAGCTTCCATTGGCTGAAAATTAAAAGGCACCATCTAACCGCAGTACACGAGGCGCGAACGGAAAAATTGCCTGCGAATCAGTCGCGGCACCGCTTCGCGCTGTACCCGTGAAGGATGCGGTGCTCTTGACTTTGTTAGTTGGCGTGAAGCGCTTCTGCTGCTGTTAGTACTTCATCGGCATGCCCTGGTACTTTAACGCCGCGCCACTCTTGGGCAAGTTTACCCTCGCTGTCGATTAGGAAAGTACTGCGCTCAATGCCAAGATGCTCTTTGCCGTACATTTTTTTAAGTTTGATAACGTCAAAAATCTGGCATACGGTTTCGTCCTTATCGGAGATAAGCTCGAAGTTAAAATCTTGCTTGGCTTTGAAGTTCTCCTGAGCACGGATACCATCTCTAGAAACGCCGATAATAACCGTATTGGCAGCATCGAATCGTGGCTTGCGGTCTCTAAAGTCTCCGCCTTCGGTAGTGCACCCTGGGGTGCTGGCCTTTGGATAAAAATAGATAACCACCTGCTTGCCACGCAGCTCAGACAGCGTCACCGTCGTATCACTGGTGGCTGGGGCGGAAAAGTCAGGTACTGGGTGGTTTAGTTTTACGGACATGAAGAGCTCCTTTAATGAGATGACTTACTTAGTTGATTACACGCAAGTAACGCTATTATGTCAAAGCGAATAGGCGCCCAGTGATGAGTAGGTGAGAAAACTCTCAGCGCTTTACGCTGTACAGGTTCGAGCCGCCTGAGTACCATTTGCTGTCTGTAGCCCTCCTTGGGACGACAACACAGTGCTCAAGGCATAAAATAGCAGTAGGTTAAATCGCCTCGGTGTGCTCGTTCTAGTGGTCAAAGCTCTTGTGGACAGTCTCTTGTGGGCAGTCTCTTGTGGACAGGCTCTTATAAATAGAGCCCTTATGGTCAAAGCTTCTCGATTTTCAATGAACATCGTCAGTAGCTTAATTTTATAATTTTGCAGGTGAGGAAAAAACGGATGATCACAGGCAGCATTGTCGCCCTGGCGACGCCGATGAAAGTCAATGGCGACATCGACTGGGAGGCGCTTCGTCGCCTGGTGAACTTCCACCTCGACAATGGCACTGATGCCATTGTCGCAGCGGGCACCACGGGCGAACCTACTACCATGACATTTGCTGAGCACTTTGATGTGATCCGCAGTGTGGTAGAAGAGGTGAAAGGCCGTATTCCGGTGATCGCTGGCACGGGAGCGAACGCCACATCAGAGGCGGTTGAGTTAGCACGCTACGCTAGCGAAGTTGGCGCAGATTACTGTTTATCGGTTTGTCCTTACTATAACAAGCCGACTCAGGAAGGCCTCTATCAACATTTCAAAGCGGTGGCTGAAGGAAGCAAACTGCCGGTAATTCTTTATAACGTCCCCGGTCGTACTTGCTCTGATCTATATAATGAAACGGTAGTACGCCTAGCCGAGGTGAAGAATATTATCGGTTTGAAAGATGCTACCGGGAACCTTGAGCGCGCTGAGGATCTAATTGCCCGCTTGAAGGGCAGTGATTTTATGCTCTACTCCGGTGACGATGCCACGGCCTGTGACTTCATGCTGATGGGTGGCCACGGGGATATTTCTGTTACTGCGAACGTAGCACCTAAAGCGATGCATGAGCTCTGCGCTGCAGCCGTGGCTGGTGATTCGGACAAGGCTCACCAAATTAATACGCGTTTGATGCCGTTACATACAAATTTAGGCATTGAAGCTAACCCGATTCCGGTTAAGTGGGCACTGCATCGCATGGGATATATGGACGCCGGGATTCGTCTGCCGTTAACTTGGCTGTCGGAAAAGTACCATGCCACTGTTAGTGAAGCGCTGCAGTTGGCGGGTGTCGTAGAGGAGTAATTCGACGTAATCCCCTTTTGCTACTCGGCGTGGTTTGTTAACGCGTCGAGTACTCGACCTGTTGACTGTAAAGGTGGCTTGATGAGCCCTGTTCTGGAAAAACGTTTGCTTGAAAAACGTGCGCTTAAATGGATACCGCTGGCTCTCGCAGCGGCTGTCACGCTTGCTGGATGCGCGCGCGATGACGGTTACTATCACGACCGCAATTTGGATTATACTGAAGCTACCCCAGCGCCCCCCTTAGTACTGCCAGAAACCCGCAATACTCAGCGTTACCGTGATGCCATGCCTGTGCCCCAGGTAGCTATGCAAGGTAGCCGTATTGATGAGGCGGCCGAAATTGCCCCCCCTCAGACGTTGACGATTGGGAGCGGTTTAGAACCTGAATTCGTAGAGCGTCGTCAGGTGGGTAATCAGACATGGTTGGTGGTTGCGGCAGATACGGGAGCCGTTTGGCCTCAGTTAGAAGCGTTCGCGAATAGTCGACAGCTGGGTATTCAGCAAAGCGATGCGAATCAAGGTGTCATAGTGACTTCTCAAGCCACGTTGAAGCTACAAAGCGCGCTAAGGGTGGGCAGTAGTGAGGTGCGCTGTGAGCAAGCGGGGCAAAGCGTGGCTGGGTGTCTCGATGCCCTAGAGCAGTACCTAGGCGCACGCAGTGCCACGGCTAGCGCATCTTCTTGGACGGCTCAACGACTCGCACAAGATCAGGCGCTTCAAGTGCGTCAGCAGGGCGACGAGTGGGAAGTTGTGATTCCTCAACCTATTGATCGAGTTTGGGCAGAGCTGGATCACTATCTTGAGCTCGACTTTAGTGTCGAAGGTCAGCGTGACCTATTAGCCACTTCTGCTGAAAACTATGAATTCCTGGTTGAGTACATGACCGAAACTGAGCGAGGCCGCAATCCTCTGCAAATTGTTTTCAGTCCCGATGTACGCCGTATGTCGCAGCAAATTCGTCTTGCCCTTCAACCCGACGGTGATAAGACCATTCTGCGTGCGATTAATGCCAGTGAGCGTAGTTTTAATGCTGATGATCAGCGCGAGCTGCTTGAGCGTGTCTCCGGCTACCTACGTTAATTTTTAATTTTGAAATCTTTCGGAGCCCCTATGGAAAAGCGCCAAGAACTCTACGCTGGAAAAGCGAAATCCGTTTATACCACCGACGACCCTGATTTGTTGGTACTGCACTTTCGTGACGATACCAGTGCTTTTGATGGCAAAAAGAAAGAGTCACTGGCCCGCAAAGGCAAAGTGAACAACATCTTCAATGCTTTTATTATGCAGCGCCTGGAAGAGGCGGGGATTCCTACCCATTTTGAGAAGCAGCTTTCTGATACTGAAAGCCTAGTAAAGAAAATGGAGATGATTCCCGTTGAATGCGTCGTGCGCAACATTGCAGCAGGTGGCCTAGTTAAGCGCCTGGGTGTGGAAGAGGGCATCAGTTTGAATCCGCCCACCTTTGAATTGTTCTTAAAGAACGATGAAAAGGGAGACCCCATGATTAACGAGTCGTTAGCAGAAACCTTTGGCTGGGCAACTCCTGAGCAATTGGTGAAAATGAAGTCACTTACTTTTAAAGTGAATCATGTGCTCAAGCAGCTTTTTGCCGAAGGCGACATGTTGCTAGTCGATTACAAACTTGAGTTTGGCGTCTTCAAAGGCGATGTAATCCTTGGCGATGAGTTCTCTCCGGATGGCTGTCGCTTATGGGATGCGAATACGCGAGAAAAACTTGATAAGGATCGCTTCCGCCAGGGGTTAGGTGGTGTTATTGAAGCGTATGAAGAAGTAGCACGACGGATTGGTATTCATATCGAATAATCGCAAAGCACATCTGTATTGAGTTGTGCATAGTAAAACCCCGCTTAGGTATCAATTTCCGAAGCGGGGTTTTCTGAAGCGGGCTGCCTATGTAGTCTCTTCATCATTAGAAGGTTTGTCGCCGAAGGGCTCATCGCTTGAAGGCTCGTCAGTGATCTCTTCAAGCGCTTGTAATCGGTAGCCATAGCCATAAACCGAAACAAGATTCCAACCGAACTCCGACGTTAGACTAAGTTTTTTGCGCACTCGGTGAATATGAACGTCTAGTGTACGCGTGCCAGGCGGATCACTTTTACCCCACACATATTCATATAGGTAGGAACGTGAAAGCGGGCTGCCTAGCTGGTTTAGAAGAAGAAAGGCTAAGCGAAACTCCTGCCTCGTCAACGATACTTCTTCTCCGTCCACGTATGCTGTTTCACGATTGGTATTAAGCTTAATGCGGCCAAACTCCAATGTTTGTTGCTGAGCAACACTTGGCGTGCGTAGCGAATGGCGTCGAGTTGATGCATAGGCTCTTGCAGCCAGTTCGCGCGGTCTAAAAGGCTTGCTGATGAAGTCGTCAGCTCCCGCGTTTAAGGCTTGAATAATATCAGATTCTTCTTGCCGCAGAGTCACCATTAGCACAGCAGGAATAATCTGTAGGTAGGTTTTCATCCAATTAAGCAGCGCAATACCGGTGCCGTCAGGCAAGTGCCAATCAAGTATGACTAAATCGAATGTATTGCGGCTGGCGGTATGAATAAATGCCTTACTGGTCTCAAAAGAAAAGATGTTTGCTTCTATGCCTCGCTCGGCAAAGCCATCTGTAAGCGCTTTTTCGATGCGCTCCGATACCACCTTCTCATCTTCTACTACTGCAATGCGCATAGGCTGTATCCAAGTCAGGTCTCGTTAGTGAAAGTGAGCAGCATAGGTTGTAATTTTTTCTTAGATCTAAAAAGAGTATCAAGATGCCATAATTAGATACTTGCTCTGAACTATGAGCTTTGCAAGTAGAAAAGCTCATTAAGTCTCTCTTTTATCAACTACTGATGATAACAGCAGGCACTGAACATACTTGCCAAGTCGTGTTTGGTAGTCCCTCGCCTTTTCGCTACTGAAGCTGTCACAACAGCCTGTTCAATCCCGAACGTTACCGAACTACGTTGCAGGTCAGCTACTTCCCAGAATACGCATCTCAAGTGAAATGTAAATTGGTGTCAAAGGTGTAAATAGATAATTTTGTTTAATGATAGATTTTTTTGTTTTAATCGATTTTTTTTGTTTTTAATTAGTAAGTGCTTACTCTCCGTTTAACCTAAACATTGATAGTGCCTACTTGAAACTGACTGTTGATGCGTGGGTGACTTGCTTCTTGCTCCTGATTTCTATCGCTAGAGTCTGAAAAATCTCCTCACTGATTTTCCCATTTACGTTTATTCATATTGTTGAGGCGCCTACTTCCCTGTGCTAGCTTCAGTATTAAATAAAGTTTCAGGCGCTGCTGTGGTTTCTGTGGATCATTAATAATCGTTTCATAAAAAAGACTTATGAAGCAGAGAGTATGTGATCTTTGAGGCTTGGCGATAAAAGTGAGCTTAATTAGGTGGTCTCTAACTACCGCTCAAGAAGCTAGAAAAACTAATCACAATAATCCCTGACAACGTTAATGGGAGCATGGGAATGAATAACGTATTTCGCTTAGTTTGGAATCGGTCTCTTGGGCGGCTGGTAGTAGCTTCAGAAGCGGCACGTAGTCGTAGTAAGTCTGGAGCTAGTGGCAAAATTGGTCGAGTGGCAGAAGCTTCAACAATTCAGTCACCGATAACGTTTTTTCTTCGGCCTGTCACATTAGGTATTGTGTTCGCATTCGCGGCAATGATTTCTCCTCTGGGAAGCCTTGATGCTGAAGCAAGGAAATTTGCTTCAGATGGTGGTGCCTGTGTGTCTGGAGGTGGTGGGGTAGCAGTTGGCAGGTTAATAACCACTAATACTACAGCAGACCCTATAGACGGCAGTGGCACTTACTCTACCGTTGCAGGCTGTAATACCAGTGGGAACAACCAGTCAGCAGCAACCGTCTATGGCACTTTTAGTGAAGTTACAGGAAAAGGCGGAGCGGCATTCGGTTTTAATGTCAGTGCGGCCCAGTGGGCGACTGCGATAGGGTTAGAAAGCCGTGCAACCGCTGTCGGTGGCACGGCATTAGGTTTTGGCAGCCAAGCAACTGCTCGGAATGCTGTTGCGATTGGTGGCGCAGGTGGAGCGGATAATGCCAATCCTCTCTCTATTGCAGATTCAACAACGGCCTCGGGCGCGCACTCTATTGCCATTGGTAGTAATGATGTACGTGGAGCGCAGGCGACGGCCCAGAATGCTATCGCCATCGGCGGCGAGGCCTCGGCCAACAATGCGGCCAGTGTGGCTATCGGTCTAGAGGCTAATGTTAGTGGTGGAGGAGCAGGAGGTGTGGCTGTGGGCGCCTTGGCTGTAGCATCAGCGCCCAGCAGTACTGCATTGGGGGCTGGGGCCCAGGCTCAAGGAGAAAACTCCATCTCGATTGGCGCCAATCGCGGGAGCCCGTCAGTGGCTTCCGCAGATGGTGCTCAGGCTATTGGTAATCTTACGAATGCCTCTGGTGTGGCGTCCATGGCCTATGGTCGTGAATCGGTTGCCTCGGGCAGTGGCGCGATTGCCATGGGGCAAAGTGCTCAAGCCAATGCCGATGGCACCGTCGCGATTGGCGGTTCCACAGAAGGCTTCAATGGCACGGGGGGAGCACAGGCGGACGGTTTGCTATCGGTAGCTGTGGGTAATAAAAGCTTAGCTCAGGGAGCCGGTGCCATTGCTATTGGTAGTAAATCAACAACAGGTCCGGATTCTGGCGTCTATACTTACCGTCGCAAAGATAATAATGGCGTGGATATTGGCGTAGAAAGTATATTGAATTCTGCCATTGCTTTAGGCGCCGAGGCTAATGTAAATCTCGGTGGAATTGCGATTGGGTCCAATAGTAATGCAAGTGGGACGCTCGGGGTGGCGATTGGCGGGTCGGCAGTTGCTTCTGGCGGCAGCGCCTTTGCGCTTGGCCCTGCCGCTTATGCGACAGGTAATCAATCTCTTTCTGTTGGCTATCAAAGTGCAGCAACGGGGGAGCGTAGTTTATCGATAGGCCCTGCCTCAACGTCTACAGGTGAGGAGTCAGTTGCTCTAGGTACATCGGCATTGGCGAGTGGCAATCGTGCTTTTGCATTGGGCTCATCATCTATCGATGACAGTGGCTGGAAGCAAGACACGGTTAACAATACCCAAGCCACGGGAGATGACTCGCTTGCGTTTGGTACTTCGGCTCAAGCAACTGAAGCAAACACCATTGCAGTCGGTACTGGTAGCCAGGCAACCGGCATAGATGCTATTGCCATGGGTAGCGGTGCCAAAGCCTCGGGCGAGAAAAGCATCAGCATTGGTTTTGCTAACGATGTTTCTGGCACAGGCTCTGGTGCTGTCGGTGACCCTAATATCATTACCGGCGCTGGTAGCTATGCACTGGGAAATGACAATACCATTGAAGCTGATAATGCCGGGGCGTTTGGCAACGATAATACTCTGACAGCCGCCGCTGATGGCAGTCGTGTTGTGGGTAATACGAATACGGTTAGCGGTCCAGATGCTTTGGCATTAGGTAATCGCAATACTGCTTCTAACGAAGCCTCTATTGTCATAGGGCAGGATGCAACTTCAAGCGGCCTACAGTCTTTTGCTGCAGGTAATGAAGCAGAGGCAACGGGGCAGGATGCGCTGGCTGTCGGTACGGTATCACAATCGACTGGGTTAAGCTCGACTGCTTTTGGCCGTGGTGCATGGGCAACAGCTGACTATGCTGCCGCTTTCGGTGCCGAAAGTACGGCAAGTGGTGAAGAATCAACGGCTATTGGCAGCTTCTCGCAAGCAACACTGGAAGATAGCGTCGCACTGGGCTCTAATTCTGTAGCGGATACGGGGCCTGGAATATTAGGCTATAAACCCTTGGGTGCTTCCGCTGCTGATGCAGCAGCAATTGATGGTACGGTGGCCACTCAGTCAGCGGTAGATATCGGAAGCCGCCAGATCACCAGCGTTGCGGCAGGTACCGAACTTGATGATGCTGTGAATGTCAGCCAGCTTGTTGCTACACAATCTAGTGTGGCTGCGGGCACAAACGTTACGAATGTGGCAGAAAGCGATAACCCTAATGGTGGGACTATTTACACCGTGAATGCGGACGGCGCATCAGTGAGCGCTGGTTCCGGTGCGGTGGACGTCGTCGCCGCTGCCCCCGATGCCAACAACGTCACCGACTACGCGGTGGATCTTAGCCAAGCTAGCAAAGACAGCCTGACACTGGCGGATTCCGCGCTGCAGAACGTGGTGACCCAGGTCGACGGTGTTGACGTCAAAACCCTGACGAAGGGCGATAACAACGCCAATTTTGTGACGGGCAAGAATATGGTGCTCAGCCCTGACGGTGCGGGCGGCATTGAAATTGCCACGCTGGACAACGTCACCTTTACCGACGTCCAGACCGATACTCTGACGGCAGGCCCTGTCAACATCGGTGCCACGGGTATCGATGCCGGTAACACTACGATCTCCGGTGTGGCACCTGGGGTGGCGGGTACTGATGCGGTCAATCTTAATCAGCTAGACGATGCGGCAGCCGCTTCGAAGACCGAAGTCGCGGGTGGCACCAATATCGCCAGTGTGGATAAAGCCACCGGTATTAACGGCCAGGACATCTATACCGTGAATGCCGACGGCGCATCAGTGAGCGCCGGTTCCGGTGCGGTGGACGTCACCGCCGCTGCCCCGGATGCCAACAACGTCACCGACTACGCGGTGGATCTTAGCCAAGCCAGTAAAGACAGCCTGACGCTGGCGGATTCCGCGCTGCAGGACGTGGTGACCCAGGTCGACGGTGTTGACGTCAAAACCCTGACGAAGGGCGATAACAACGCCAATTTTGTGACGGGCAAGAATATGGTGCTCAGCCCTGACGGTGCGGGCGGCATTGAAATTGCCACGCTGGACAACGTCACCTTTACCGACGTACAGACCGATACTCTGGCGGCAGGCCCCGTCAACATCGGTGCCACGGGTATCGATGCCGGTAACACTACGATCTCCAGTGTGGCGCCTGGGGTGGCGGGCACTGATGCGGTCAATCTTAATCAGCTAGACGATGCGGCAGCGGCCTCAAAGACCGAAGTCGCGGGCGGCACCAATATCGCCAGTGTGGATAAAGGCTAGACGATGCGGCAGCGGCCTCAAAGACCGAAGTCGCGGGCGGCACCAATATCGCCAGTGTGGATAAAGCCACCGGTATTAACGGCCAGGACATCTATACCGTGAATGCGGACGGCGCATCAGTGAGCGCCGGTTCCGGTGCGGTGGACGTCACCGCCGCTGCCCCGGATGCCAACAACGTCACCGACTACGCGGTGGATCTTAGCCAAGCCAGTAAAGACAGCCTGACGCTGGCGGATTCCGCGCTGCAGGACGTGGTGACCCAGGTCGACGGTGTTGACGTCAAAACCCTGACGAAGGGCGATAACAACGCCAATTTTGTGACGGGCAAGAATATGGTGCTCAGCCCTGACGGTGCGGGCGGCATTGAAATTGCCACGCTGGACAACGTCACCTTTACCGACGTCCAGACCGATACTCTGACGGCAGGCCCCGTCAACATCGGTGCCACCGGTATCGATGCCGGTAACACTACAATCTCCGGTGTGGCGCCTGGGGTAGCGGGTACTGATGCGGTCAATCTTAATCAGCTAGACGGTGCGGCAGCGGCCTCAAAGACCGAAGTCGCGGGCGGCACCAATATCGCCAGTGTGGATAAAGCCACTGGTATTAACGGCCAGGACATCTATACCGTGAATGCGGAAGGCGCATCAGTGAGCGCTGGTTCCGGTGCGGTGGACGTCACCGCGGCTGCCCCGGATGCCAATAACGTCACTGACTACGCGGTCGACCTCAGTCAAGCCAGCAAAGACAGCTTGACGCTGGCGGATTCGGCGCTCCAAACCGTAGTGACCCAAATTGATGGCACTGCGGTTAAGACGATTGATCAGAACGACAATGTCGCTAACTTTATCAGCGGCGATAACATCGAGCTGAGCGATCTGGGTGGCGCGATTGAAATTGCCACTAGCCCGAACCTCACCGCTGATAGCCTGACAATCAACAACGGCCCAACACTCAATGATAACGGCATTGATATGGGCGGCGATACCATTACCAATGTGGGGGCGCCGATAAACGGTGGTGATGCGGTTAATCTCGACTACTTCGATGAAAACCGCTCCCGCTATTACAGTGTTAACGATAACGGCACCCAGCAAGGTAACTACGACAATGATGGTGCCACAGGAGCTAATGCTGTAGCTGCAGGTGCCAATACTCAGGCCGGTGGCGATAGCTCGGTAGCCATGGGAGATGGTGCGTTCACCGGCGGCGGTGGCGACTATCAGGTGGCCATTGGCGGAGATGCAAACGGCGATGGCTTTGGAGCGATTTCCGGCGGTAATGGCGCTGTAGCTATTGGTCAGGATGCGAAGGCTTCCACTAATGGAACCTTTGATCCTATTCAGGGTGGCCAAGATACCGTTGCGATTGGTAGTAATGCCTCAGCGCAAGGCGATGATAATGTCGCTTTAGGCTCTGAGTCTCTGGCGGATGGCAGCACGCTGGGCACGGCGGCCTATCAGCCCGTTGATGCTGATGGCAACCCGATTGCCGTGGCTGCACCCACAGCGGATAGCGAAGTTTCAGTTGGTAGTGCTGGTAACGAGCGCCGTGTGACCAACGTAGCGGCGGGTGCTGAAGATACCGATGCGGTTAACGTCAGCCAACTGAAGGCGGTTAATGAACTGGCCAGCACTGGCTGGAATGTTCAAGCCAACGGTGACGTGGCCACTAATATAGCACCCGGCGATACTGTTCAATTTATCGACGGCAAGAATATTGACATTACTCGCAACGGCTCCGATATCACTGTTGCCACGGCAGACAATGTTATTTTCACAGATGTTCAAACCGATACACTGACGGCTGGCCCGATTAACATTGGGGCGGGTGGCATTGATGCGGGTAACACGACAATCAGTAACCTCGCCGACGGCGTGAACGCTCAAGACGCCGTCAACGTTAGCCAGTTGGAGAACAGCGCCGCAGCTTCAAGAACGGAAGTCACCGGCGGCACGAATATTGCCAGTGTAGATCAAACCATTGGCGCTGATGGCCAAGATATCTACACCGTTAATGCCAACGGCGCATCGGTGAGTGCCGGTTCCGGCGCAGTGGATGTGACTGCTGCTGCCCCCGATGCCAACAACGTCACCGACTACGCGGTGGACCTCAGCCAAGCGAGTAAAGACAGCCTGACGCTGGCCGACTCTGCCTTACAGACTGTTGTCACTCAGATTGACGGTGTCGACGTTAAAACCCTCGACCAGAACGACAATGTTGCCAACTTTATCAGCGGCCAGAATATTGCGCTAAGCGATAACGGCGGGGCGATTGAAATTGCCACTAGTCCAGATCTAGTGGCGGATAGTCTGACGATCAACAATGGCCCGACACTCAATGACAACGGCATTGATATGGGCGGTGATACCATCACCAATGTGGGCGACCCGGTGAACGCTGGCGATGCGGTCAATCTTGATTACTTCGATGCCAACCGCGCCCACTACTACAGCGTGAATGACGGCGGCACCATCGGCGGCAACTACAATAACGATGGTGCAACGGGGCTGAACGCCATTGCGAGTGGTGTCAATGCCACCGCTAGCGGCGAAAGCGCCGTGGCC
>NZ_JAIRBO010000008.1:0-152003 GCF_021151565.1 Halomonas sp. IOP_6 | reverse complement strand
CACAAGCTGAACGATAGACCCAGAAAGCGGCTGGGATATCGAACCCCAGCCCAGGTGTTTTTAGGAGAATATTCAGGAGCACTAGAAACCGCAGGTGCTGCACTTATTAGTTGAATTCAGGCACCTGAGCTTTTTCTTATGGCGTTTTTCTCTTTCATGCCTACGCCTTCTTCTAGCCCAAGCTGTATTTCCCAAAGATGATTATGGGCTAAAAGATCCCTCACAACGAAGATTTCTTTTGTTTCCTCATGAAGAGGAAAGTCTGGGTAAACACCTTTCAAATACTCTGGAACTGCCAATCTGTTGAGATCAGGTCCGTTAGCCTTGTTAATATATCGAGAACGCATAACGTATGACTCAAGAGCGACTACTGCAAGAATACAGATAGAGGCTGCAAAACCGCTTTCATAGTACCCAACTTGAAAACCTGACGAACTTCTCTTTTCATGCTTATCCAGTTTTTCTAGCAGAGTGCTAATAGCTTCAAAGTACGAACTACCAATAATTGTGACGATTTCACTGTTCAATGTATACCCTCTTACTTAACGTCTTAATAATCGACGAAAAACCGATGTGTCCGGCGTCTGGAATACGAGACATTAATCAGTTTTTTAGGCATTCAAAATTACTTTTTCGTATTGCTTCTCCTCTAAACTATCAACTTCAATAAGAACTTTTTTTGCTTCTGATTTAGCTACCCATCCTGCTAGGGATAGGACTTGGACATATTCATCAGGAATGCAGATTTTTTCATCATTATAGTCTGCCATTATGTACTTACTCCCAACGCGCTCATTCACTTGTGCATCCGAATGAATCGAGTAGCTTGTTTCTAAAACAGATAGTTCAAACCTAGCTAAAACTCTTTTGTAACAGGAAAAACAACTTAATACTTTGACGGCATCATCTAGACTATTCATGCCAAATAGAAGCTGTACTTTTTGGCCAGATTCCATTCTTTCTTTGACTGGTGTGTTCAACACAAAGTCTCTGTTAGTTCCACATTCATCTGACGTGTAAAACTTAATTACATCATCTATCTCAGATAAATGGTGTTTGCCTGGTTTTGCTCTCAAAAAACGATAATAATACAAACGACTTCTCCTTGATCATTAACTACTCAATCAGCTGAAGCGGTAGCTATCGATTGTAATGAATTGTTATAAAACCTGTAAGCTGTCAACAAGAGCTCAGTTTCACTTTCTGATTTGTACTGCTTCTTGCTAAGGTCAAGACCTGACGACTCGAATATCTCCTGAGCTTTTTGCAATAGCGCCAACGCCTTCCCCTCATCGACTAGGGTATCCTTAAACTTTTCACAAACAGATTCAATCTTATTGCTGTTGAAAGGAGGCAAATCCTCACCAGTTGCAAGCAGACGAACAAGATACAGAATATGAAATCTCGACTTTTTATGCTCAGTTTTCAGGCCACCGCTCCTAAAAAACTGCTCGATTCTGTAGTAAGAAAGTGCACTAACATAATATGTTGAGTACTTATGCTCCTCATTGAATATTTGCCCCGAAAAACGCTTGACTATGGTCCCGTAATAACCGGATACCAAATGGGGAGAGTTCAAGAACATTGAGGCAAAAGCCTTGATCTGTATTGGTATTGAGATTACCTGAGTTTTCTTAATACCTACATCTGAGTTGTACTGCTGAGACCTTCGCTCATAGTGCAGCGGGAACGACTTCCTTTCTGCATTATAATAAAGCTCAAGCTTTTTCTGAAAGATATTTAGTGCTTCAAGCTGTTCTGTTTTCACTTCCGTCTGGCTATTAGTGGCCATCGTAATAGCAGTTTTAATATCATCATTGTCGGTAACTACGATCTTTATAGGAACATAAACATCATCAATACCTTCGATGTTCTGGCACTCGTGTAGAACATGGCTAGTTTGGCAGCCATTGACAACTTGATAGTCTCTTATTGTAAATCGATTCGCTGCTGGCGTAAGGGCTGAAGCAACGACAGTGACACCATTGTTAAGCACACAAAACAGGTCGAATTTTTGTTCCTCTAAGGTATTTTTTATTTTTTTATTAACGACATTACTTCCCTGGAAGTCTCTAATATTGTCGTCAAATATACTATAAATAGTGCTGTTTTCATCTTGTATTAGCTTGATGTATTCTTGAAAAGGCAGAACGCCAAGATATGCCTCCTGAACACCTTCAATGTCCGGAAGCGTTATGCGGCTTTGAAAGTTTATTGTTGAAGAAAGCTTATTTTTTGTTTCGTGAAACAATCTCTGTATTTCACTAGCACCAAATGGTTCTATTGATACCTCTTCAAAAAGACCTATACCCTCTATCTCTGATTTTCCCGAATTTATTATTGCCTGTAAATTTTGATCGTTCTGCCATTTTCCAGTGCTTACATAGTAAAGCCTACATATTGGTCTCCGGTTTATCATATACGAAGACATCGATATTGCGGATTCCCATATAGCTTTCATCTTCCGGATTCTTTCATTTTGAACCAGTTGAGGTTCATCACTTAAAAAATCCTTCACTCCATGTATAAAGCTTCCTATAGACGATCCGTCAAAGGATGACGATGTCTTTGACTGTATGAATGTGATGTCCGCATCTAAGTGCGATGTCGTCTCAACGACGTCTCGAAGTTCGTCCTCATCAACTATAATTCTGCCGTTAACAATTAGAGTCAGCCCATCTATGCCGCAATCTCCGCCTGACCCTGCATGAATGTCGTCAAGCTCGAAGCTTCCTCGGAACAGCTTTGAGATAATAGAAAAGTTAGAAAAATGCTCAAACTTAGTCGCTTCGCTCATACTCTCTATTTCGTATTGTTTAGAAAATGTTTCTATTAGCGACTTGGTTATTTTGTCCATTATTGATCTCCAAACTCGATTCTGCATAAAAGGGATTGGGCTGCCCATCTTATGATTGGGTAAGCGAGCCTGCACGTTTATCTGACAAGTGCAGCCAGTAAAATTTACTCTAAGTCGTTAACATGCATGAATATTAATTTTAATTAGCATTAATATCCAAAATTCGAGAAGCTGCTGCACTTCCAGCACGTCCGTTTTGGGTCGAGCCCCGACTTTAAATTAACCTTAGCACATGATGTGCACGAATTGATCCATTCTTTGACCTCCACCTGATGGAGGATCATGCCATGAACGTTCCGACTGAAATCTTCTGTACACCTACACCTTGGAATAAAGGCAAGTTGGTTGGACAGAAGGCGCCTCTGCGCCTTCGAGACATCTGGGCCATCCGTGTTCGTCTACAGCTTGCCAAAAAGACGAGAGACCTCGCCCTCTTCAATTTAGCCATCGATAGCAAATTACGAGGCTGCGACCTCGTCAATTTACGAGTACGGGATATAGCTCATGGTGCGTGTATATCCCCACGAGCGATTGTGATGCAGCAAAAAACGCATCGACCTGTTCAGTTCGAAATAACCGAGCAAACGCGCATCGCTATTATTGACTGGATACAGCTGGCTCAGCTCCGAAACGAAGACTTTTTATTTCCCAGCCGAATCAATAGCGCAAAGCATCTCTCAACGCGCCAATATGCCCGTATTGTCAAAGCTTGGGTTACCGAAATAGGTCTAGATGCGTCAATTTATGGCACGCACACGATGCGTCGCACGAAAGCTTCGCTGATATACCGTCGCACGAAAAACTTGAGGGCCGTGCAACTGCTCCTGGGTCATACGAAGCTTGAAAGCACCGTCAGGTATCTAGGGATAGAGGTAGATGACGCGTTAGAAATGGCAGAACAGACAGAAGTTTGATGAGGGTAAACGACGGCCTATTTCGGGCCGTCGTTGACCGGCCAAATGCGGACATTGACGGCCCCCGACGGTGCTGCAGCGCAGCTTTCGCCAAAGGGCAAAAAGGCTTCTTGCTCTACTATGAATGGGGCTCTACCAGAGCCTCATCTGAATTGCTTTGCGGCGGCATCCAAAGTGTTGGCGGGATAGGCAAGCGGTAGTGCCTACAGGCCGTCAAGAAAAGTGGAACCAGTCCTCGCTTCATCGCTGTCATTTCAAAAATTGCCCCACACTCCTTGATTGCTAGGTTCAAGGCATCTGCTATCTCCGCATTTCCACGTGCTGGCGACAAGTCAGTCACGCAAATCCCATGGTAGGTATCCCCACGCCAGATTTTTTGGTCTGTCTCCTCATCGGGGAACCACGCCTGATGTGTGCAATCGGGTATTTTTTGGGAAAGTCGTCTGGAGAATTCTTCAATGAAAACTTGTTCGGCGCAATACTGAAGCCAAGTGAATAGGTAGGGATAAAGGACACTGCCAACACAAGCCTCATCACGGTACTCCTGTTCATTACTCGCAGGATGAGCAAGCAGATCGTTGTAGTCGCGAAAGCACGTCGGGTAGCTGGCATTGGTTAGTAGCGCGAACGATGTATTCTCAGCCATGGCATAAAACCAAGGCATAAATCGCCTCCCTGACGATGTTTGTTGCGCGAGATACATGACCAAGGCTGCCTCGATCATATGATCGTCCTTAAACGGAGACCCCAAAGTCGGATTGTTGTTGATCAGGGCCACCAACATATCCAGCATTTTCTTTGTCTGCTCGTTCAGACTGCGAGCCAACTCGGGGTTCGCCTCCGAGAGAGCTTTCCCGAACAAATCCGTCCAGATTGCACGGGTGGCCGCACGCCCGAGTAAGTCGAACATCGCAAGATTGGCATCGACCGCTTCTCGCGACTTTACCGAAACCGATAGGGCATGAAGCGTCTCGGCATGAGGGTACAGGACCTTGTCAAAATAAATCTCGGACATCATCAAATAGAGCCTGACGTACTGATCCAAAATTTCCGTCAGAGCGACTTGATGTTTGGTGGGCTTCGTCTTGACTGGTTGTTCTCGCATTGCATCCCAGCAGAACAGCAAGCCCAATTCGGATATCCGATAAACAACATCGAGGCTCTTTGCTTCAACGGCCCAAGCGCAAATGGCGTGGAGGCAAATATACGCTTGCCTGAGCCTCAATAGGCGCTCTTTGTCTTTCATTTCCTCTTCGGAGAGAACGATGGCGACAAAACTTCTCGTGTACTCGTAGCAGGCCTCTGGCTCGTTCACCATTGCAAGGGCTTTCTGAAAATTCCTTCGCGCTGTTTCGTCAAGCAACTCCCGAGCCAACAAAGACTTTTCCATAAATCCAGCTAGGCGGTCGCCATTCCATAGCTCAAAGCATACTTCGCTTGTCGCGTTTTTCTGCGTGAAACCAGCCCAGTTGCCCTCAACAGTTTCTTTTAACTCACCCCCCATGCACAAACATATTTTGATCGGTAAACCTTGATGCTCTTTTGCAACTTTCGAACCTATGTAGACATCCAGTATTTCCTGCAACTCTGGACGCACTGACTGTGGCCCTGCATCCCAATCGCTGCGCCCTACGTCTCCTGCCTTGACGCAGAGCAAATAAAGATACTTCCGATCATCGTCTGGCAACTGACCTACAGCAGAAATATCAACTCCATCTTGGCGCGTCCCGATCATTGGGGTTTTAAGAACCTGCAAGCCCATCGCAGAAAGCAGGTTGGGCAACAACGCTTTGTCAAGGTCACCTCGTTCCTTAAGGGAGGCAAGATATTCTTTGAGTATCAGTTTCATTTTGTTTTTCTCTGCTCGACCCTACAAACCGTGAGAAGCGCATTAAATCCAACCGGATCAACTACAGACAAACGAGGAAATTCATAGCTATAGGAGTGTTCGCTCAGCGGGGTGATGCTTGAAAACTTCTCGCCATCAGCACCCGTGATCATACTGAAGCTTTTGCGACCGTAGAGCATCGTCGCAGTATGAAACAGATCGCCAAGTATAGACATCTTGCGCGCTTGCTTTTGGATATCCGTGTTTCTCTGGTGATCTTTGATCGCCGCGGCCCGTCTCGCTTCATTTGATGGCTCAAGTTCGCTAAGGTCCTGTGCCTTTTCAAGCCCCTCGATGTACGCCTTGTGTCGCGCTATCAGGTCTTGAGCTACCTTAGCCACAATCGGAGAAGCACTAGACGCTTGCTGCTCAAGATATGGTCTAAGCTCACTTGAGTAGCTAAGCAGAAGAGGCTCCCAAAGAAGCCCTTCGATCACCGGAACAGCATCTGAATGTCCATGTTCCACTAGGCTGAGCAGAATTGACGCCGCCGTGATCTCATGCAGCCAAAGAAAGCCGATACATTTTCGGGCTAGAAAGACTTGATCTACCGCTTCTGGAGGTAAGTCTTGCGGCAGGAGAGATAGCGCAGCTCCCTTATCTCCGCCGCTGACCATTTCGGCCAAGAAGCTGCATAAGGAGAAGTCGCCAGAATTAAGCCAGCGCGCGAAAAGGTATGAAGTGTTTGCAGGTTCTTCCCAAACCCATTCGCAAAAGCTATGAAACTGCTTGCTCTTTGCTGGCTGCTCGAAGTGCGGAACCATGGCCTCTATGAACGCAATCACCTCCTTGAATGACCAGCGTTCATCTTTCCAGGTTAGTGCGTTATCTATCCAGTGGCTTGCTGTCTCGAAGCTGGAGGATATGCTTTGTGATCTACTCAATACTGCACTGATAGTTTGCTCTGTGGATGCATTCTTGTGATAGAAAAGCATCGCGCACAGGCGCACCAAGTCGTCATCTGTCGGCTGGGCGAGAAGGGACTTTATCGCTTCGTCTTGCCGATATTTTTCCTTGGTCGAATCATTGTCCCAAATGCGAAAAACGGCCTCAATAGCAGCATTTCGCGCATCATCAGAAGACGGGCTTTGAATTTCCGAAAGGCAAGCATCTATACCAGTTTGGTCGTCCTGTGATGTCATGTTCTTGAGCCTTACTAGGGCGCGAAATCCTATAGATCGGAATTCCGCTCTACTGTCCTCTAAGAAATCTACCAAGTATCCAAAGTCATTGAGACCTTGTAAGGCAAACACACAGGAACGTTGGCAATCCTCTTGGCCGTCTTTTGCGCCTGTTATAATTTTTCTGGCTTGTGAGGGGTGTTTTTCGCACCAACGAACGAATGACACAAACGGAGTGTGAGAAGCCCCATCGTTGCCCGCTCTCTCGACCAGACACTCGGCAAACTGCTGCACAGCGGGATAATCATCGACCACGTGCTCAATAGCGTTAGACAACACGCCGAATATCATCCAAAGTTCATTGTGCTCAAGCCGTCGTATGGCCTCAAGGTTGTCGTTCGAGAGCAGTGCGATTTCACCCGAGTTGTGCAGGTCAGCTAAGAAACCGCCTAGATCACGTTTTCTGTCTTTGTATTCGAAGTCGAGAATGATTGGGATAAGGCGTCCGACGGCATCGCCATCGATAATCAGCTGAGCTAAATCACTTTTTTCTGTCACGCTGCCGGCCTCGTTCAGCAATGTATTCTTTGCACAACCATACCGCGCAGACCAGTCGTTGGAAACTACTGCCTCTCAACAAGGTGCAAGTAATTTTCACACAGACTGTCGCGACTTTTTACCTGCTGCGAACGGCAGCTATCCGCCCTCCACGTCGATGATCCGACATATGCCGCACCCTGCATGACGGTCCGCTTTGGGTCGATATCAGCCATTAGCCCGCTCCTTACCCACCTGAGACACAAGCTCATACACCCGCGAAGGATCTTCCTCGATACATAGGTTGGGACTTTTACCATTAAGAAGAGGGTGCGCTGTTTTCATCCAGCGCCTTGCCAATACTTCTCCCATTACCTGCACTGCTGCATCCCAAACATCTTCTCTGCAGGGGGCATCTATTATTTCTCTGCCGGCATCGTGCATGTTCTGCCATGCCTGTATATCGTCAGGTTCTGGGGCATTTGGGTCGCATTGATCAAGTAGGATGTTGAGCCGAGCAGGCCTGACCGTTGATGCGTTCTCTAGCAGTGTCGATGTCTTCAGCAACGCGTCTCGTAACCAAGCTTCAACAGCTGCGCAGACATAATCATTTTCTTGCGGTGGAACCACAGCGCTAGTGTTGCCGCTTTGAATGATGAAAAAATATTCTGGGATAGGCAGTGCGCGACCATCACGGAGGTAAGCCACAATCTCACCGCTCATATCGGGCAGGTAAGCATCACCGCTTTGTAAACACTCCAGTGCTTGGCGAAACGTTTCTAGTGGCTGGGGGAATCTGTCCCGTAAATCAAAAGCGCGGAAAGCAAACACACTTTGTAAAGGGTCGTTAGTAGACGGCTTGGCTAGGGGCATCCTGCTCTCCAAATATATTACGCACCGCTAATTTCTAAACCACCTTAGCACCAGATTATTTGATTTGCTCACCATTCTGGCTTTTTTAATTAGCAGCGCTGCCGCTTAAAGCTTAACGTTCACTAGCTCTTCCCAGCGAGTGGTATAGCGCGGCGTGCGGTGTTCAGCGCGTAATGTCCAGGCATTTCCAACCCGAGGCAGCCCTAGTTGTATCGTTTCTCGCCCTAGTTCTCGATTGAGCTTGTCGACAGTAGCCATCAACCGTTCACTACGCCTTGCTTCTTCCTCTGTTTGCGGTGTTTCTGTCAGTGTCAGTTGGCGGTTGGCTTTGGGGGAGAGATCGAGAAGCATGATGCCGGCTTTATGGTAGGCGTAGCCCTTACGCCAAAGCTGTCTAAGCCCTTGGATAGCGGCGTGGATCAACTCGCGGCTATCGTCCGTCGGGCGGTCTAGTGTCACTACCACGCGATTACGGTACTGTGGCAAATCTTGTCGAAACGCATTGGTGCGCACAAACACCATCACGGCGCTGGTGACGCTGTGCTGCTTGCGTAGTTTTTCACCCGCGCGGGCAGCGTGTTGGCGAAGTGCTTCACGTAGATCGTGTGGGCTATTGGTAAGACACCCAAAGGAGCGCGACACCATAATCTGCTGCTTGGGTTGGGTCATATCATCTAGCTGAATGGACGACTGCCCGCGTAGCTCCCAGACAATGCGTTCTTGCACCACGCTAAAATGACGACGTATGTGCTTGGGATCGGCTTCGCGCAGCTGCCAAGCAGTCTCAATCCCCATCACGCGTAGCCGTTCGCCGGTGCGTCGGGCAATGCCCCAGAGCTCGGTTACCGGCAGCTGTTTAAGCAGCGCTTGCGTGGCAAGGCTATCCGCTGCTAAAAGGCACACGCCTTGCTCTCGGTAACCTGGGTGTTTCTTGGCGGCGTGGTTGGCCAGCTTGGCCAGCACACGGGTAGGCGCAAAGCCCACGGAGACGGGAATCCCTGTCCACTGGCGAACCGTCTGACGTAGCCGTTGCGCACGTGCCTCTAGGGTTGCAGGATCAAACCCATGAAACCCCATAAAACTTTCGTCGATCGAGTACAACTCAACGTCCGGCGAAAACTCAGCCAGTACTTCAGTGACACGTCGGCTCATATCTCCGTAAAGAGCATAATTACTTGATAAAAGAGTTGCTTGGCGGCGGATAAACGGGGGGAGTAGGTGCTTGGCCGTTCCCATCTCGCCCCCCAGCGCTTTGAGCTCATTGGAGCGGGCAACGACACAGCCATCGTTATTGGAGAGAACGCCAACCGGGCGGCCTTCCAGAGCGGGATTAAACACCCGCTCACAGCTCACGTAGAAGTTGTTACAGTCGACCAAGGCAATCATAGCGGTGTGGCACCCGGTAAGCTGTGCAAGACATGGGTAACCACGCCCCACACATGCGATTCGCGACCTTCCAAAGGGATTGGCTTATAGGCAGGGTTACTTGCTCTCAGGTAGGCACGTTGCCCGACACGCTCTAGCCGCTTCACGGTGAGCTCCCCGTCGACCGCAATCACAATCACTCGACCAGGCAGAGGCTCTAGACTCCGATCTACCACCAGCAGGTCACCATGATGGATACCATCACCGATCATAGAGTCGCCCTCCGCACGCACAAAGAATGTGGCGGCAGGCCGCTTAACGACATGGCGATGCAGATCCATCTCCGCATCCAGGTGGTCGTCAGCGGGACTTGGAAACCCCGCTCGCACAGCACTGGCGAACATGGGTAACGGTTGGGGTACGGGGCATAGGGCAGCAGTGCCTATGAACGAAGCGGTTGTAGTCATACGCCTAGCCTCTCAAATAACTGTTATTTCATACAGTATACGGAGAGGCGCCGCATCAACAAGCTCTGAGTAGAGATTTACCGCTTCCTGTCAGGTTTTTCCCCGAGTTCTTTCAAGGACGGCGTCGCAAGCTCATCAGCATGGGCGGTCTCAGGCGTTAGCCCTTCAAGCAGCACGGTTTCCCAGTCCTCAGCACCAACGGGTTCAAACGGCTGGTCGTAGCGCTGCACGGAGCCTTTGAGCTTTTGCAGCGGGTTATTCTGTGGAGCCTCCACCGGTTTCTGTTCTTCACCTGACATCACGGCCTCCTTGGTTGGCATTGCCCTTATTTTTACACTGCATCTTGCGCGATGATGCACGCGTGGTAAGGTTAATTCATCTTAACCATGACGTTGGCATCGCTGCATGAATCATCCGCCCAAACAAACGTGTTTGCTACAGAGTATTGCCGCTATTCAGCCTGGCTACCCCTTTCGTGGAAAGCTAGAGCTAGATAGCCAAGGCGATGCTTTTGTTGTGCAGTACCGCCACCTTATCGTGGGTGAACCCCTCAATGACCAACAAGGCAAAACGCTGGATCGAGTGACGCTTCCAGGCCGCAAACGCCCGGAATATCTCTGTTCTGGCGACATTCTGTTTATGGCCAAGGGCACCCGCAACGGTGCGGCGGTGGTTCGGCAGCTACCGCACAATACTGTTTGCACGCCGAATTTCTACCACATCCGGCTCACCTCAAGTGCATGTAGCGTAATGCCAGAATTTTTGGCTTGGCAGCTCAACCATGTGGCTGCCCAGCGCTATTTCGCCATGTGCTCTCAGGGGTCGGCAGCACCCAGCATCACCAAGTCACAGCTGGGCAACCTGCCTATTGTGGTGCCGCCTATTGAGCAGCAAGCACTGATGGTCAAACTGGCCGATGCCGCCACCCGCGAACAACAGCTTTTGAACCAGTTAATCGAAAATCGGCAGCGCATGATTGATGCCGCTGGCCACCAACTACTTCGTCCTGATACGACGACAGGAAAATGATATGAATAACGATCCCGTTAAGCAGGAACAGATCAACAAGGCGGTCTGGAATGCCTGCGACACCTTCCGGGGCACGGTAGATCCCAGCATCTACAAGGATTACGTGCTAACCATGCTGTTCGTGAAGTACCTCTCGGACGTGTATCAGGATCATTACGACAACTACGTGGCCGAATACGGCGATACCCCGGAGCTAATCGAAGAGCTGATGAAAAATGAGCGCTTCGTGCTGCCTAAGGATTCCGGTTTCTACGCCCTGCATGACCAGCGGCATGAACCAGGCAACGGCGAGCGTATCGACAAAGCCCTGCATGCCATTGAAGAAGCCAACATCGTTAAGCTGGCCGATGTGTTCCAAGACATCAGCTTCAACTCCAACAAGCTGGGCGATGAAAAGCAGAAGAACGAGATTCTGCGCCACATTCTGGAAGACTTTGCGAAGCCCGATCTCAACCTGCGCCCGAGCCGTATTGGTAAGCTGGATGTAATTGGTAACGCTTACGAATACCTGATCAAAAACTTCGCGGCCACCTCCGGCAAGAAGGCCGGTGAGTTCTATACCCCGCCGGAAGTCTCCGAGCTGATGGCTGAGATCGTTGAGCCGAAAGAAGGCGATGAGATTTGCGACCCAGCGTGTGGTTCTGCCTCGCTATTGTTGAAGTGCGCCAATCAGATCCGCAAAGGGGCCGACGGCTCCAAGAACTTCGCGCTGTTTGGTCAGGAAGCCATCGGCAGCACCTGGGCCTTGGCGAAAATGAACATGTTTCTGCACGGCATCGACAACCATAAGCTGGAATGGGGCGACACCATCCGCAACCCCAAGCTGCTGGATGAAAACGGTGGCCTGAAGCACTTTGACATCGTGGTAGCCAATCCACCCTTCTCTTTAGAAAAGTGGGGGGTTGAGGGCGCCGAGAGCGACCCCTATGCCCGATTCCGTCGTGGCTTGCCGCCTAAGACAAAGGGTGATTACGCCTTCATTCTGCACATGATCGAGACGATGAAGCCCAAGACCGGGCGCATGGCGGTCGTAGTGCCCCACGGCGTCCTATTCCGTGGCTCTAGCGAAGGCAGGATTCGCCAAAAGCTGATCGAGGAAAACCTGCTGGATGCGGTGATCGGCCTGCCGGAAAAGCTGTTCTATGGCACCGGCATTCCGGCGGCGGTTCTGGTGTTCCGCAAGGATAAAACCGACAACAAGGTGCTGTTCATCGACGCCAGCCGTGAGTTCAAAGCCGGTAAGAACCAGAACCAGTTGTCCGATGAGAATATCGCCAAGGTGGTCGACACCTACAAACAGCGCGACGCACGGGACAAGTATTCCTACCTGGCCAGCCTGGAAGAAATTCAGGAAAACGACTTCAACCTCAACATTCCCCGTTACGTGGACACCTTCGAGGAAGAGGAAGAGATCGACCTGATGGCCGTGCAAGCGGAGCGGAAGGACATCGAAGCAGAGATTGCGAAGCTAAACGAGCAGATGGCGGGTTATCTAAAGGAGTTGGGTTATGAAGCTTAACTTACCAGAAGACTGGTCAGTAAATGCTCTGAACAAAATTTCAAAAGTTTCAATCGGCTTGGTCACAACTATGACTAAGCATTACTCTAACTGTGGCGTTGCATTAATTCGAAATTCTGATATTAAAGAGAACCGGATAACAAAAAAGAAACTAATTCGGCTAACAAAATCTTTTGCCGATCAACATTCGTCGAGAAAATTAAACGTAGGGGATATAGTTACAGTTCATACTGGCGAAGTCGGTGTTTCATCAATGATTGATGAAGATCTCGATGGAAGCCTTGGTTTTGCTACGTTGAACACAAGAGTAAAAAAAGAGTTAATTAATCCTGAGTTTTTGTGTTGGTACTTCAACAGTCCAAAGTTCCTCTCTCATTGTGTGTCTTTATCAACTGGCGATGGTCGGCAAAATCTTAACTTAAAAGACTTTGCAAAAGTTAACATCCCAGTCCCCCCCCTCCCCGAACAAAAAAAGATCGCCCAGATCCTCTCCACCTGGGATCAGGCCATCACCGCCACCGAGCGCCTGCTTGAGAACAGCCAGCAGCGGAAGAAAGGGTTGATGCAGCAGTTGCTGACCGGGAAGAAGCGGTTGCCGGGGTTTGATGGAGAATGGGAGAGTAAATCAATTTCTCAAACCGGGAAAATAATCTCAGGTGGCACTCCTGACACCAACGATAGCGATTTATGGGGTGGGGATGTTCAATGGTTAACGCCCACAGACATAACTGCTCTCAAAACCCATTTCATCTACGACACTCCCAGAAAAATCACAGAGAAAGGCGTCAAAGAAAGTTCCGCGGCCTTAATGCCCTCAGGCTCTCTTTGCGTTTGTACTCGTGCCTCTGTTGGCTTGATGGCAATTTCTACGACTCCAATTACAACCAACCAAGGGTTTAAGTCCGTTATTCCCAACAACAAACATGATGTTGAATTCCTGTACTACCTATTCTCGTTCAATCGCCATGTGTTTATTCGCTATTCGAGCGGCTCAACATTCATGGAGCTATCAAAAAAAGACTTTGTGAAAATCATATTCAGCTATCCTCCGGTGGCCGAGCAGAAAGCGATTGCTCGTATACTTGCTTCGGCAAACGACGAAATTGAGCAGCTTCAAAAGCGAATTGACGGCTTAAAACAAGAGAAGAAAGCACTCATGCAACAGCTCCTGACCGGCAAGCGTCGAGTGCAGGTGGAAATGGAGGTCGCATGAACACCACCCCGCAAGGGAACGAACAGCATGCCAGCCACATTCCCGCCCTGGCGACACTGATCAACCTGGGCTGGACGTTTCTACCCGCCACAGATTGCCAGGCGCTACGAGGCAGCCAGCGGGATGTGGTGATGAAGCCGGTGTTAGAGCGCGTGTTACGCCAGCGCCGGTTCACGTTTAAGGGTAAATCGTACCCTCTGTCTGATCAGGCCATTGATCAAGTTATCAGAGAGATCACGACGCCCTCCATGGCGCAAGGCTTGATGGACGCCAACCAGTCCGTGTACGACATGTTGACGCTGGGCATTACCGTGACCGAGTTCGTGGGCGGCAAGAAAGCCCAGCCCACGATCCACCTGATCGACTGGGAGCACCTGGATAACAACGAATTTCACGTCACCGAGGAGATGGAGGTGCTCTCCATCCAGGGCACCCATACCCGCCGACCCGATGTGGTGGCGTTCGTGAACGGTATTCCTTTAGCGGTGATAGAGGCCAAGCGTGCCGCCTCTGGCAACCCCAACAAGAACATGGTGGAGGAAGGCATCAGCCAGAACCTCCGCAACCAGAAAAACGATGAAATCCCTTACCTGTACGCGTTCGCCCAGTTGCTGCTCGCCATCAGCAGTAACGATGGCCGATACGGTACGACCCACACCCCGGCTAAGTTCTGGTCGACATGGCAAGATGAAGCGTTCGATGATCACTACGTTCAGGGCATAAAGAACCAGCCCTTGTCTGCCTCCATTAAGGACGCGCTGTTCCAGGGCAAGCCCCCGAAGATTCGGGCTTACTTTGAACAGCTATGGTCAAAACACGTTACGCCAACCGAACAAGATCGGCTTCTCGTCGGCTTGCTGGATAAGTACCGGTTTCTGGAGTTTCTACGGCTATTCATCCTCTTCGACCGTAAAGTAGGCAAGATTGCGGCCCGTTACCCCCAGGCGTTCGGTATCAAGGCACTGTTGGAGCGCATCTCGGGCTTTAAACCCAGCGGTGAGCGCCGAGGCGGCGTGCTGTGGCACACCACCGGCTCCGGCAAATCCTTCACCATGGTGTACCTCTGTCGCGCACTACTGCTTAGTGACGCGCTAAAGAATTGCCGGGTCATCGTCGTCACGGATCGCGTGGATCTTGAGAAACAGCTATCCAAGACCTTCCTAACCGGTGGGGCTTTTGGCAGTGACATCGCCGGTAAGAAAAGCGGTGACTCCCTTGCCAAAACGCGTTCCGGCAAGGAGTTGGCCAAGCGTATAGGCCAAGGCAATGAGCGGATTATGTTCACCATCATCAACAAATTCGCTTCCGCCGCTAAGCAGCCAGAATGCTATAACCCCTCGGAAAATATCATCGTGATTGTGGATGAAGGCCACCGCAGCCAGGGGGGTGAAAACCACCAGCGGATGCGCCAAGCTCTGCCCAATGCGTCGTTCATTGCGTTTACCGGCACGCCGCTACTGAAAAACGAGAAAAGCGAAACCGCCGAGAAATTCGGGGCCATCATTCACGCCTACACCATGAAGCGGGCGGTGGAGGACGGCACCATTACGCCGCTGCTGTACGAAGAGCGTAAACCGCTGCTCGATGTGAACCAGAAGGCGGTCGATAGCTGGTTTGATAAGGTGACCGCCGCACTGTCAGACGACCAAAAAGCCGATCTCAAACGCAAGTACGCCAAGCAAGGCCAGATCTATACCGCGCAGGATCGCATCAAGCTCAACGCGTTCGATATCAGCGTGCATTTCAGCGAGAACTTCAAAAAAGCCGGATTAGAACTGAAGGGCCAGCTGGCTACCGACAGCAAACTCAGCGCGATTCGCTATAAGCAGGAACTTGATAGCGCAGGTATGGTGACCAGTGCCATCGTGATTTCCCCACCGGATACCCGTGAAGGCCATACCGATGTGGATGAAACCAACCTGCCGTTAGTGCAAGCGTGGTGGAAGCAGAACGTTACGGGCGACCCCCAGGACTACGAGAAAGCCACGATAGAGGACTTCGGCACCGATGGCCCACCGGATATCCTGATCGTTGTTGATAAGCTCCTGACGGGGTTTGATGAGCCTCGTAACACCGTTCTCTACATCGACAAGCAGCTTAAAGGCCATAACCTGATTCAGGCCATCGCTCGCGTCAACCGGCTGCATCCTCAGAAGCCCTTTGGTTACCTGATCGATTATCGGGGCATTCTCAGAGAACTGGATACTGCCATTAAGGACTATCAAAACTTTGAGGATCAGACTCAGGGCGGCTTTGCCATCGAGGATATTGAAGGCCTGTATGCCAACGTCGACACGGAATACAAGAAGCTGCCAAGGCTGCACGACCGGCTTCTGAGCTTCTTCGGGCATATTGATAACCGCCTAGACCCTGAACCCTATCGCCAGGTTTTCATGCCTAACTATGAAGCCGACGAAGACGGTGTAGAGGTTGATGTTCGTCAGGCACGGCGGGAGGATTTCTATGAGGCTGTCACCCATTTCGGGATGTGTTTGAAAACGGCGCTTTCCACGCAAAGCTTTTTTGATGATAAGGCGTTCACCGAGGCGGATATCCGCCGATACAAAGCCGATTTGAAGTGGTTCTCAGACCTGCGCAAGACCGTGAGGATGGATGCCCAGGAAACCGTCGATTACTCCGCCTACGAAGGTCAGATTCGAGACCTTATTGATCGTTATGTCACCGGTGTCCATGTTGCCCCTGGCGATGAACCCGTGCTTATCGACCCCGTGGAGAGTAACCCAGATAACTGGAGCGACGAGAAGACCAAAAACGAAACCGACAAGATCAAGACACGTACCAAGAAGACCATCGAGGAGAAACTAGGCGACGACCCCTACGCCAAGAAGGTGTTCTCGGCACTGCTGAAGGAAGCCATCGAAAAAGCTGAATCCATGTTCGACTACAAGGCGCAGTTCAAGCTGTTCAGCGACCTGGAAGCCAAGGTTGAAGAGCGAGAAGTGCCTGACCTACCGCTAGAAGCGTTTAGTGGGAACAAGCATGCCCAGGCCTACTACGGCACGTTTAAGCTCGTGCTGGGTGAAGACTTCGCCGTGTTGGAAAAAGACAAAGGCGAGCAATTGATCGAAGAAGCCTTTGAGATCGACACTGTGGTGAATCGCGCCGTGGCAGAAAACTCTCTGAACCCCGTCGGTATTGAGCAAGATGTACGGAAACACTTGCTCCCACAGCTGTTCTCACTGGTAGGCTTGAATAAAGCCAAAGAGATCCTGGATGAAGTGGTTCAGATTCTGCGTAACGGAGTAGCAAAGTGATGACCGCTGTGGATGCCACGCAGGACGAACAACCACGCGTGTATCAAACGCGCTACGGTGAGCGAACGTTCAGCTACCACCTGTGTTATCTGCCTGAACATAAAAAAGCCACGATACGGGTGCATGTTCACCCCAACGGCATGGTGCAGGTGGATGCGCCCGAAACGGCACAGCTACCCGAGATTAAAGCAGCGGTGCAGCGTCGGGCGAGATGGATACTCAAGCACCTGGATGACATTGAAGAGCGAAACCGCTACGTGCAGCCAAGAGCGTGGGTAAGCGGCGAAAGCATGCTCTACCTGGGGCGTAGATACGTACTCAAGATAATCGATGATCCAAGCCAGCGGAAGGTCACCTGCAAGCTCATAGGCGGCCAACTGCGGGTGCAAGGTAAAGACCTCAACACTGAGCGTATACAAAAGGCAGTACGCCAGTGGTACCGCGACAGAGCGGTGGATGTGTTTCAGCGCCGATTGAACATGATGGTCGAGACGTTGCCATGGACAAAAACAGTACCCGATTGGCGCATGATCGAAATGCAAACCCAGTGGGGCAGCTGCTCGCCCGAAGGTGCGGTGCTACTCAATCCGCACCTGATTAAAGCCAGCACGCGAGCCATTGACTACGTGCTGCTGCATGAGCTGTGCCACTTGGTAGAACACAACCACAGTCCGCGCTTCTATGCACTGCTGGATAAGTTTATGCCCGAGTGGCGGTCGGTGAAGGAGCGGTTGGATGGTCAGGTGGAGGTGATTTTGGTTGAAGCAACACTCACACCAAATACTTGAATCAAGAAATAAAAAACCAAAACCGCACTAACCTACTGTAAAGGTGGATTTTGACTCGTTCTTTACTATCAAAAACTGCTATCAGTAAGACTTTGGAACTGGCTGGTTAAGAATAGTCTCATTTAACCCATGTGCATCAGCACTGTATGCCCAGCGTGCAAACTGATCGATCAGAGTTTCCTGCGCTTTCTCTAGCTCAGCTACCCGTCGTGTTAGTCGGGCAATTCGCTCATTTGCCCGTTCAATATCTGTAAACTGACGTCACGCTTGCGACGGGGTTTTAAGCTCAACTTTACGCAGAAGCAACACCGCCTTACCACGCGATTAACAGGCTATTCATCCTGTAGTTGCTGTTTTTTACAAAGACTTTCAGGAAGTATTTGACTCGAAATGCCGTCAGTACAACCATAACGAACTTGAATTATCATATCTTGAAGAAAATGCCAATTGTCGTGCCATCTGCGGAAGAACAACAACGCATCATCCAAAAAATCGTTGAGCTGATGCACCTCTGTGGCCACCACAAGGAACGCCACACCAGCAACCAGAAATCTAACGCACAGCAGCCGATTATTAGGTTATTTACTGCATGGCTCATCATTTTTATTGTAAATTTTTCTATTTCTTATCATTAACTTTTACAATTAAATAGTACACTATATTATTACCATCAAATACGGTGATGTTAAATTGAAAATTTTGTGGGCGTTAATTATGACTATTTATCGTAAGCACCTTTTGGATACCATCTACAAATCCCGGCTTGGTTACAGGTTTTCCATTAGAATCTAATATCCGACCATTTGTACCGATAGACCACCCAAAATTTGAGAGCCTAGAGCTACTTATGAAGTCAGAAAGAGCCTTTATCTCGATATCTGTAAGCGAATCATACAAGCGACATTCAACAGTCTTACTTTCTAGACGAAGATCAACCTCAACTTCTTTTACAGCTTTCAACTGATTCAGTTCGTTCCTGAGTTTCCTCTCGCTAGCAACCAGATCAAGGAGTCGATAGCGAATCTCAGGGTCTTCTATTCTTCCTGCCCAAGAAATTGGCTCAGCAGGAGTTGTATTGATAGCTTTTACGGGGTTTTCTGATCTGTAAGCATTTATCAAATCTCTGTAGACTTGCCCTGTAGCGTTTCTTATTGATTGCGCCTTGACGCCACCGAAATCTTCTGACAACCGCCCGATGGTCGCAATGCTGAAATCTTTAGATTTTCGATCAAGTTGAAAATCACATGCTTTTTTGACAACCGAAAGATTTTTTTTTACACGATTGCTATGTGATTTTTCCAAAAGCTGGTCGTAAATTTTGTCAACTATTCTAGGCATCATAATACTCCTCATTTATTTTTCAGATGAAAAAGATATTGCTTTAGGTGCTTGGCCATTAAACATTAATTGCAGCCCTTCTTTAATAGCGCTCTCCTCTATCTGTAGGTCTTCCAGCGTAATCACTGCATCTTTGTCCATTAATTCGCTAACAGCGTCCCAGCCCCCCAGTCTTGAACGAAGCATTTTGGTGATTTCGTTTCCAACCTCTAGCTGCTGGCGCTCTGACAGGGCAAAGAGCCCTGGCGAAAGCCCATTTTTACGAGCGAATAGATCTAATAGCTGTGTTCTTACCAGTGTTGCTTTTTGAGGTCTAGATGACTGATGATAGCTGGCAGACTGGCAAACCATGTCAACATGCAGGAAATTACTAACTTCAGGAAAGTTCAACAAAACACCTGCGTCCTGGTCAGTAGTTATTAAGTTGTGATGGGGGGATTTTGTAGAGTCGTTTATGCTGGAGTTGAGAATATTTATCGAATTCATGGAAAGACGAATTGCTACTATCAAATCACAGACAAGAGAATCAAATCTTGTTACCTCTTGTTCATAGTGTGCTTCAGTAAGTGCTATTTCATGTGAACCTGTGAAGTCTTGCTTTTCACGAAGCTTTTGGTACTGCTCGTCTTCCAAAGTGTCGATTTTCTGCCTTAATTCATCAATGACGGTTGATGCAGCTTTGCATTCAAATGTTATTTCATTGCATAACATCTGAAGACCGCCTAAAAAAGCAGGTCCTGAATAAAAAAAACGACAACGAAGACAGTTGCTATTTCCTAGATACCCTGCAGGTGTTGGATGATATACTTTTGAGCTCTCACCTATCATATCACCACCAATATCACACTTAGTACGTCCATTAGGACAAATCCCGTAATCCATCATGGTGTAGGCTGCTGCAGGCATTGTCGAATTATTTTTAATTAGCTCACCTCTAGAATTAACTAGCTCACTTGTTATTTCATCCATCTTTCTTTGGCGAATTAACTGCTCAACTCTATTAGCCTGGTTCTTTATGATTAAAGATTCAGCATCATTTAACGCTTCCCTTATTTCCTCAGCAGTAACCTTTGTATAATAGATCGTCATAACTAAAGATGAGTGACCAACAAGCTTCTGAACGACTTCAGGAGCTATTTTAGCGTCTCTGATAAAAGCTGTTATAAGAGACACACGCATGGAATGAAGAGTAAAAAGGGAATGAAGATTGCTCAAAGAATTTGTATCCTTCTTCCCTTTTCTTATCATTGTAAGGGGTAATTCTTTGTCTTGAATAAGATGAAGAACTCCAGCGAAGCCAGAGCTGAGCTTGGCTTGTGTCAGTGGAATACCTCCTTGCAAGGAAGGGTCTCTAAAAAGAAAGCAGCTTCTACCCTTGTATCCGTATTTTCTAAGTGTTCTATCATTTTCAGTTTTGACTTGATTAGTCCATTTGGTCGATTTTTCCAAAGAATTATACTTTGACTGCCAGTTTCTTAGCTGAATCAAGAGGGGAATAATTCTTTCGTCAACCCATGGAATATCGTATCCTTCAAAAGCATTGGAGGCCGTTTTGTTTGTGTTGACATGGCAAACAACTTCTTTATCACTACCAGGTTTGAAGAAACCTTGATGATGTTTTTTGGGAACTCGATATTCTTTGAGAAGCTCGTTGTTTACCCATTTGTATTTACCATTTTCTTCCTCAAGAATCTCGACGTCGGCCTCTCCACTATCAAGCCAACATATTTGGGAGCCCCTGAATGGCATGAAGAGCTGTGTATATATCGCCACTATTCTCACGGGTGACCAAAGTTCGAAAACTCCATCTTGTTTACGCCAAACACAATTAGGATCGCTATCGTCGATGATACTTATATCAGCAACAAACCACTCTCCTATAAAATCAAAGAAATCAGTTGCATATTTTAGTCTTTCGTACAGTTCTGAAAAAGTTAATATTTCCTTTCCTGGTGGGATAATTAGGTGCCTGGCGCGCTGGATATAGCGGAAGGGAAGTGCTGGCTTTGTTGATTCATGGTTATTAACCCTAGGCTGAAAATCAACAGTTAATACCTTCCTATTAATTGGGTTTTCGTATCCCTCCAAAACAATAATTTCGCCCGTTTCCTCGCAATGATGTGAACATAGCTTTTCAATAACGAAGTCAAAAAATTTTTGAAGATGATTTACTGATGATACATTTTTCTGTGAATCTGGTAATGAATCTATAAAACCATTTATATCTAGTCGAGGAGACTTGGAATCACAAAGGTACTCAGGTAGCACAGGCAGAGTGTTTTTGAAAAACACGAAAAAGTTTTTGATAAGAGATCTGCGTGTTGAGTAAGATCCTGTTGAGGTGAGCCAGTCGTCAGCAATTTTTACCCATGAATAGTATTCTTCATTTTCAAATACAGAGATATAAGGATCTTTGTATAAGATCCGATCTATTCTTACGTTAGGCGAAACTGTTTTTGGGTTGTTTGGAAGCTCTGGTATTTTACTAGCAACTTCATCATACTCCTCGCGAGTTTTTATTTTTTTGTCATGACAATACTTCTTAATAGTCTTAAGATCCCAAAGCTTGTCTGTACTAAAATTCAAGAAATCGGAAAATGAGCTAAAACCATAATATGCTAAAGGATCCTCAGGCAAAGAGAGGTAGAGTTTACATAGAACTTTATAATCCTCGATATTTTCAATGTTTACTCCTTTTGTTCTTATTAATTTAACTGCATCTAGCGGGTCTTGATAAACAAAACCAACAAAGCTAGGCCAATCATAGTATTGATCATATTTTGTATAGCTACGAGGGAGCCTTTTCTCGGATTTAACAAGAACCATATATTCGAAAGGAACTCTTATCTTAACTGATGATGATTTTAAAAATTCAACCGCCTCCTCGTAAGAAAAATACGATAGTGACAGAAAATCTTGCCAGCTAACCCACCCTTTATTTTTATAAGTCGTCTGTGGGTTGTAAGGAAGCATCGGGTCTTTATTTCTTTTTCTTTTATAATCGGTTGGGTGCCTTATTTTTAATTTTCTTGCGGCCTCTTGTGCTTCTTGAACGGTGGGATACAAGCCACGCAAGAATTCTTGCCAGCTTACCCATCCTGCCCCCTTGTATTTCCTCTCTGGAACTCTGGTTAACCTTAGGTCTTGTTGGTATCTTTCTACATATTCACTGTAAGTTTTTGCCTTTAGCTTCTTAGCAGCTTTAGCTGCTTCTTCGTAAGTTTTATACAATTCCTTTTTATTTGTACCAAAGAAGGTGAACCAGTCAACCCATCCTTTTCTCTGATACTTTCTATCAGGATGAGCAGGTAACATTTTATCTTCACGGAATCTAACTTTGTATTCTGTAGTTTTTGTTATTCCAAGATTCTGAACAGCTTTTTCGGCCTCTTCATAAGTACCATATCTTTGCTGGTCTAAAAAAATAGAAAAGCCTTCCCACTCATCTGCATATATTTTCGCAGGATCAGAAGGGAGAAGAGGGTCTTCTTTATACTTATTTTTGTATTCTATTGAATTCTCACATCTTAGAGCTTGCGCAGCAGCCTTAGCATCTTCGTATAATGCATATTTTTGAACAGGCTGAACATCTAAAAAAGACTTCCAGCTTAGCCATTTATCTGAATATTTCGCCTCTGGCTTGGCTGGCAAACGAGAATCTTCCTTATACCTGCTTATATACTCTATCTTTTTAACTATGTTCAGCTTAATTGCAGCAGACTTGGCTTCTTCATAGGTTTTATACTTCATTTTAGATTTTTCATTCACGTTAATTCCCTTCTATTAAATCTAATTTTGCATTCTTTGATTTATCACTGACTACTAAGCTGGCTACTTTTTTTAACTCTCGCGCAATTTTTTTTGTGTGCGGATCTGTGTATGTTTTCTGACTTTCTAAAGAACGGTGATGTAACGCACCCTTAATAATATATTCGTCAATATTAGAAGATAAATTTCGCGCTTCGGCTAACCTTTGACCGTAGGCATGCCTATGGCAGTGCGGCGAGCCGCCCAATTCGAGATAGTGGCTAAGGCCTATTCTATTAACTGCCTTGTTATGCTTTTGCACAAAAGATTTTATGCTTAAGGGATCTCCAATTTTATTGGTGAATAAAAATGGATGTTCTCTACCTGGAAGAGGCTTCACACGCTGATTTTCGACATATAACCTAAAAAGATCATAAAAGACATCTTGTATATTATCTCCAAAGAGGAAGACCGGAAAATATTTACCAACGCTAGAAACTGTAGGATTCTTCCACCCTGCATGATAAGACTTCTTGCTGGATGTAACTCTATCTTCAAGTCCATATTTTATCTTTAGAAAGGTCTTCCTATTACAGTTAGGACTGTTTGTTAAGTGCCGGTACCATTGTGGTGCTAGCCCCTCTCTAGGGTGATACACTCGGATTTGCTGTAATCCTTCATTAGGAATTATGTCGTCAACATATAGATGAAACGGCTCTGACACCCTTAAACCGCCATAGTGCATTAGCATTGTAATTAAAATATTTGACAGATCATATTTTTCTACATTACTGTCATTTATAGACTTTCCTTTCTTCAAAAACCCCTGCCCAAGCAAGTCCCATATTTTATCTTCTTCAAACGGTTTTTGGGGATCTTCTGTGATAGAAACTTCGTTTCTATAGCTTACAGCTCTGGTTCTGCTAACTTCATTTGTCTTGTGGTCTATTGAGTATGTGTGCTTCAAAAATGATCGATTCATACGATTATTATAAGCAGCAAGATTCATCAATTTTTCAGATTTTGTTGCGACACGCCTAGGGTTCAGCAGCTCACTTGCGCCATCTTTTTGATCATATAGCCAATCTGAGTAAAGTGTAATGTGGCGAATAATCTCATTACCCGAGCCTTTAGACCTCGGCTGCCACCTAAGACCTGTAGGATCGAAGCCCTCTTCATCTACAGTCCCATCGAAAAGCCGTTGAGCAAATGTCTCAAACATAATTGCGGGATTTTTGAATGTATCCCCGTTGGCATATGAATAGTCAATCAACAACCTGACAGCCTGAATAGACTTGTCCATCCATCCGCTGCGACGGCCACGCAGTTTTCCGTAGATCATGTATTCAAGATGGGACTTCAATATAGCGCCGTTCACCGCTATCGCCTTCATAGCAAGAGAAGCAGAGTGGTTGTCTATCTTAGCTCTAACTTTAACAACAGCGCTGTTTAGGTACATAATAAGCTCTATATACTAATAGTACATAGTATATGGTTATATGTTATTTATCACTACTTGTAAAGCCGATAATTAGCTAAAAATACAGGCATATTGTATATAAATAGTATGCTCAATTTAGGGGGTATTTCTGGATCGTATGGAGTTTCATGTTTATGAAACTGGCGAAACCATTCGCGCCGAACAGCGCCCAATTATCGTGATCACCTCAAATAACGAAAAAGAGCTGCCCGACGCTTTCCTACGTCGCTGCTTTTTCCATTACATCGAGTTCCCCGACCGCGAGACCATGCAGGCGATTGTGGATGTTCACTTCCCGGATATCGCCCCCAAGCTGGTCGGCGAAGCCTTGGAAGTGTTTTTCGATCTGCGCAACGCCCCAGGGCTCAAGAAAAAGCCCTCTACCTCAGAGCTGGTGGATTGGCTCAAGCTACTAATGGCCGACGAACTGGCCCAGGAAGCGCTGTATAACCGCGACCCGGCCAAAGCCCTACCGCCGATGGAGGGCGCACTGGTTAAAAACGAGCAGGATACTCACCTGCTAGAGCGCCTGGCGTTTATGATGCGTCGCCAAAAGAGTACGGGGCGCTAAGCCATGTTTATTGGTCTGTTTGATGCCCTCAAACGTGCCGGTGTGCCCGTTTCTCTGCGCGAATTGCTCGACCTGCACGCCGTGGTCGAACATGGCGTCGTGTTTGCCGATATGGAAGCGTTTTATCAAGTGGCGCGTACGGTCATGGTCAAAGACGAGCGCTACTTTGACCGCTTTGATCGCGCCTTTGCTGCCTGGTTTAAAGGCCTGGAAGACATGGATTCGGCAATTGAGGCACTCATTCCGGATGAGTGGCTGCGACGTGAATTTGAAAAACAGCTCAGCGACGAAGAGAAAGCCAAAATTGAATCCCTGGGTGGTCTTGAAGAGCTGATTGAGACCTTTAAAAAGCGCCTGGAAGAGCAAAAAGAGCGCCATGCGGGGGGCAACAAGTGGATTGGCACAGGTGGTACCAGCCCTTTTGGAGCGTATGGTTACAACCCTGAAGGCATACGTATTGGCCAAGATGGCTCACGCCATCGACGCGCCACAAAGGTATGGGACGAGCGGCGTTTTCGCGATTACGATGACTCGCTTGAACTGGGCACCCGCAATATCAAAATGGCCTTACGGCGGCTACGCAAGTTTGCCCGCCAAGGAGCGCTGGACGAATTTGATGTAGACAGCACTATCCGCGAAACCGCACGGGATGCAGGGTTACTCAACATTCAAATGCGCCCCGAACGTCATAATGCGGTTAAAGTGCTGCTGTTTTTAGATGTCGGCGGATCAATGGATGATCATATTCGCGTCTGCGAAGAGTTATTCTCAGCGGCACGTTCCGAATTCAAACACTTGGAACATTATTACTTCCACAACTGCCTCTACGAAGGGGTTTGGCGTAACAATATGCGGCGCCGTAACGAGCGGATCCCGACCATGGATGTGTTGCACACTTACGGCGCGGACTATCAGGTGGTGATTGTCGGTGATGCCGCCATGTCGCCTTACGAAGTCACTCACTCAGGTGGCAGCGTAGAACACTTCAATGATGAACCCGGTGGCGTGTGGCTAAAACGCTTGGCTGACACGTTTCCACGCTTGGCGTGGTTAAACCCCATGCCACCCCGTGCCTGGGAGTACACCTACTCGACCCAGTTAATTCGTGACATTATCGATGACCGCATGTATCCCATGACCATGGAAGGACTGGAAACAGCGATGCGCGATTTAGCTAAGTAGCAATTCGTCGAAAAGGACAGTATTACTATCTCATCTGAAATTTTAATCAAAAAAAACAGCGCGTTCGATAGAACGCGCTGTTTTTGCAAACCTAATCGACTAACGCTTCCCACTAAGTCATGCGTGAAAGCACATCATGGTTGGTCAATTTGCGGTGCAAAATTGCCATCACCACATGGCCTACAATCAGCGCCAGCAGTGTCCAACCAAGTTCGCCATGCAGCAAACCGCCAAGCTCGGTCATCCAGGCAATTTTTTCACCATCAAAGCCTGGCATTAGGTTAAACCCAAATACATCCAGCGCACGACCTGAACCGTACTGGCGAATTAGTGCAATCGTAGGCACTGCGATCATCAAACCATACAGTGCCAAGTGCCCCAACGTTGCCATCACACTAACCGAGGTCGGGCGGCGAGGTGCGTTGATTAACGCCCAGACGCCTCGCACGACCACAAGCGCCAGGAGCACCACGCCCACTTGGCTGTGAGTGCCCCATAAAAAAGATTCGAGCGGAGTGTCTTCGAAAAACACCCGCGCCGCAGCACTGCTGAATTGCCATACAAATAATAGTGCCATCCCCCAGTGAAGCAGGCGACTGACTATCCCATAGCGTTTATTAGTATCCATCATTGCTAGCGCCATACGCTTTTCCCTTTAATTAAAGATAAAACTTGCCGCTATTTTACCCAGGAAAACAGATAACATCATGACACCAGCGTGCAAGTTCGTTGCATAAAATGGAACGGTTCGTTGTTTTTTAGCCTACAGCGTGGCCGGAAAGTTGTTTAAACCTGACAAAAAAGCCTCTTTGGCCTCAGTAAATGCAGCAGGATCATGCTTAAATCGGCGCAGTATTAGCGCTTCATCAAGGCTCAAGGTGGGCGTCAGGTCATTACTATGCTTAGCAGGATGGCGGGCGCCTAAACCAATACGTTGCCCCTTCTCGCCATCAAACCAGCGCTTAAACCCGCACTGCTGATAGAACGCTTCTTGGGTGGCATCACTTACCTCAACGCGCAGCGGGGCTTTGAGGCTTAACTCGCTGATTAGACGCGCTTTAGCACCATCAACAAACTCGCAAGCGTGGGTTACCGTCATCCCCTCGCCAGCCTCATCCAACACCAGCAATGCTAGCGCCAGGGGTTTACCATCGCCATCGACACCCGCCAACAGACGGGCTGCCTCTTGGTCAAACAGCACGTTTTTCGTGCCGGTAAAAATTACCAGCGGCGTTAACCCTGCTTGCTGACCGTATACCTTGGCACACAAGGTTGCCAAACACGCATTACGCGGGGCGCTCTGACTAATATGGACTACCTTCATTACGCTCTCTCATGAGAATTTAAAATCACATCAACAACGGGGAAACCTTAAAAGTTGGCCAGCCTAGAGCAAAGCTATCGATAGCACCACCCTCTGCTCCCAAAGGAACTACACTCTAGTAGCAGAGTCGCACCCATCGCGACTCGCTTATTTGTCGCTAAGGAGAGCCAATGCCACAGTATATCGACGATCCCACGTTACCCAAACCGAGTTTCCCTGGTAGTCACATGGTTATCGATGATCATTATGTGTTTATTTCAGGGCTGACGGTTATGGATCTTTCTAACGGCAAAGCCACTCGTGGAGATGTCAAAGAAGAAACACGCCTCGTCATGCGCGAACTTGAACGCATGTTAAAACAAGAGGGAGGCAGCTTGGCGGATATTGTTAGAGTCGACATTCATCTCGCAGACTTAAGGCAGATCAATGCATTAGACAGTATCTACGCGGAGTTTTTTGAACCGGGCCGCTACCCAGCACGCACCTGCACCGAGTCACCAAATATTTGCGGGGGCAGCACCGTAGAGATTACTTTGATGGCAAAGCGCCCACCGCAAGAATAAACACTCAGCATTCTGGGCGCTTAATGCGCCCCTACCATCGCCAACACCGCATCAATATCCAAGTGCGCTTCCAGCGTATCAGCCAGTCGATCAAGCGCTTGCTCGCGGTGGGCACGGTAATCGACGGGTGCCGCACTTGCTAGCCCTAACGTAGTAAGCAACGCTTGGCAGGCTTCAGGGTGATCAAACAACCCATGCAAGTAAGTGCCCATCACTTGGCCATCAATACTGATAGCGCCATCCACGTGGCTACCTAAATCAAACAGCGGCCGATTGAGTGCAGCCCCGTTGCTCACACCATTGTGGATTTCGTAGCCCGTTACAGCCGCTTCTTGCCCGACCATAACGCCGCTGACATTGCGCAACTGCTTGCCCGCGACCATTCTCGTGGATACCTGCAACAACCCCAAGCCTGCTACCTTCCCGGGCGCGCCTTCCAAGCCGTCCGGGTCATCTATCCACTCACCCAGCATTTGAAAACCACCGCAAATCCCCAACACCCTGCCACCGTAGCGCAAATGGCGAGCAATCGCGTCTCTCCAGCCCTGGCGTGTTAGCCAGGCTAAATCACTGGCGGTGCTTTTGCTCCCCGGCAGTATCATTACATCAGCAGGTGGAATCGGTTGGTCTGGCCCTACAAAGGTAAGCGATACCTGGGGGTGTAAGCGCAGCGGATCAAAATCCGTATGATTGCTGATACGCGGCAGCGCCGGAACAATCACCTTAAGGGTGTGATTGGTTTTCTCAGCGTGAACCCGACCAATGCTATCTTCAGCATCCAGCAGTAGGCCCTGCAAGTAAGGCAAGGTTCCCAGAACTGGCTTGCCAGTACGCGCTTCTAACCACTCAAGCCCCGGTTCTAAAAGGCCAATATCGCCCCGAAAACGGTTAATAATAAATCCTTTTGTGCGTGCCTGCTCGCTGTCGCTTAATAGCGCCAGCGTTCCTACTAGCTGAGCAAACACACCGCCGCGGTCAATATCGCCTACTAACAAAACCGGACAGTCGGCAGCTTCGGCAAAGCCCATATTAGCGATATCGCCTTTACGCAGATTGATTTCCGCCGGACTGCCCGCGCCTTCGGCAATGATCATATCAAAGCGGCTTTCCAGGGCCTGCCATGCCGCCATGACGCTCTCTTTCGCCGTGCGCTTAAACGCTTGGTAATCCAGTGCATCCATGTGGCCATGCACTTTACCGCGTAAAATCACTTGGGCTCCGCGATCCGTCTCCGGCTTTAATAGCACCGGATTCATATCACTATGGGGAACCACACCCGCCGCCTGCGCTTGTAACGCAGTGGAGCGGCCAATTTCACCGCCGTCGCTAGTGACCGCACTATTGAGTGCCATGTTTTGCGGTTTAAATGGCGCGACTGAGATACCACGGCGCTTTAACACGCGACAAAGCCCAGCAACCACCGTGCTTTTGCCCGCATCCGAGGTGGTGCCCTGAATCATTAATGTGGTCATGCCCGTCGGCTCTTGCTGAAAGTAGCCGAACTGTAGCCGCCGAACAGCTAGTTAGCAACGGACAAGACCTCTCAACAACGTGCATAGGCCATGGCATTTCGGTATCAACCGCCAGCAGACAAGCCTGCTCGTTTCCGCTAGGGTAGCGCCTCACGCTGCCAAACGAATTCGTATTACATGCAAGAGTTACTCAATAAAATTGCCGCCGAGCTTGCCCTTGAAACCGAGCGCGGAAATGTCGCTGACTATATTCCCCAGCTTGCCCATGTGGATTCCAGCCAATTCGCTATCAGCTTAGCTACGGTAGACGGCCAACGCTTTTCTGCGGGCTGCGCCACCACACCGTTCTCAATCCAGAGCATTTCCAAAGTTTTTACGCTAACCATTGCGTTGGGCAAATGGGGGGATGGATTGTGGTCGCGGGTCGGGCGTGAGCCTTCTGGCGACCCGTTCAACTCTATAGTGCAGCTTGAGCATGAAAGCGGTAAACCACGTAATCCGTTTATAAATGCCGGGGCAATTGCGGTTGTTGATGCCATCATGATGGGTCACGAGCCTAAAGAGACACTGGCGGAAATTCTTAGCTTTGTGCGCTATATCGCCGACGATAACAGTATCTGTTTTGACCATCAGGTAGCGGCTTCCGAAATGCAGCACAAAGACCGCAACGCTTCTCTGGCTCATTTTATGAAAGCCTTTGGTCGCCTACGCCATGATGTCGATAAAGTGCTCGGCACCTACTTTCACCAGTGCGCAATTGCCATGAGCTGTGAACAGCTTGCTCACGCCGGACTGTTTTTGGCATCGGACGGCGTCAATCAGCCAAGTGATTTACGCGTGGTATCGCCCCAACGAGCGCGACGGATTAATTCATTGATGATGATGTGCGGCCACTACGATGCGTCGGGTGAGTTTGCGTTCCGCGTTGGCCTGCCCGGCAAAAGTGGCGTTGGCGGTGGAATTTTGGCTATTGCACCTGGGCGTGGTTCGCTTGCCGTATGGTCACCGGGGTTGGATAAATACGGCAATAGCCTACTGGGTACACGCGCCCTGGAAATGTTTGTTCAAGAGACCGGCTGGTCGGTATTTGGACACTAAGTCAGGGCTAATGCGGCTCAAGCTGAGGAGAATGCTGCGCCGCTTCCCAGGCCTGGACCTGTTGCTTGGTTTCAATCCCCCAGCGATAGCCGCCTAGCGCACCACTTTGCTGAATCACTCGATGGCAAGGAATCAACAGTGCAATAGGGTTAGCACCCACCGCATTTCCGACTGCTCGAGATGATTTCGGCATGCCAAGTGCCTGGGCAATTTGCGAGTAGCTCGCCAACTGCCCTTCAGGAATAGTGAGCAGCGCGCGCCATACAGCAATCTGGAAATTAGTACCGCTCACGTGGAGCGATAGCGTGGCAGATGTCGCTTTTGTGGTCGTTTCTGCAGATGTTGTAAACAGTGCCTCTACCGCATAACGGGTGGCATCAGGGCGATGGCATAGCGTACTGCGTGGCCACTGTTTTACGAGTTCTGCCAGCAACGCTTCCTGGCTGGTAGATGCCACAAAGGCCATCCGACAAATTCCTCTCGGCGTCATCGCCACCAATATCTCGCCGAAAGGTGTAGGGTGCACGCCATAGGCAATCTCAACCCCCTCCCCTTGGCGCTTAAATTCACCCGGCGTGACCGCTTCTAGCTGCACAAAGTGATCATAAAGCCGCGAGCCACCGCTTAGTCCTAGCGCATGCACGGTGTTGGTAAGACTTTCTGACGATGCGATCAGTTGTTTGCCCCGCTCCAAGGTCAGCGCCTGTAAAAAACGCTTAGGACTGATACCCGCATAACGACAAAACAGCCGCTGGAAATGGTAAGCACTCAAATGCACCTGAGCCGCCACCGTTTCCAAACTTGGCTGGCTAGCGGCATTGGCCACCATGTAGGACATCGCTTTTTCGATACGGGCATAGTCATTCATAAAGACGTTCTCACCGGAGCTAAACGAGGAAAAGCACAGGGCTCTCTGAACATAGGACAAGCTTAACCAGACCGTGTCATCCGGCCTACCCGAATCTTGCGCAATATCGTGGCATCTCAATTTTGTTCAATACTCTTTTCTCGCGCTCTTGCAAGCTCTTGATTCTGTCTAGGAGGACAACCATGAGCGTTTCACTACTGTTACCGATGTCAGCATTTGCCCTTGCCGCGTCTATTTCCCCAGGTCCCGTCAACCTTGTTTGCCTGAGTAGCGGCACCCACTACCCTATTGCCAAAGGGCTTATTTTTGTCACGGGGGCGACCCTGGGGTTTCTAGTGCTTTTCCTGGCGATTGGCGCGGGGCTCTACTCACTGCTAAACGTAGTGCCACTGCTGGAGGAAATATTACGCTGGGCGGGGCTACTTTTCTTACTTTACTTAAGCTATCAGCTTTGCCAACATGATGGCTCTGTGCGCAGCCAGAGTACAGATAAGCCACCGGGCTTTATGACCGGCGCGCTGATGCAGTGGTTAAACCCTAAGGCGTGGCTGGCGTCTGCCGCTGGCATTGGGGCTTACACCAGCAGTAATGACCCCTTCCAGCTATGGCTGTTCGCTGCTCTCTACCTACCCATTTGTTGGTTATCATTGGCCAGCTGGGTTTATGCAGGCGCTTTTCTTAGACGCTATATTCACCGTCCGTTCGTTCTGCTTACCATTAACCGCACGCTGGCTGCTGGCCTAGCTGCCAGCGCTATTTTCCTGCTGTTTGAGTAGCGGATAGCGATACTGGTTGGGTGTTGCCGCCACTAACCGCTTAAATGTTCTCTGGAAGTGGGGTTGGTCGTTAAAGCCGGCTAATAAAGCCGCATTAACGATCGACTCCCCCTGCCTAAGCGCCCGCTGGCCAAGCTGAACACGGCGATTAATCAGATAAGCATGAGGGGTAAGCCCATAGTGCTGCTTAAACGCACGGATAAGATGGCCAGCGCTATAGCCGGTTAACTGACATAGCGTTTCCAATGACACATCAAAAGCCGCATTCACGTCACAATAGGCAGCCGCAGCCTGCAAGCCTTCCGGCGGCTGCGGCCTAGAGACGGTTGTCTCGTGCGCTAATGCCAGCATCAATGCGGTAAGAAACCCGGTAACCGACGCGTGCTTCATAGAGAGAGTGCATTGCTTATCTAATAAACAAGCCGCCATTTCACAATAGTGGGCATAAAGCGCTGGCTGTGAGACCACCGCCGTATCGATATCACTCCAGGTTGGGGAACCAAGCGTGCCTATTTGATAGCGTAAATCCGCTAGCCATTGCGCATCCACATAGAGCATCAAATATGCCCAAGGTTCGTTCTCGATGGGGTTACAGGCATGCACCCAGTCGGGGTTCATCATAACCAAGTCACCGGCGCTAATCGGGTAAGTCGATTCCCGATAGAAAAACGTACTGCTGCCTGAGGTAATAGCCCCTACCGACCAGTGAACATGGCTATGAGGGGCGTAGCACACTTGCCTCGCATCACTGATTTTACGCAGTTCGACATAAGGCAGACGTGAGTCGCGCCAAAAAACAGGCGGCGACCCAACACGTGGAGACCCAGCCTGTAGAGACCCAGCCTGTAGAGACTTAGCATGTAAAGACTTAGCACTTGGAGACTTATGGCTCATCTTCTGCTCGCATCATCAAAAAATAGCGAATAGCCTGATGGCTTGGCCTACGCTAGACAATAGCACAACGCACGCACAGTATGGGCCGCCAGACAAGCTCTATATAAGCCAGATTGCGTAGGAATTCGCAATGCCATAAACGTCAGGAGGACACCATGGCCAATCGAATGAATAACCCAGATCATCGTGATGTGATTACCCTTTTCGCCCGAATGGGCTACGCTTCTCGCGGCATCGTTTATGTATTAGTGGGAGGCCTAGCCACCCTGGCAGCCTTTGAACAAGGCGGCCAAACGGAAGGCAGCCGCGGTGCTCTAGAAAGAGTGTTAACTGCTCCCTTTGGTAAAATCATGCTAGGTCTTATTGCTGTCGGTTTGGTCGGCTACGCTATGTGGCGCACAATCCAAGCTGTCAAAGACACCGACCATCATGGTAATGGTGCTAAAAGCTTAACTATTCGCGCAGGTTTATTAGCGAGTGCCATTACGCATATTCTTCTGGCATTTTTTGCCGCAACGCTCATCTTCCAATTTGCAGGCTCTTCTGGGGATTCCAGCGGCGGCTCGCAAGGCGTAGCAGGTTGGCTGATGCAGCAGCCTTTCGGGCGATGGTTAGTTGGCGGGGTTGGTTTAATTTTGATAGGTGTTGGTATTGCCCATGCAATCAAAGGCTACAAAGCAAAATTCGATAAACACTTTGCGATGCCACCACAAACTCAACAATGGGCCTACCCCATCTGTCGATTCGGCTTAGTGATTCGCGGTCTCGTCTTCGTGATCGTGGGCAGCTTTTTTATCATCGCAGCCTACCAAATTAACCCTAATCAAGCAGGTGGTATGGGAGAAGTGTTCAGCACGCTGCGAAGCCAACCTTTCGGTCAGTGGTTGCTTGCCTTTGTCGCACTTGGACTCTTTGCGTTTGGTCTCTACAGCCTTTTAGCGGCCGTCTATCGTCGCATTAATACTGAAATGTAGAGACATAAGATGCTTTCAACAACACGGACTAAACAGTGGTTTGAGCGTATTAATGGCTCGAAAAACATGCTGTGGTTACTCGGCACCCTGTCTTTTTTAGAAACCATTATTTTGCCAATTCCCATTGAACTGGTCTTGATCCCGCTCATGGCGATTAACCAGCAGCGCATTTGGGCAATGGCCACCGCGACGACCCTTGGCTGCCTGATAGCTTCCATTGTGGGCTATGCCGTCGGCATGGTGCTGTACCAATCCATAGGCACATGGTTTATCGAATTTATGGGTATGGAGCAGAGTTATCAGTCGTTCCAAACATTCTTCGAGCAGTACGGTTTTGCAGCGATTTTGGCTATTGGCATACTGCCGATCCCGTTTCAGGTGGCAATGATTACCGCCGGGCTTTCCGGCTATCCGATTATGTTATTTGTGCTGGCTGCCCTACTAGCCCGTGGGCTTCGCTATTTCGGCCTTGCTTGGCTGGTACACCGCTTTGGCAACCGCGTAGAACTTATGTGGAAGCGTCACGCGCTTAAAACCAGCCTAGCGCTAGGCATGGTGGTTCTGGTGGTAGTCGTCGGATTACAGTCGCTGGCTGGGTTAGTAATATCGCATTAATCGCTAAACCGTAGGCCTTCTTCATTCCTCAACTGCCAGACTAGGCCTTATCGCTATTATCCAGCGGTAATGTGCCGTACTCTTTCACCGGCTGAATAGCAAAGTTGCTGCGAATATCGCTCACTCCAGGTAAGCGCAGCAACGTCCCCGTTAAAAACGCCTCGTACGCAGCCAAGCTAGGCACTACCACCTGTAGCAGAAAATCCGATTCACCAGACACCAAATGCGCAGTGACCACTTCCGGCAGTTTAACCACGGCTTCTCGAAAGGCATTAGCTTGCTCTTCATGGTGGCGTTCTACCTTAATGCCCACAAACACCGTTAACTCCAGCCCGACGCTTCGACGATCAAGCTCCGCGTGGTAGCCACGAATAATGCCGCTTGCTTCCAAGCGTCGCACTCGGCGTAAACAGGGAGACGGCGACAAATTTACTTTCTCTGCGAGCTCCACATTGGTTAAGCGAGCATCCCCCTGTAGCAACGCAAGAATGCGTCGGTCGGTAGCATCTAACTGACCACTTGGCATAAGTAAGCATTTCTCCACTCTTAGTTGGCACAAAATACCAATAACTGATGTTCCATGAGCGCAAATGGCAAGAAATCACTCATCAGTTTAACGGTACCATGCCCTTTATGAAGTCACTACGTGCAATCTTGAGGGAGCGGCCATGGAAATCGGTCTTTTTATTAGTGCATTAGCCATTGTTTACCTGATTCCAGGCCCAGATATGCTGTTGGTGCTACATACCAGCAGTACGCTGGGCCGTGGGCATGGATTAGCCACAGCGCTAGGGCTAGCCATCGCCCGAGGGCTGCATGTGGCGTTAGCCGGTTTGGGCCTGGCCGCCCTATTTGTCGCCGCTCCGTGGCTTTTTGATGCTGTTCGTTATCTCGGTGCTACCTACTTGATTTGGGTGGGCGTACAGCTGATTCGTACTAAACGGAGCACCGATACTAACCACCCGCAAGCATCGCTCACCGGTAGCTATTACCTAGCCTGGAGACGGGGTCTTTTAACGAACCTGCTGAACCCGAAATCGCTGCTGTTTTGTTCGGTGTTATTACCCCAGTTCGTTCACACCCAACAGGGTGACGTTGCGCTCCAATTTACTCTATTGGGGGCTGTGCTAGTGGGCGTGGGGCTTGTGTACGATGCGCTATATGCCTGCTTGGGAGCGCGGATGCAACGCTGGTTTGCCAGCCATCAAAAAAGGCAAACCCTGCAACGCTGGGTATTTGGAACACTCATTATTGGCTTTGCCCTAAGGTTAGCCTCTTAAACTTAATCAGCAAAAAGCCTGCCTAGGCTGCGTTGATAGTTTAAATACCATAATCTCGTTCGACTTTGGCAATGCGCGCCTTAAAATGCTGGTACCACTGCTGATGGCCTAGTCGCTGAGCTTCCTGATGCTCAGCGTGGGCTTTCCACGCTTTTATTGAGGCCAAATCAGCCCAGTATGACACCGTCACTCCCACTTCATTTCGGGCAGACTCTACACCCAAGAATCCCGGCTGCTGTGCTGCAAGTTCAACCATTCTTGTCGCCATTGCGTCATAGCCATTATCGATCTCGGTGCGTTGTGAGGTAAAAATAACCGCGTAGTAAGGCGGCTCGGGCGTATTAGCAATACTAGGCATAGCAGCACCACCTTGATTCGTATTGGTTACGGCATCAGTCATTTACAAAAACCTATTACAAAGAAGCACTACACAGAGCTATTACACAGGGCTATTGCACATAATAACCACTGACTCGCCACTCACCATCTTCAAGATGAGGTGTTACGGTTTCTATTCCTCTCGCTTTATTTTCAAACCGAGTATGGAAGATAAAAACCATGTAGTCGCCATCTGGCGCACCCGGCATAGATTGGTAGTGAGAGACTTGCACTTTCCGACGTGATTCAACCGCGCCAAACTCATTGCGTGCTAACTCAATGATACGTCTAAGCATGCTAGGCGATAGCGGCGTTTTTAGTAGCGGCGATGAACTCTCCCAAGCTTGTTCAACCTCACCATTATCAATTGATTCTAACCACGCTAGCGCCGCAGCTTCTGCCGTATTAGCAGACGCCTGAGCATAGGTGACTAGGCTAAGCAGTATCGCAGCGAGAAGGTAAGCAGGTGATTTGGGCATGGCTGACTCTTGTGGCGGCTTATTGGCTTTTAAATCTTAAGTGATTATCGGACAATGACCGAATTTCTTTAACAACAATATTCCCCTCGCTTCTAAAACCTTGCCCGCTCGTTTACTATGCGCCACCCCAATATTTTAGCGCCCACCATTAGGCTACTATGTCCGCCAATCTGTCCGCCAACGCACTCTATACCGATCTATCTGGCTACTACGATTTGATGTGCGTCGATATCGACTATCAAGCGCAAAGCAACGCCATTCGTCGACTCCATCAGATTTTCGGCAACGGCGGGCATGCGCACCTTGATTTAGCCTGTGGCACGGGCCCTCATGTCCGCCATTTTATTGATTTTGGTTATCTCAGCAGTGGTCTTGATATTAACCAACCCATGCTGGATATCGCCGCCAAGCGTTGCCCAGAAGCGCTTTTTTCACGGCAAGATATGAGTGCGTTCGAAGCCAGCGCCCCCCTCGATTTGATCACCTGCTTTTTGTACTCGATCCACTACAACGATGGGATTGAAAAGCTAAAAGGGTGTATTTCCAGCGCCTATCGCGCACTAACACAGGGCGGCGTTTTCTATTTTAACGTGGTCGATAAAAACAAAATCAATAACGATTTATGCGTTAAACACAGCGCCAGACAAGATGACAATATCTTCACGTTCCGCTCGGGTTGGCACTACGGCGGGCACGGCGAAAAGCAATCGCTTAGGCTGAGTATTGAAAAAACCAACGCAGGCGCCACGCAAGTCTGGAACGACGAGCATCCGATGGTAGCGGTCAGCTTTACGGAATTAACCGCCCTACTGGCGCCTTATTTTGAGGTGCATGTATTTGAGCACAACTATCAGACCATTACCCCTTGGGATAACCTTTCAGGCAATGCGATTTTCGTCTGCGTGAAGCGTTAGCGTCGATAAGGCAGGGAGGCCTTGTACTACCTCTCCTACCGTTACCGTGTGACATAAAGCGTGGTGTAAAGCGCTGAACTTAAGACTCAGAACCTGTGTCGTTCGAGCCAGGCCGTAGCTGGCGTTGAATACCGAGTAAGAAATTACGCAGCATTTGATCTTTACACTCACGGTAATTTTTATGGCTTGGCTTACGGAAAAAGGCGCTGAGTTCATGGTGGCTCAGCGGTAAGCCCACCAGTTCAAACACTGCCAAGATATCGTCTGCTTTTAAATTCAGTGCAATGCGCAGCTTCTGGAACACCATATTATTGTTTAGTTGTGCTTCAGGCGCAGGCTGCGGGCCTTCACGCTTGCCACGTTTAAAGCTGATAAACCCATTCAGAAACGCCGCCAACTCTCTATTTTTCATCGTGACAAAAGCGTCATCTTCGTCTTTTTTCAGCCAAGCAGTGACCTGCGCTTGACTCACACTGACGTCAGCCAGTGAGAAGATATCCACGATGGTGCTGTCTTTTAAATCAAAGGTGTAGCGGATGCGGCGAAAAATATCATTATTCGTCAAAATAGGCTTCCTAGTTGGTCGTTAGCGTTTCAAGCAGCTGATCGATTTCTGCTTTCAGCTCATCATCTTCAATGCCATCGGCGCTGGCTTTCGCATGTTGCAATCTTTCGATGGCGTCATCCGTTTGACCTAACTGTACTTGCAACGTTGCCATGGAAAAACCGATAGAGGCCATATGGTCTTTCGAGTTCTTAGCAATGGCTTTCTCAAGCGCCTTTTGGTAAATCGGCAGCGCATCCTCTAACTCTTCGGTAAAGTCAGCCAAGGTTTCCCACTGCTCTGGGTGGTCTTTATCGGTGTTTTCGTTATCGGTGCAAATCACCTGCAACTCGGCATAGAGCGGATCAAACGCCTCTCTGTCATCTTTAGCCGCGGCTTTCATTAGCCGTTCGGCTAGTTCATAAACCGCTTTATATATTTTGGTGTTAATCATTACCAGCCACCTTCCTTTCATTAAAACAAACATCAAAATCAACCAACAAGCCGACTTATCTAGGTATCTTCGATAAAAACCATGGAAGCCAGCTTGATAGCTAAAAGTCACGGTAGCGGTATTCCACCATAATCACGCTATTATAGCCTTTGATAGCGTACCACTGGGTGATCATTTTACAGCTTTCGATATCGGCAAGGTGGCTTTTCACTTCTTGCCGACACTTCCCGCCACCAGCCAATACTTGGCCGAAATTGACCGCTTTTAGACCGCGCAAGGTATCGTTGGCTGAAATGGGAATAGCTAATCTGTAGCCTCACTTCAACACGATGAGATTAGCCATGACCCAGTCTAAAACCGCTCTGCTATTAATTGACATTCAAGCCTCCTTCCCCGCCCGCGATTATTGGGTAGAATCTCTGGCGCAAGCATGGCGCCCCAAGCAACGAGCAGTGTTAGACGCGGCGCAGGCAAATAACATACCTGTTGTGCGCATTTTTCATGAAGCACCCGGTAGCCAAGGCGCTTTTGACCCCGCTAATGGCTTAATTCGCCCGCTTGATGGTTTTGACGATGAAGCGGCGGTGACCTTCCATAAGCGTGTTCATAATGCATTCAGCGATACTGAGCTTGAAAATTGGTTACGCGAACGCGACATTACGCAACTTGCGATTAGCGGTATTCGCACAGAACAATGCTGCGAGACAACCACCCGGGTAGCGTCAGATTTAGGCTTTAGCGTTGATTTTGTCAGCGATGCAACGCTAACGTTCCCTATGACGCGTAACGGCATTACATGGTCAGCCAATGATATTAAGGCACGTACCGAACTGGTACTTGAAGACCGTTTTGCGCGTATTATCAGCACACAAGACTTAATCAATGAGTGGCAAAACACGCGTGAGTGAAGAGCAACAAAACAGTCAACTGCTCTCCAAAAGAGCCAGCACCTTGCGGATTGCGGTATTGATGATGCCTGGCCAAGTGCCGCTTGACTTGGTCGGGCCTCTTCAGGTCTTGCAGTGTGCCGACCGACTGTCAATAGATGTTGAGGTTTGCTATGTCGGCCCAAAGACCGCTATGCCGTGGTTAGGACCGCTGACGCTTAGTGGCATTGACCCGTTACCCGAACAGCTGCCGCCTCAACACCTACTGCTAATTCCAGGACAGTATCGCAATAGCGTTGAGCCATTGGCGCAGCAAGAGTGTGTTAGTTGGCTTAAGGCAAACGCATGCTATGCGGACACACTGATGACAGTTTGCTCTGGAACGCTGTTACTAGCTGACGCAGGCTTGCTGGAGGGGCGACGCTGCACCACGCATCACACATTAATCGAGCAGTTACAGACCAAAGCGCCAAAGGCCAAGGTGCAAAGCGATTGTATTTTTATTGAAGATGGCCGCTATTTAACCAGCGCTGGGATTTCAACCGGTATAGATACCATGCTCTACTGGCTTACCCGCGCTTGCGGTCATTCATTAGCGCTAGCGGTGGCGCGAGAGATGGTGCTATATCTGCGCCGCAGTGGACAGGAGCCCCAGTTGGGAGCCTGGCTTGAGGGCCGCAATCATGTGGATGAACGGCTGCATCGCGTTCAAGATGCAATATGTGCCGCCCCCTCGCAAACCTGGCGTATTGAAACATTAGCCACTCAAGCAGCCATGAGTGAGCGCCATTTCCGGCGCCGATTCAAAAGTCTCACCGGCATGCTGGTGGGAGACTACATTATCGGGTTGCGCCTGCAACGCGCTAAAACGTTAATGACCGAGACGCCATGGACGCTGGCAAGGGTGGCCGAAGCAGCCGGTTTCGGTGATGAACGGCAGCTAAGGCGTATCTGGGCTCGCCATGAGAAAGTACCACCGAGTGTATGGCGCCGCGCCAGTTCTCAAAAGCTGCTGGATTAAGCCAATACGAGCTACCATTAGGAAAACATATTGCGGGTTGACCCCATGACCGATCTTATCCTGCCAAGCCACGCTAACTACCTCAATTTTCGGCATCGCCTACCTGATAAGCGTTTAGCCCCGTGGGTACAGTGCCTTTGGTCAATGGGTGGCTCAGGGGATGTTACTGGCCCCAGAACCGAAAAATTTTATCCCGATGCTGGCGCTAGTCTCAGTATCAAGCTAGCTAGCTCTCACCCCATCATTACGCTCTGTTTTAACAGGCGAACGCTAATAGAAACACTCGACGCCCAAACTCCCTGTCTGGGGATTCGCTTTAAAGCAACAGGCGTTCACTGCCTGTTAGGCTTGCTACCCGAAGCATTCGCAGATAAACCGCAGCGCTTAGATAACGAGCTTGAAACACCGGCGTTACAAGGGTTAATGCCCGTAGCGGAGCACCTCTACCGCCTGAACGCACAGCAGGGTTTACGCCTGTTAGAAACATGGTTGTTACACCGGCTAAAGAGCCAGTCACTCGTCAATAGCCGCACCCTCAGGATTGTTCAAGCGATTGGGGAACTAAAGCATCCTCCCCAACAGTTAGGCGCCACACTCGGGGTGACTAGGCGCACCCTGGAACGCAAATTAAAGCGCGAGGTGGGCGTTACGCCAGGCCAATTAGTCGCCTATGCCCGACTAGACCGCGCCCGTCATAGGCTACTTGAAACCACGCTGCCCCTAGCGGAAATAGCCCTACAATGCGGCTACTATGACCAAGCTCACTTCACTCATGCCTTTCAATCACTCGCCTATGAAACGCCCGCCGCCTATCGCAAGCGTAAACTGTCGCAAATTTACAAGGCGTAAAAAAGCCTCGACGTTAAGCTGAGCCCTCAACTTACTCACCGAGGTCACTCATATGTCGACTCGTCTCTCTCAGCAGTCTGTGTATCGCCTTGTCCCACGCCTAGCTAAAAACCTGATTGCATTAGGCAACGTTGCGGAAGATTCAACGCTTAATCGCACCATCGTTCACTTAGTCAACCTGCGTGTTTCGCAAATAAATCACTGCTGCTTTTGCCAACACATGCATTCCCAAGAGGCCAGAGACGACGGCGAGCATCAAGTTCGCCTAGACGTGTTACCGGCCTGGCGGGAAGCCTCCTGCTTTAGCACACAAGAACGTGCCGCACTCGCCTGGGCCGAAGCACTCACACTCATCAGCCAACAGCCCTCCATCAGCGACGACACCTATCAAAACGCGTTAACTGCCTTTGGTGAGCAGGGGCTAATTGACCTAACTGCGATTATTGTTCAAATCAACAGCTGGAATCGGATATCGGTGGGCTTTCAGTTTGCACCGGACATCCGTATCTAAGCCATCTTAGCTACTTGACAATAAAATTTCAGATGGGTAAATGAAATGAACAGTGTGACGAAACAGCGTCAACAGCTCCCCAATCTTCTGGGTCTCTTATCCAGTTTATGTTTTTTCTTTGGCAGTCTTTTATTTCTGCCTATTTTTTCGAGCTATGCAATCGTAGGCGTATGGTGTTTCGTGATGGGTTCACTCATCATGTTTATTATTTACGCAATGAGTATGAAAGATACGGGCAAGAAGTACGTCTAATTGAGTCAATACCCGACGTTAAGATAGCCGCTGGGTTTTTAGCTACCTAGCGGCTTATAAAAGGCCATGTGGCCAGCCTCCTTATGCATGGCTCGCTAGCGCTAGCACTTCCAGTTCTCAGTATCCGGGTATAACCATCAAACACTAGTCACGTTCACAGCATTGCTTTGTAATGCATACCATTGCTGCTGCGCTAACCGGTGCAACCTCACTGGGCGACTGTGGAATTCGATAGTATCAAACTGACTAAATCCGGCCTTCTCTGCGACCTTGAGTGATGCACCATTATCAAGCTCGATAATAACCACCACGGAAGCGAGTTGCTTCTGGCTAAATGCCACACTGAGTACCGCTTGCACTGCTTCAGTCGCCAAGCCCATGCCCCAGTATTGTTTAGCCAGCCGATAACCCAGCCCGATTTCTTCTACACTATTAACCTCTTCGGGGCTAACACCGCAAAAGCCAACAAGCTTATCTGTTCCCTTCTCAATCAAAGCCCACGGCCCAATACGGTGAGACGCATAGCACTCCAAACACCAGTCGATAAATCGCCGCGTTGCGGCTTCATCACAAACGCCTCGGATCGAGTGCTTCATGACGTCAGGATCACTGAGGATCTTGGTCAATTCGGGAACATCGTTTAAGGACAACGTTCGTATAACCAGACGCTCCGTTTCACAAATTTGCACTACTTCCTCCCTGTGCAGGATACCCAAAGCCTCTATTGCTGCGGTACTGCTTAGGCAGCCTTGAAAATCAACTTACCTTGTACTTCGTTTGAATAAAATTGTTTGGGAATGCGATCGCTTCGGCTTCTTCAAGCCTAATCGGTTTGTTAAGGCTTCCAAAAAGAGCTATACCGCCACCTAAAAGCACCGGTGCTTTCGTAATGGTCATTTCATCAATAAGCCCAAGATTGAGAAACGAGGTTATGGTTGAACCACCATCTATATAGGCATGTTCAAACCCTTTACTTTCTAGGTCAGACATTAAGTCCTGAACCTCACCAGCGTACATTTCTACCTTGCCTTGCAGGTTTTCAGGAGGCTCGCTGATTGAATGGCTAAGCACGACAATATGAAGGTCACCATAGGGCCATTGGTCAGGCGCTAAATTCATACTCGAAATAACGTCCATGCACTTACGCCCCATCACCATACAATCAACGGAGTCAATAAATCTCTGAAAGCCCATGTCGGGGTTCTCACGCATATCTGCCTCTAAGTTGCCAGCGGTATGAAGCCAGTCAACGCCCCCGTCTGGGGTCGCAATATATCCGTCAGCACTTGTTGCTATATAGACAGAACACTTCATAAACATCCCCGTAATTTACAAACCATGACCAAGTGCCAACTTAATGTGTGTAGAGAACTTTTCGGGACTTTCTTGGGGCAACATATGCCCCTCGCCAGCAACTTCGTTAATCACAGAGTTGGCTAATAAATGAGCGGTTTGTTGGGCAACAAGCCTAAACATATCACGCGTTTCCGCCCCATAACCTATAACGATTGGAGCACTGATTTTGGAGACCAACTCAGCGTTTATGGCTGGCTGCTCTTGTTGATTCAGTTGATGGGTTAACGTGTACGCTTTAGATATCTGCAACGCTTGGATACTTTCGTCCTGAGTAGAAAAATAACCTTTTCTATTGCCTGAACCGTCAATTAGGTGCTCAACCGCTAATTGCATATTTCCAGCATGAAAATTTTCAAAAACCGGACTAAACATGGCGTTGGCATCCGACTGCCAAGCATCCATTTTCTCTCCTTGTAAACAGCCTGGATAACCAGGCTCGTACAGGAACACGTTGGACAACGCTAAGTCATGTGTCACCAGCATATTAATGATGACATCCGCCCCGTAAGACCAACCAACAATATTAATGGGTTTATCTTTCGCCAAGCTCGACAGTAGTTCAGCTAAATCATTGGCATGCGTGTTGAGGCCAAAACCACCTGAGCAAGGTTTACCAAAGTGCCTCAAAGTAACAGAAACCACCTCATAGTCACCTTTCAGGTATTCAATATGAGGAAGCCACATAGCACCATCGGTGAGCGCCCCATGAACCAGTACTAAGTATTCACCGGTTCCCTCTTGAAAATAGTCCATTACAGTCATTCCTAATTCGGTAGCAAGCTTCCCCTGTACTCCAACTAGCACGGGATTGAGCACAAAACAGCACCACCACAGATTGCAATAACATTCGGGTGGCAATCACTGTGACCTGCATGCAGAAAGCGTAATCCTAGCGATTCCAGCGATATTCCATTTGTCGCGCTGTTTTCTCCGCAAGCTCGGGGCTGCGTAACTTGGCGACCAAGTGTAAGCACATATCGATCCCCGCAGAGATGCCACCTGAACTAATGACACCGCCATCGTCTACCCAGCGCACGTCCTCCACCACATCAAGCTGCGGAAACTGAGTTCGCAAATCACGCTGGTCGTCCCAATGGGTAGTTACTCTGCCTTTCAGGCTAGGTTGAGCATTAGCAACTAGGAAGATACCGGTGCACACTGTGGCCACCTGCTGCACTATGGCTGCTTGATGTGCAATCCAGGCCTTTACCTTTTCGTTTGCCATTTCACCCGTGTGCACACCACCGACAATAATCAATACATCGATAGGCGGGTGATTATCGATGGTGGCATTTGGCAACACCTGGTATCCCGCCCGGGCAGTTACTGGGCCGTCTTTTTCAGCAATTAAAAATACTGAAAACGGCGCGTCTTCATCACTGACGCGACTGGCCGTGGTAAAAACTTCAAAAGGGCCCGAGAAATCTAGTACTTCTGCCTGGTCATAGATATAGATGCCAATGTTCATTTGAGGACGTCCTTAGAATCTAAGTCTGCTATTTGCCAACAGTTAAGAGTAAAGCCACCACTGCTAGCCATGCGTTACACCGCGCACAGTTCAACACTCATTAAATTAGCTGGTGTTAAACATTTACTACCAACTTTGGCCAAGTTTGAAGCCACCGCTTGTTGTATATCCGAGCTTCAAAGTCCGTTCGTTTTGGCCGTTTTGGATTTAATGTAATGGTGTAGCCAAACAGTGGCTCAACGCCAAAAGGAGCCACAATTATTACCTCTCCGCTATCATCCAACGCAGCGCCTACAGCAGTTTCTACTTCTACCCAGAAACTCATGGCATCTTCGGTTGACGTATACGGATAATCGCCATTGCGCTCGTGCATTCTTGCTTGGTTCTTTACTGACCAGGGAAAGGTTGAGACACCCATTAACCTTTGCTGAATCTCACGATCACGAAAATCACTTACGTCGTTCGCATCGAAGTAAATTAAATCAATGTCGTTCAATGGCGTACTCGCTGCAAAGCCATGCAGCTTGTCCCACACCAAATTTCTAACGAACCCAGCAGCGAGACACCAACCCGGCAACTTCTGCGCAGCCGCGATAGTCAGCGCCGCCATGCGATCAGGATCACTCATTATCCATTGCTTGATCAGCGCTTCATGATCCATCACAACACCTTACCATGGCGTTTTATTCTGACTATCGGAAATAAAACAGTGTATTCATCAATTTGTACGCTGTAATGCTTCGTGAAGCGACTTTAAGCTATCAGGGCCATCATCTAACCGAACACTGCTGCATGACGCTAATTCCCATGTCGCCGATGAGGTCAAATGTAGATGCAATGCAACGCATGACCCCGTCTCCCCATCGAGCAGTCCAGCTGGGATCCAGACAAGCTCCGTGTCTCTCAATTTATTGGGCACTGAGCTACCACAGGCCGAACAAAAGTCATTCCGATAACCCGTTGGCTTTTGAAAAGAGCGAATATTGTCTTGACCAGAAATCCACTCGAAGCACTCCTCACTTACAAACGTAGCGGCATTCGCTGAAGAACCTGTCGTTTTCCGACACAAAGAACAGTGGCATTGATAGAGATTTGGTAGTTCTCCTTTGATGCTGAACTTCACCTCTCCGCAGAGACACTCACCTTTCATTCAACACTCCTATAAATCCTTCGCATCCAACAGCTCAAACTAACGCCACACTGTGCTAACAATAATATTCCATGACTAACTCTGGATGGCCAGTTTGTTCATCAACTTGCTCACCTAATGAAATAAACCCCTGCTTTTTATAAAAGTTGATACTGGGAGTATTTTCCCGGTAGACGGTTAGTTGCAAGCACTCCCTTCTACTCTTGGCATCATCAAGCATCGCAGCCCCCACACCTCGCCCCTGCAAGCTTGGCGACACAAAAACGGCAGCCAGCGTATTTCCGTACAAACTGTAGAATCCTGCTATCTGATTGTCAGATTCAAAGACAAAAGTCTCCGAGGCAGGAATATAAACATCACGCATTTCGTTAACCTTTGACGCCCAAAACTCCGCTTCAACAAAAGCGTGCGCTTTAATCGATGCTGAAAGCCAGATCTCCAAAATCTGGTCAATATCCGTCTCTCGGCATTTACGAATCATTTAAATATTCCTTACTGATGGTCAGCTGAACCAATGCACTACAGAGACTCGTTTGATAATCGTTGTTTGTGCAGCACAGAGCGAAGTAAATCAGGAAGCCATTCGGGCTTGAAAAGATCAGGGTCGTTATCGAGCAATTCGTCTAAGCTCCACCATTTCCACTTTTGAATCGTACTCTTTTCTTCATCGGTCCACTCTGCAGCGAACACGTCTCTATTAGCAGGCCATTCAACTAAGAAGTACTGTTCAAGCCACCGTGCTGGCACCGATCTCGCAACGGCATAGACGTCATCTCGCTCTCTAACCATTTCACCAACGTTTTGTATTAAGCCTGTTTCCTCATACAACTCACGTTCAGCAGTCTCAACATAGCTTTCACCGGACTTCAGCTCGCCGCCAACGGTCGCCCAAAATGGCGCATGATGCTCATCGTGGTATAAAAACAGGAGCAAACGCCCCTCTTCATCGACAATTACTAGCCTGGATGATTTTCTTATCTCCATTTATAACGCTCCATAACTCCTTTAGACATTGACACCGGCACACGTGACCGCTGAGATATCCGCAATAGGACTCAAAAAAATTGCATGTACTGAAGGGTATTCAACTTATCACCGCTTAAGTTAGCACCAATAGTAAAACCAGCGGCAATCTTTTAAGTATTGATCTGATTTACGAAACCAGCATCATCCCTTATACCAACGCGGTTGCCATCAGGGTCGGCGATGTTGATAGTTCTACCCCAAGCATTCTCGATAATGGTGGTTTGAATACCCCAAGACCTGATTACCCTTAGTGCCTCTTCCAAGTCATCAACGTTGAATCGCAATTTAAAACTACTTTCTTCTGGCGATTTGACGCCTTTCTTTGCCTTACCGCCCTGCTCGACCATCAAATAACCATGACCGAACTCTAAACAGGTTAGCTTAAAGCCGCCTTCGTCTCTCTCAAACAGCTGATGCAAGCCAAATAGCTCCCGATAGAAAGCGACACACTCCAAGTAGTGTTCAGTATTAAGAATTACTCCGTAACGGACTACATTCGCTTTCATGAACCCTCCTATTACATAGCGCTAGGCTGAGCTGTCGCTCCAGCAGCGACAGCCTGGGCGAGTTGCTTAGTACTGCCCAAAGCAGAATGAAACACAACGGCAACGTTCATTACACTGACCCTTTCCGTTACTGTACTACTGGTTACTGAGCATCGCGGTTTAAATTTCGCTCGGCTGGGATGTCGCTCAGGTACTCGACAAACTCCACTTCAAAACCCGCCGGATCGACAAAATAGACATTTTTCCGAAACGGCTCTATAGCGCCAGGTTTGGCAATGGCATAGCCCGCGTTATTGAGCCTAGCGACAGCGGCATCGAGGTTATCGATCACATAAGCAAAATGAGCCAGCCCAACGGAGTGACCTTTCAAATCGCGGTTCTCCCCTTCGCCGTGATCGCTTAACGCCAAGTAATTTTCATCGTCACCAAAGTGCACCCATTTACGCGGTTTGCCATACCACTCGCCATGACCTTCGTCCCGCACCCGCCAGTGTGGAAAAACTGCCCGATAAAAATCCAGCATGGCATCCATATCAGTAACCACCAGATTAACGTGTTCTAAGTACATAAGAGACTCCTTGCGTTAAGTGAGGTGCCAGGGTAAAACCTCAACTTAAGTTGAGGTAAAGTGGTTTGTAGAAAAAAATGGCAAAAAAAATATGAGGCGAGTAATGGCAGAAGCAGTTTGGAGTGTTGGCAAGGTTGCCAAGCGCTGCGGCATTAAAGTAAGCACCTTGCACTTTTACGAGCAGCAAGGGCTGATCCACAGCTGGCGTAATGCGGGCAATCAGCGGCGTTATAAACCAGAAGTGCTAAGGCGAATTTCGGTGATAAAAGCAGCGCAGAGAGTTGGCGTCAGCCTGGAGGAAATAAAGCAGGCCTTTGAATCATTACCGAATAACCGCACGCCAACGGTTGAAGACTGGCAGCAGCTTTCAAAAAACTGGCAGCAGATGCTGGATGGGCGAATTGCTTACCTGCAAAAACTGCGCGATAACCTAGCGGGATGTATCGGCTGTGGCTGCCTAAGCATGACTAGTTGCCCGCTCTATAACCCCGACGACAAACTGGCTAAATCAGGTAGCGGCCCTGTACTCCTGGATCAGGCAGAGCAGAAAGCCAGAACCCGACAAGAACCAAACGTGTAATGAACCGGAGGCCTCTCGCTACCCTCGAACTGCCAAGCATGCACATCATAACCATTAAGATTATAATCACTGGCTAAGCCAGACCCACTTTACTATCGAACTACAAGCCTCGGGCCTATTACTGTGAGCATCCCCCATCGAAGTGAAAAAAGCCAAGCTAGGTCTGTTCGCAAAGGCCTGCACCCGAGGAATCGACACAACCAAGGCTATGACTTCCCGGCTCTCGTAAAAAGCCACCCAGCGCTAGCCTCCCATGTAAAACCGAACGCGCATGGCGACCTTTCCATTGATTTCGCAGACCCATTGGCAGTAAAAACGCTCAACGCTGCGTTATTAAACCGGTACTACAACATTGTAGATTGGGATATTCCAGAGGGCGCGCTTTGCCCGCCAATCCCAGGCAGAGCTGACTATATCCATTACATGGCTGACTTGCTGGAGACTGGGCCTGGGCTAGAACAGCGCAGTATCAAGCTGCTCGATATCGGCACGGGAGCAAATGGAATTTACCCAATACTGGCCTGCCAAATTTATGGGTGGCAGTGTGTCGGTAGCGATATTAACCCGCAGTCGCTTGAGAACGTAGCCACGATTATCGCCAACAACCCCACACTCAAAGAACGCTTCACGCTGCGCACGCAGCACGATAAAAACCACATTTTTGAGGGGATCATTCAAACCGGGGAATTCTTTGACGTCAGCGTATGCAACCCACCCTTCCATGCCTCGCTTGATGAAGCACTTAAAGGTAGCCGGCTTAAACTCAATAACCTCGCTCGTAGTCGCGGTGAACAAAAGGCAAAAAATCAATCTCCCACTTTGAATTTTGGCGGGTTAGGAGCTGAGCTTTGGTGTAAGGGGGGCGAACAGCTGTTTCTTAAAAAGCTCATAAGAGAAAGCAAGGAGTATTCAGCTCAATGCCGCTGGTTTACTAGCCTGGTTTCAAAAACTGACAATGTTAAGCCTGCCAAGAAGTTGATTAGTAAGCTCGGTGCAGTTGATATACGGGAAATAGAGATGAAGCAGGGAAACAAGATTACGAGAGTATTGGCCTGGACATTCATCTGAGCCGCGCAGGAGGATTACGCTTGCAGGCAACCACGGTAGTCGGCACTAAACACCAAACCAATACGAATTTGATGGCTTGGTGTCGTATGGGCGATTCAAGTTAGGATGCGTTAGCGACACCTGAAGACAATGTGACTTAGTGGCTCGAACTCATCCTGGCAAATCTCCTCGAAGGTGCACGACAATAAAGTAACCATCGCCGTGCCTCTTCAGGCTTATGGTACTAATCAACGACAAACAATTTAGCTCCTTTCTTTGTCGAAGAGCGATGAAGTTCGGCATTATCGGCAACTTGATAGCTCGAACCAGGCGTAAGAACAAAGCAGCGTCCATCGTCTAGCTCAGTATGAAGCTCACCTTCAAGACAGAGCAATATGTGGCCTTTAGCACACCAATGATCCGCCAAATAGCCAGGGCTATATTCAACCATACGCACCCGGATATCCCCAAAATTTCGGGTCTTCCAATAAGCAACACCGTTTTCCCCAGAATGCTCAGTCTGCTTAACTTCAGACCAATCTGTCACCCCAAAAGGTAAGTCTGTAATGTTCAAAGTACTTCTCCATAAGTACGTAGCGCGGAGCGTCTTAAGTGGTTTCCGCGGGATAAAATCAGTCACTAGCGCAACCATCCGTTCGATAGCTGTCGCTTGTGTAATCAGCATACTATGAACTGGGTAGCGATCCCCAGCCATCGCGGGTGCCTTATGGCTCGTTCCTCGCCAAGCGTTACGCCGCGCCACAAACGTGCCATCGTTTTATTTTGTAGTGCGTGGTAAGCGCAGCGCACCCGCAATGGTGGTTCGAAAATATGCGAGGCCTAAAGCGACTCCGCTGCAGTGGCCAGCTATTTAGCAAAAGCTAATCTACTTAGTAAAAGCTAATCATAATTCAAACGCACAGCATTCGAAATTAAAAAAAATCATAAAAAACAAAACGTATTACAAAATATCACTTACCATTCATTTAATTAATGTCTGTAATTTCAACATAAAAGTCGCCATTCGGCACTATGAAGCTAATTGCTCTATTCGAGCAATGAACGGCTGCTTTTACGCTATACTGCGTCATCTTTTATTTTCGACACACCTTACGACCATCTGTCTGAGCACCTCATGCCATTTTCAAAACTAGGCTTATCCCGTCCTCTTGTTCAAGCAATTACCGAACTAGGTTACAAAACGCCAACGCCCATCCAGGAACAAGCGATTCCAGCCATTCTTTCGGGCAAAGACTTAATCGCCACCGCACAAACAGGCACAGGCAAAACTGCTGCCTTTGTTCTGCCACTGCTAGAACGATTCAGCCAAGCGGAAGCGTTACGCGGCAAACGCATACGCGCGCTGATTCTAGTGCCGACCCGCGAGTTAGCGGTTCAGGTCGAAGCCAACGTGGCTCAATACGCTAAACACACGCAGTTAACCTCTTTGGCTGTGTATGGCGGTGTGGATACTGCGCCTCAAAAAGAGCGGCTAATCGAAGGAGTGGATATTCTGGTCGCCACGCCGGGCAGATTGCTGGATCTAGCGCACCAGCGTGCGCTGCACTTTGATGAACTTCAAGTCATGGTGTTGGACGAAGCGGACAGAATGGTCGACATGGGTTTTGTCGATGATATCCACAAAATCTTAGTACGCCTGCCTGAAAACCGTCAGAACCTACTGTTTTCAGCCACCATGACCGGCGACGTTCGCGCCCTCGCCTACGGTTTTTCAGATAGTAAGATGACCGACCTGGCGGCTGACATCTCCATCTCTCCCAATATCCGCGCCGCCGCCAATATCAAACAGTGGCTAATCACGGTAGACAAGGACACCAAGTCCGCCCTGTTGAGTCACTTGATCAACGAGCAAGCGTGGGATCAGGCGCTTATTTTTGTCGAGAAAAAACACAGTGCAGCCAAACTGGTGGCTCAGCTGGAAAAGCGCGGCATTAAAGCAGACTCCATCCATGGCGGTAGAAGCCAGGCCATGCGCGAGAAGGTGTTAGATCAGTTCAAAACTGGCGAACTGAAGTACCTAGTGGCTACGGGTGTAGCCGCTCGGGGGTTGGATATCGGTGAACTGAGCCGTGTGGTGAATTACGATTTACCTTTTCAGCCAGAAGAGTACATCCACCGCATTGGCCGAACCGGCCGTGCAGGCGCCTCAGGTGAAGCCATCTCTCTTGTCGACATCAGTGACTTTAAAAACCTTTGTGCGATTGAAAAGCGGCTGAAAAATACGATTGAGCGCAAAGAGGTTGAGGGCTTTCCGGTTAAAAAAGCAGTACCTGCTTCCAACTTGAACCATGCTAAAAAAAGCAGTCGTTAAGCCTTAACAAAGAAGCTCACCTCTTACAAAAGTGAGCTTCTTGATCGCATACATTTACGAGGCGGGTAAAAACGCATCTAACAGCTCGGCATTAGCTGGATATTTATCCAATAACTCAAGCAACTTCTGCGCGCCTTCTACTGGCTTAAGATGTGTCAACGCTCGACGCAATGCGCGTACTTTTTCAATATCTTTCGCATCAATCAATAGCTCTTCTCGGCGAGTGCTGCTTTTGGCAATATCTATCGCTGGGAAAATCCGTTGACTTGCCACTTCCCGTGACAGCACGATTTCCATATTGCCCGTGCCCTTGAACTCCTCGAAAATCACCTGATCCATACGGCTTCCGGTATCCACCAGCACAGTGGCCAGAATGGTGAGCGATCCGCCGTTTTCGATCTTCCTCGCAGCGCCAAACAGTTTTCGTGGTATTTCCATCGCTCGGCTATCCAGCCCACCCGACATCGTACGACCATTGCCGCGCTGCTCGGCATTATGAACCCGCGACAGTCTCGTAAGCGAATCGATCACAATCATCACATCATGACCCTCGCCTGCCTGCTTACGCGCCGTCTCAAGGAGCTTATTTGCCAAATGCACATGGTGTGAGTAGCTTTCGTCTGAAGACGATGCATGCACGTCTGCCGACACACTGCGCTTAAAATCGGTCACTTCTTCAGGGCGCTCATCAATCAACAAGGCATACAGCTTTATATCAGGATACGCTGCTGCCGCGGCCTGACAAATATGTTTTAACATCGTCGTTTTGCCAGAGCCCGGCGGCGCAACAATCAACCCGCGCTGCCCCATCCCAATGGGCGTAATCAAATCCATTGCCCGCACACTACGCTGCGAAGAGCCAAGCTCTAAAACAATGCGAGGGCTAGGATGAATCGCCACGCCATTTAAAAAACGTTTTTCGGGATCATCAGGAAATGGATTTTCCACTTCATCGGCGGGCTTGGCATCTAACTGCCTTTTCGTTTTCAAACTGAGTGTTTTTCTCGCCATAATATCGATGGATCGCCTTGAATAACCTGGATTAGTAGAATAATTTCATCTGAGCGCTTCTTCACTGAATGGCGCATTGGGTGGTGGGTTACGATAAGGCTCTCAAGGCGGCTTGTAGCTCTTTGGCGACGGCATACAACAGCGCCAAGGCTGGCCATTACCACGTTACCAGCGCCTTAACGTAGCGACGCTAATACAAAATTTAGCTGCAACGTTGCACCCGTGATTAAGGTCGATGGCTTCTTGCAAGTTCTGGGCAATACTCTCTAGGGACTAGCCATGATGCTTCTCCAATGCGGCATTAACAAGCATATTGACCAACTTGGAAAACGCATCTCAATCTACTTTTGAGAGATTTTCGCGCTCGAACACTCGCTCCGAGGAGTATGAACCGGCTCCCCTCATTCCTATTATTTCCGCCCCACCTCAGCCCCGTCATTCCAGAGCCACCTAAGCCCCGTCATTCCAGAGCCACCTAAGCCCCGTCATTCCCGAGTGGGGTTATCGGGAATCCAATTTGACCTTTTCAGCCGAAGCCAAGGTACTTAAATCAAAATAGATTCCCGCTAAAAGCATGCGGGAATGACAGCTAGAGAGAAGCAGTCATTCCCTTCGCCTCATCAGTCAACATTGAAAGCCCAGTATTAACAGCGGGTAGTTACTGATCCTATCTGCTCGTTGCCTTTTAAATCTTCCATGATTCCTCTCAATAGCTGAGTGTGTGCGGTAGACGCGATACTTGCATCAGGATGTAGGTTGTAGCCGCCGATTAATGACTATTTTCTGTCTGTTTTCCGACTATACCAAAACTAGGCATCAGCGGCTTTTACTACAGCCGCAACGCTTGGCTCACGCGCCGGTTTGAAGCCGCGAAGCGGTGGAAATCGGTCGCAGTGCAGCCGATTGTTATGTGGAATAGCTCGGGCCGGAAAGAACTTTAATATCATAGCCTCAACTACCAATCGACTTTTTTATCTTTCTGATCTGGCAATAATTGACGATCAGCCCAATAGTGACAATGCCGAGAATATAGTCTGAGAGCCCTAGGTCAAATCGTAACGAGGGCATTGAGAAATCAATAGTTGGTATCATAGATATATATTTAGCAACTGGTAGAGCGACTAACGCTATTGTGGCAATAAGCAACAACCAAAGAATACGTTTGGTAAACTCATGCGCCATTGTCATATAATCGACCTTTGCATTTATCACATCATAGTTTCTTTTGACTTTATTAACGATATCAACAACTAATCTCTGCCTGTCGCCATGTAAAAAATCTGACTCATCGAAACTATGGTACGCGCGACGCTCCAATGCATTAATTGAATAACGCATAACCTGCAAAATGTATATTATTAGTACTCCAACAAAGACAAGCACCAAATCATGTGCAAAGCTAGGCTGCTCATGGAAAAAAATATCTTTTAAAGCGAAGGCAAGAATTGCCACAACAGTTCCAAAAAAACCTAAGTAGATGCTGGACTTTGATTCAATGGTAGCAATACGATCCCTCTGCTTCTCATACATCAATATTCCAAGCTCAATAGAGGTTTCTATATTTTCATCAGGGATATTTGTATCAGCATCAAGAAAGTCATTGTATGCAGAGGGTTTTCCTTCCAATCTTGGCCAAACAAATTCAATGAGCTTCGCTATCATCTTTCCCTCCTGCCAATAACAATCCCGCAATTTCATCACTTATTGGGTATCCAAGCAAACTTTCAATCCATGCCCATTGACCATTGGGGTTAATTTCTAGAAACCAAAAATGTCCTGAATCGTCTATTATAAAATCTATTGCTGCAAAGTTTAGATTGAAACATTCACAAATCCTTAAGCACATACACTGAATTTCACTAGGAATATCTATTCTTTCGTGCGGAAGAATTGCATCTGATTTTCTCCAGTCAATCATACTCACATCAGAATCCTGTGAAAGTATTTTTGCTCCAAACACTTTATCTCCAACTACGGTAATCCTAATGTCGCTTTGCTTTATAATCTGACGCTGAAGATATATAGGCATAGCTCCATTCGTTGTTATTTTATCAATAAAGTTTGAGTCAACTTTTGTCGTATAAAGCACCTTTCCGACGCCTTCTGGTTCTTCTATAAGGCCGGATTTTAATGGCTTAAATATGCAGTCATCGTGCTTTTTGATGAAATTTGTGCATATTTCAGGGTCGTTCGATATACAAAACTCAGGAACTAAAAAGCCAATGCTTTTGGCCACACTGAGTTGGTATGGCTTGTTTTCAGCAAATCGGATATCAAAAACTGAGTTTAGCCAGAAACGTGACGCCAAACTTCTGTAAACTCCTTCCAAGTAAGTTGAAATTTCTGTTATATAAAACTGTTGCTCACCAAAAGTCAGTCCAGCATCAGGGCGAGGCAGCTTTGGCCTTCTAAAGTACACTGAGCCAAAATCGTTTATGTTGATTAACTTTGACTTCCTGAAATCAAATAATGTATAGCCATCGCCACCAAAAGAAATATTAATAATCGTTCCAATATCTTCAGTATTGAACCTATAGTAGTTAATATTACGCAACTTGAAAGCTTCAATAACGAAATCAACTGTCAGATCCTCCTTGTTAGTGATGACTAAGACATTGTTTCTATTCATCTGATTCTCGCGTGGTTTCTGTCTTGGTAAGGAGCATCAACATTGCATCTGTGTCAGCATCATCAGATTCTCTTTTAGTCGCAGTTTTTGTTGAAAAATGAATCAAAGCTTCGAACGAATCGTCATCTGACTCCCTTTCTACTTTCGTCTTGGTCAGTGATCCAAGCACCTCCTCATTAGACGAGTCATCCGACTCACGAACAACATCGGTCTTAGTTAACATTCCCATGATCAGATTGTCTGCGCTTTCATCTGACTCCCTAGTCGTGTTTGTTTTAGTCATATGCAATACATGAGCACGACTGTTCTCCACAAGACCTTTACCGTCAAGCTTATTTACATCATCGTCGTAGCTATAGCTGATCTTCTCAAAATCACCCGCCCTTTGTTGATGTGCATAATCAAATAACACTGGCTTCATAGTGTATTACCTATTTTTTTGTTTCATGATAAAAGTAGTTTTAGAGACTGGTATAGCCCACCCACATAACGTTTAAGCTGTGCGGCGCAAACGAAGCACACCGCAGTTTGCGTCCGAACGAGCGCATTGTTATGCATTATGTTTACCGACGCGCTTTCTGCGTTCTTTTTCAATGTCAATGCAAAACGCCTCAGGCTCGATCATTTCATGGAAATCAGTTTCGAAGGTAGTAATCATGCGGTTTAGGCAGCTGATAAGCTTATGCGTGTTTTCTGTGGTTTCTCTAATCAGGTCGCCTTTTTCAATATCAGCATCTCCGCCTTCTTCAATATATCGCTGGGTCGCAACACCGCCATCGTGCTCATAGACATGACGGCGAAAGAACATCTTTCTAACGAACACACGATCAGTTGCCATCCCTTGTAGCAAATTGATATCAAAACAATCACGCAAAAGCTTTTCAAACTTATCTAGGTTATGAAACAGTAATCTTTCTAACTGATTCCTTCTTGATTCTTTCATCGGCACACAGGAAATTAACTGGGCCACATAGTCACGCGCGGCCGAGTCAAACTCTGAAACGGATTGCTTAACCGCGCCAGGTGGTGATAGATCGCCGTTCACTAATCGATCCCTAATTTGTTCTAGCGCCACACGTTGTTGCTCTGCAGAGTTCCTCCACCCACACGAAGAGCAATACCCATACTTCCCACGAATATCGTTGTAACTATTACATTCAGAGCATCTGAATTCCGTTTGCTGAGCGATGGACGTGTAGTAAAAGTCCGGCCTCGGCTCATCTGTTATCGAATCAGCCAGAGCGTCCATATTAATAACAACCTCCCTAGTTGAGCCTGGCTCTGCCTCATAAATGGCAGTGTGTAGCGACGCAACATAGTGTGAAATATATGACTTCTGAGGTGGTGTTAAGAAATGATACGACTCTGCTCTCACGCCACAATAAGGACAAGTTAACGGAAACTTTGAAGGGATACTTTCGGAACGGAAATGTTTTTTGCAGCTAGGGCACTCATGGCCGAACCTTCCCTGTGAGTCGGATGCCATCATCACAGCGATGCAGTTGGTGAAGGGAGGGGCATTCCAAGGCTCCCCTATACCTCCCATCACTATATTTCCACACGCAAAACCATCTGGGTGAGCATAGATTCCAACAAGGCTTGCAGGTCGCGGGGACGAGTGAGAGTAACCGATTTGATATTGGACATGCCCATGCGCATCACAAACAATAGTGAATGTAACTTTTCCTCCCGTATGCCCAATCTCGCTGAAGTCCTGTCTAGTCATTTTGTATCTTCGGTATGTGGTGTAAATGCATAACAGTGATTATATAGCCTGCTGTATAACACCGTTGAACATGTCAGCACGTTATTGGTGTTATCTAGCCGTTGCAAAAATCATACACCACTGTTTTTATAGTTTTATTTATCTCGCATGGCAACATATCCAAAATTCGCGTGTCGGCTCGTTTTGCTCTTTTCAATCATACTTTATTCATAAATTTGGCTTAGGTCACGTGACTTTGAAGAAAAATTGAGCTGGAGCAGGCTTTAGGCAGCTAACGCGGCCTTTTGGCTCGTTCCTCGCCAAGCGCTACACCGCATGATTGCTTAAGTGGCGGGGTCTTCGCGCACTAAAGCGCCCTCCCACAACACCACTAATGCAGTGGTTGGGTTTGCAAGAGGCTCTGAGGGCTTAGGCTTTGAGAATGGAACGGAGGATTTCAAATACCTGATCGGTAGTCGTGCACCGTTTATTGCCACTCAAGCTTGAGGTCTTTATGTGACTGGGCACAGTCGCGTAGATAGAGATTCATTAAGCTCTGATACGGTAGATCTTTTTCTTCTGCCAGTTTTTAAAATTCGCGATGGTATCTTCATCCAGCCGAATCGTGACCTATTTTTTAGTTTCTTGGCGTAGGGATTCTCAACTGACTCTGAAAAATCGTAATGTCCACGCATCCCTACCCCTTTAGTAAGTTGTTCGCTCTCGTTTATTCGCCTTGCGTGCGGAAATAATTCGAATGGTTTCGCCATCTCTCACGCAGTGGCACACCAGCAGTAAACGGGAATAAATGCTCGTTCCGAGGAGTATGAACTAACCACCTCAACCCCGTCATTCCCGAGTGTGGTTATCGGGAATCCAATTTGACCTTTTCAGCCGAAGCTAGGGTACCTAAATCGAAATGGATTCCCGCTAACGGCATGCGGGAATGACAGCAGGAGAGAAGCAGTCATTCCCGTCGCCTCATCAGGCAACATTGGAAGCCCGGTGTTAACAGCGGGTAGTTACTGATCTTAGTCGCTTGGCCTGGTTATAGGGCGTGTTTGCCGCTATTCCAATCCCTGATTTGATCAATCGTGGACGTAGCGCCGCCACATACTACGACCAATATATTGCTGAAACTTTCGAGTTCTGATGCATTCTCATACGCCATTGCCAGGCTCGCACCGCAGGCAGGCTCTACCACGATGCGATGATCGTCAAGGAAACGTTCGCAGGCAGTCAGTGCGCTTTGGTCTGATACCACGACGCTGTGGATAGGGTGAGTTTTTGACCATTGGAAAGCATTCTCGCAAACACGTTTGGCACCAAGTGAGGTGGCGATGCTTGTTATCTTTTCCAACTCAACCGTATGACCGGCGTTTACGGCTGCATGAAATGAGGCGGCACCCGTAGTTTCTACGGCGAAAACGGGGATATCACTCCATCCGTTACGATGAAGCCCTTCTACCACACCTGAAAGCAGACCACCTCCGCCAACGGAAAGCACGACGGCGTCGGGCTTAAGACCGGAACGAAAAACTTCATCAATCAGCGTGGCGTGGCCCTGCCAAAGCAGCGGATCATCAAAGGGATGGAGAAATGCATCCGATGCGCCGATCAACGATTGTGCAAAGGCGTTGGCTTCTTGCCAGGAGGCACCATGCACGATGACCTCCGCTTTCTCCAATCGCAGCAGTTCTTTTGCCCTTTCAGTGGTGGTTTCCGGCACTACAACCGTAACCGGAACACCTAGCCGACGACCGGACTAGGCGACAGCCAAGCCAGCATTTCCTCCAGATGAAGAAATGAACCTTCGAGCATCTCGAGCCAGATAGGTTTCGCACGCATGGCCAATGCCCCGTATCTTGAATGAACCGGGCGGCTGCAGTGCATCAAGCTTAATCCAGACCGAACGTCCAGTGGTAACGCTCATTGTGCGGAATTCGATCAGAGGAGTTTCAATGTGTAATGTCATGAGCACCTATCACGAGGCTGAAGAAAAGCCCGATTTCGAGCCGTTTCCGCCGCCTGTTTTCCTTATTCATTTACTCAGCCGGTCATCCGGCTGAATCATCTTAATATCGGCATTCAGCCACTTGAGCGCTCAACTCAAGTGAGTTGAAAACTGTGTTTGCCCTAATAAAGTAACTTATTCCGCTCTGCATTAGCACACCAGCAGCACTTGTTCAGATAGTGCTTTAATCTCATCGGCATGCCGACTGACGAAGCTGGCCAGTGTGGTGAGGTGGGGAACTTGCCAGGGGCTCCCCCTTTACACTCTGTGTTTTCACGAAATTGGCGAGGCCTGATAGGTGGTTCAGCCTTGAAGATCGCCCTCTTTGGGTTCCGACATCACAGCTATTACTTCTGCATCTTCATCACCCTCGGCCAGATAAATATGCCCGATGGAACTGTTGAAGTAAGCCGTTTCTCGTTCACCCAGGCTGATGCTTTCACCATTTTCAAAGTGAATGCAGACGCGCCCCGATAGCACCATGGCAAACTCCTCTCCGGGGTGGCGGATGAAGTCTTCAAACTCACCCAGATCACGCGCCTGAATCCGAGCATAAACCGGCATCATGCTCCGACCGGGAAACTCACCCGCAATAGGATGGTATTCATAGCTGCCAGTAGCATACCCAGTCGCCTCAGAAATTTTGCTGGTGACCACCGTTGGCTTAGCTGAACTGTCTACACCCGATTCAGGGTTGAACAGCTGGGGCAGGCTGACATTCAGAACACGTGCGGCAGCAGCAAGCTTGTCATAGCTGACAGTTGCCTGCCCCAACTCCATTTTCGACAGCGTTGAAAGCGCGACACCACTTTTCTCAGACACCTGTTTCAGGGTGAGTTTCTGTTGTTTACGGTGAGCCCTTAGGCGAGAGCCGACCAGTACTCGGTCGATCAGTGTATCAGACGGCTGGGATTGAGAGTCTGTTGGCATGAAAGCTTCGCGGCTCGACCTGACTATGAATACGAAGTCCTAGTGTATCCCGAAAACAGCTTGACTTTAAGGTTCTCACATTTGATATTCCCTTTTACGAGAATTATCATTTAAGAGAAATTGTGATTCTATCGTGCTGCCCGTGCGGCTCGGTCACTCAATAGCCATCAACGAGATATAACCCCATGTCCAATTCAATCGAACGTATCCCCAGCGACTTGCCCTTCCCATTCTCCCGTGCCGTTCGCGTGGGAGGTTTCCTGATGCTTTCAGGCCAGATTCCCATGACTGCTGAAGGCGAAGTCGTCAAAGGCAGTATCGAAGAGCAAACCGAGGCGGTCATGACCCGTATCGGCGAGTCCCTTGAACACTGTGGCGCGAGTTTTTCGCAGGTCGTTAAAGCGACCGTCTGGCTGTCGGACATGAAGCACTTTGCGGGCTTCAACGAAGTCTATAAACGCTATTTCGAAGCAGGTCTGCCGGTTCGTTCCACCGTGACAGCAGGCCTAGCACTGGGCGTTGATGTCGAAGTAGAAGTGCAAGCCTGGGTCGGTGAAGCCTAATTCAGCCAGCTAACTGGCACAGAAAAATAAGAAACTGAGGATTTGGCACCATGAAAGATGTATTGAAAATCGCGGGCGCTTTTGTCGGATTTCTGGTTGGAGCAGGCTTTGCTTCAGGCCAGGAGCTGCTTCAATTCTTTGTTAGCTTCGGCGCTTGGGGGCTGGCAGGTGTCGCGCTGAGTACTGCCGCTTTTATCTTCCTGGGCATGACGCTGGCGAATCTGGGTAGCGAGCTTCAAGCGACTTCTCACAAGGAAGTTGTACGGGCTATCTGTGGCCCCTGGCTTAGCAAGCCCATCGATTTGCTGATGACATTTTTCATGTTTGCCATAGCCGTAGTGATGCTGGCCGGTGCCGGTGCACTGCTGGAACAAAAACTGGGCCTGCCTGTAGCCTGGGGCAGCGCGCTGGTGACTCTGCTGGTAATTGCAGCCACCTGTCTCAAACTGAAAAAAGTGCTCACGCTGATCAGCAGCATCACTCCTCTGCTGATTTTGGTAGCACTGGGTATCGCGATCTACGCACTGGCAACCCGAGAAACCGACCTGACGACACTGAACCAGTTGGCACTCGACCAAAACGCAGCCACCAGCCATTGGGCACTGGGCGCCATGCTGTACGTTTCGTATAACATCTTCGGCTGCGTCGCGATTCTTGCCATCTCCAGCGGTGCTGCAAAAGACCACCGCAAGGCAACCTGGGGCGGTATTCTTGGCGGCATTACCCTGGGTGCGCTGATGATGACGATCAGTCTGGCCATGCTGTCGCGCCTGGACAGTCTGGTCGATACGCCGATGCCGATGCTGGCTTTGGCACTAGAGGTTTCCCCTGCGCTTTCCTCGCTGGTATCGGTCGTCATTCTGCTGATGATTTTCAATACCGCAGTGGGCTGCCTTTACTCTTTTTCATCCCGATTTTTGCCGGCCGATACCACGTCTTTCCGCGTTGGATCCTTAATAGCAGGCATCATTGCCTATGCCTGCAGCATGTTTGGATTTGTCAGCCTAGTCGGCATGGTGTATCCCGTGTTCGGCTACATCGGGTTCATCCTTATTACCGCAATAACCGTTGCCTGGGTGCGCCAACGCATGAAGCACAGTCACAAGGCACAAACTGCACGAGCCCAATAAGAAATTAATGGATTTATGGAACGTGAGATTCTGGTTCTGGGTGCTGGCATGGTCGGAGTATCCGTTGCCTGGCACCTGCAGCAGAGAGGCGATAAGGCCACACTGGTGGATCGCAAAGTACCTGGGTGCGCCTTGCTCCTAACGCGGAAATAAGCGGCGCCCTGACAAGGGCGTCCGGTGGAGGCCGCAGGCCGGAACGAACTTAATTGATTTGTTATACCTTCTCTGTATTGAGTTCATTGCTGGCGATACGCACTATTTTTTCCAAGGCCACCCGAAAACACTCGTATTCGTGCTCATATATATCGAAACGGGGGTTATCATCCCAAGATAATTTTTCTCTATTCCTGAGCTCTACAAGAACAGCATGTGCCCTAGGTGAGATGACAAAGGCCCCAATATCGGTGACCTTCTTCAGCTTCCAATAAGCCTCAGTGTAGCTTTCCCTAAACTCGCTTTCTCTATCGTCGCTATATCCGGTGCCTTGCCCATAGTCCTCCTTGTGAATTTCACAATGCCGGAGCATGTCATAAAGTGCATCGATTATTCCTGCATACGCCTTTTCGCGACGCTCCCACAACCTCTCTTTCTTGAACCTCCGAACAGCAATCAAGGAACCAAAATAAGCTGATACAAAACCGATGAAGATCGGAGTAAGCCACTCTGACACTGCTTCCAACTTTCCCTCCTGGTATAACGCCCGCATTTGCGGCTGGTTTGGAGCGCAGCGGAAAACCAGCCGCAAATGCGCTTGTTATGAAAGTACTACACGAAAGCTGATAATTGAGTCAGCAAGCCACTTGCTATTATGCTGCCAGCGATACCTTCTAACAAAGATCTAACTGTATTTAAAGATTCCTTTACAATCACTGGTTTTGGTTTAGGTGAAGCAATCTGATGTTCAATTGTTGCGATCTCAGCGCACAGTTCGTCTTTTTCTATTGAATTCAACTGTAATCCATCTACCTGCCCTTTAAGTGCTTCGATGAAACCAGCCAACTGCTTAAAATCCATGTTTACTGTCAGGGATTGAGTAGCATTCGGTGAATCTTGTTGTAATTGAGAGTTTTGCATACTACCAATATTATTAGTTACCTGATATGTAACGGTATGTGCTGACTGTTTCTCTTTTTCTGTGAAGCTCATCCCTTCTCCCAATACTCCTTGCGTTTCAAGTTGTAATGCCCATTCAAGCACTTTATTTCTAACTGCGTCTAGGATTCCAATGACCTCAGTATGAGGCACTAATAGTGAAGGCTGCAAAGGAACATCCATGTGCTCCATTAGCCAATTAACTATGTGTTGCGGATAAGGCATATATAATCTCCCTGAACCATCCTTAGCCACCAGTTCATCTAACTCACCAATAGCTTGAGAGTTCTTTCGGCTGGATAGTTGGTCGGCCATCTTTGGGTCACCGAAATTCAATGGTTGCCAACCATGATATGGATTCCAAATCTTTGGAGTTCCGTAAATCATTCTATAGTCAGGAGTTATATCTTCTTCACGAGGGTATCCATTTAATTCATAATTAATCCACTCTTGAATTTCTGAGATATTTAGCTTTCGAGATATGACAAACGCCTTTCTTAGCAAGTCGCTAACCCTTACATTACGATCAAGAGCATCTCTTTGTAGTTCCAATACCAGTCCAGTCACGTAGTATTTCTCCTGATTTCATAACGCCCGGCTCACGCGTCGGTTTGGAGCCGCAAAGCGGCGGAAAATCGGTCGCTGTGCAGCCGTTTGTTAAGCATTTGCGGCTGCCAGTTTGAAATCCTTGTCAATTGCCAGGTCGGTGTCTAGCCGAATGCGTTTACACATGTGATTTGGTACTTCATCGCTTAAAGGCTCTATACGGAAAAGATTATCGGCACACCAAGATTCCACTTCGAGATTTGTAGACATTACACAGTGCGAGATTCCTAGGTCCTGTTCATCACTTTTAACCGTGACCGTACCCATAACGGATAGTGTGCCGAACGTCTCATGGTGTTCAACTGGGTTTCCCTTCACGTCGACGAACTGAACGTTGTGTGATATCGAGCTTTTTTCAGCAGCGACTTCACATTGCGCTTTTTTATGGCTCCGAATATCAAACTCTGACTGATGGAAAAGCAGAAGCGTGCACAGCGTTATCTTGTCCGATAGAGAAAGGATCACGTCGGTGTCAAATCGTAAGCGATTAGCACCGAGGACACCTACCAACTCGTCGATCAGTTGATCCTGGGTAAAAGCGGCATTGCCACTGATAAAGCTCATTACGTGCTGAATTGCTTCGAAAGTATTTTCCGATAGCTTGCCGTCTTTATACTGAGCGATTTTTGCTTTTTTATCGATTTTAAAGCTGTTTTCTATCCTGCTTTTTAACCGAGAAGCAGTTACGTTAAATTTTTCCTTTAGAATTTCTTCTCCGCATTTTTCAACCTGAAATATCATCAAGCGTTTGATCCAAAGCGGAAACGGCTGTGATAAATCCAATGTCTTTTTGGGTGAATTATATTCTAGGAAGAACCTCATACTAAGATACATGGTTTCAAGAGCTTGGTTTGCCAGCCCTCTGTCCCGACTATCATTATGAGCTACGAAGTCCGCTATCTCTCTGAAGACCCTGTGACTAGAGGAATAAGCGCGCAGCTTCATGAAAAGGTTGTCAATATCGTTTTCATCAAAATCGCCAGCTTCGATCTTATCGACAATCTTTTGGGTTTTAATTTTTTCCGCTGGCTTCACAATGCCACCCTAATCTTGTTGATGCTTAACAGTGATTATATAGCCTGCTGCATAACACCCTTGAACATGTCAGCACGTTATTGGTGTTACCTAGCCGCTCGAAAATCATAAACCACTGTTTTTTTTATATATTTATTTATCCAGCATGGCAACATATTCAAAATTCGCGTGCCGGCTCATTTTTACGATTTAATCATACTTTATTGATAAATTTGGCTTAGGTCACGCGGCTTTGAAGAAAAATTGAGCTGGAGCAGGCTTTGGGCAGCTATCGCGGGTGCTTTTTAGCTCGTTCCTCGCCAAGCGTTACGCCGCGCTACGGGGTGGCTAGATTGCTTATGTGGCGTGATCATCGCGCGCTGAAGCGCCCTCCTACAACACTAGGGCAGAGTATCGATTCAGTGGCGGGGTAGTTTATGGGCCGGGATGGTTGCGCGCTAAAGCGCCCTCCCACAACACCACTAATGCAGTGGCGGTGTTGCAGGAGGCGTTAAGGTTTAGGCTTTGAGGACGTAACGCAGGGTTTCGACGACTTGATCGGTGGTGGTGCACCAGGCCTGGGCTTGAGCATCGACTTCTTTCAGTGGGTGAACGATGTCTTCGCTGTGCAGGGTGATGTAGGGCTTGGCAAGTGCGGCGCAGTAGCCTGCATCAAAGGCGGCGTTCCACTGTTTGTACTTGTCGCCGAAGCGCACAACCACCAGATCCGCTTGCTCGATCATGGTGCGGGTGCGGATGGCATTGACCTTAGAGGACTGATGGTCGCGCCAGAAGCCATTTTCCGGCTTGCCCAGGTGATCGCCTGCAGCGTCACTGGCGTCGTGATCGGTGACGGGTGCGGTGAAGACGATATCCAGGCCCGCTGCATCAGCGCCGCGCTGGATCTCTTCGCGCCAGTCGGTGTGGATCTCGCCAGAAAGATAGACGTAAAAGCTCATAGTCGCTCCTGATAGCTTGGTTATTTAATAGGCAGGATTATTTTATGGAAAAATATTCCATATTGATACCTGGGTTTATTTTTCCGGCTTTTTGGCGAGCAGATAAATATCCATAATCCAGCCGTGGGTGTCGCGTAGTTCCGCGCGGCGTTGGATGATTTGGTCGCTGGCCTCGCTTAGCCAGCCTTTGATTAAGCACTGTTTATCCATGCCCAGGTAGGCGCCCCACCAGATGTAGGTGTCGTCAAACGGCAGCGTGGTAAACGCCCCGCCGCTATCCAGCATCACGGCTACCGTGGCGGCATCGTTCGGCCAGCCGCGCTCGCGTAGGCGGCGGCCGGTGGTGATTTGTACTGGCTCGGCAAGCGCATTGAGGGGAATTTTATGTTCAGCGGTAAGCACCTGCAGGCTGGTGATGCCAGGCACGACCTCGACATCCACCTGCTTACCCGTAGCGTTTAGCCGCTGGCTAATACGCAGGCTGCTGTCGTAAAGCGAGGGGTCGCCCCACACCAGCATGCCGACCCGCCCGCCATTGGGGAGATGTCTATCCATCAACTGCGCCCAAACGCTGGCAATCGCAGCGTGCCAGTCGTCTACCGCACTAAGGTAATCATTATGATCATCGCGACTGGGAAGATCGAACTCGACGATCTTGGTAGTCACCGGTTCTTCTAACAGGCGCTCGCAGAGTAAGCGGCGTAGGTCGATCAAATCCGACTTGGCCTCGCCTTTGCGGGGCAGAAGAATCAGGTCGGCGCTATTGAGGGCGCGCACGGCGGCCAGGGTGACGTGATCAAGGTTGCCGGTGCCGATACCTATTAGCGATAGCGTGATCATGATTCACTCTCTTGGTCTTGGCTTGCCGTGGCAAAAGGCGAATCCGCCGACTGAGGGCGAAAACGGCGGTCGTAGCCTACCGCGTAGAGGCTGCTCTCCTGGAAGTCATCGCTTTCAAGCACTGGCCCCACCAGGATCAATGCGGTGCGCTGCATGGAATCATCGATCAGCCCTTCTATAGTCGCCAGCCGCCCCCGCACCACTCGCTCATCGGGCCAGCTTGCTCGCCACACAATCGCCACCGGACACTGCGCGCCGTAGTAAGGCGTCAGGCTTTCGACTACCTGGGAAAGGTTATGGATCGAGAGATGGATAGCCAGCGTTGCCTCAGTGCGGGCGAAGTTGGCAAGCGTCTCGTGACTGGGCATGGCACTGGCACGACCCGGTGTACGGGTGAGCACCACCGACTGAGCCACGCCGGGCAGCGTTAACTCCTGACCTAAGGTTGCCGCCGCTGCCGCAAACGATGGCACGCCAGGGGTAATGCTGTAGGGGATATTCAACTCGCGCAGGCGGCGCAGTTGCTCGCCCATGGCCGACCATACCGAGAGGTCCCCCGAATGCAGTCTGGCGATGTCCTGGCCTTCAGCGTGGGCGCGGCTAATCTCCTGCATAATCTCATCCAGCGAGAGCTGCGCGGTATTAATTACTCTGGCCCCTGCCGGGCAGTGTTCCAGAATTTGCTCCGGCACTAAAGAACCTGCATACAAGCACACCGGGCAGGCGGCGATTAAGTCGCGCCCGCGTAGGGTAAGCAGATCCGGCGCGCCAGGCCCCGCGCCAATGAAGTGTACTGTCATTAACTAATTCCTAGGCTTTGTACGAAAAGTCGGCGAGCGAAGACTAGACAAGGCAAAAATCAACGAAAAAACGGAGTTTACGTGGTGTAAATGAGTACTTTGATCGGACTCGCGCACGAGGCGATTTTTAACGCCGTATTGTCGAGCGCAGGCAGTTTTCGTGCAAAGCCTAACGCCAGTGCGGCGGTAGCCTGTCTATCCGCTGAGATGATCCTTGGCCCTAGCAGCGTTGCCCCTGGACCTGCGGCTAATAGCGCCACGGCCTCAGCCACGCTGCCTGTGCCGCGCGCCTGCAAACTGTGTGTTGAATGGGTAAGCGTTGTCACTGTTGATAGTTCGGCATCCGCTACGGCGATGACCTCAATGTTACGCAGCCGGCCTAGCTCTTCGACTAACGGCAGCATCGAGCGAGCCGCCGCTAGCCGGTTGATAAGGCCGTACTTGTAGGCAGCACCGTACTGATCAATAAGCTGATCTAACGCTTGAATAAGCGATTCAAGCGTGGCTTCACTGCGAAAGCCAAACCCCGCTACTCTCAACACCGATTGTTTCATCGGACGCCCCGCCACTGAACAATCGGATAGCTGGCTTTCCAGCCCCGTCGTGTGCCGATGGGGGCGGCGTTGGCAAGCTCTAAACGCAGCAGTTCGCCGCCTACCTGCTGGTGCCAGTGTGCCAGCAGCGCTTCGGATTCCAAAGTGACGGCATTGGCGACGATACGCACGCCCTTGGGCAGGCGCTGCCATAAATCGTCTAGCAGCGCTTGAGATAACCCGCCGCCGATAAATACCGCATCAGGCAGCGGCGTATCGTTGAGTACGTCAGGCGCGCGGCCCTGTTTTACTGCTAGCCAGTCAACGCCCAGGTTGTTTGCATTGCTGCGTGCTCGCGCTGCACGTTCAGCGTTTTGCTCAAAGCCCACCGCCTGATTATCCGTATGCGCGAGCAGCCACTCAATGGCAACGGAGCCTGAGCCGGTGCCGATATCCCACAGCCGTTCGCCGGGCATGGGGGCCAGTGCCGCCAGGGTGATGGCGCGAATGGTCTGTTTGGTGATCTGGCCATCGTGGTCAAAAAAATGATCCGGCAGGCCGGGCGTCAGCGGCAAGGCGGGGCCGTTACCGGCAACTTCCAGCCCTACCGCAACCGGGTGGGCAATGTCGTCGGGCAAGCTGGCGTCGCTACGGCAATGGCGAATGCGCTCACTATCACCACCCAAAGATTCCAGCAGCGTTAGCTGGGTATCTCCAAAGCCAACGCTATTTACCAGCGCCGCCAGCTCGGTCACCGCCTCGCCGTCTCTTACCAACACCAGCAAGCGTCTACCGGCATGCAGGTAGGGCCGAATACGGGTTAGCGGTTTGGCGTGTAAACCCAGGCAAGTGCAACGCTCCAGCGGCCAGCCCAAACGTGCAGCCGCTAGGCTAAAAGAGGACGGGGCTGGCAGTGCCTGCCACTCGTTTACGCTGAGATGCTGCGCGAATGTAGTACCCGCCCCAAACCAAAACGGGTCGTTTGAGACCAGCATCACCACCCGGCGGCCACGCTGGTTTAGCAGCTTTTTAATGCCATCGGCAAAGGGCACTGGCCACTCAATCACCTCAGCGTTTAGCGGCGGTAAAAGGCGCAGGTGACGGCGTGCGCCGAACACCACTTCGGCACGTTCCAATGCCTGTCGGCTTGCCGCTGTCAGCCCCTGTGTGCCACCCTCTCCCCAACCTAAAAGGGTAAGCCAGGGAGCGTTGTTAACCTCAGCCATGATCAAAATCCTAATTCTCGGCGGAACCAGCGAGGCCAGCGCCCTGGCCAGCGCTGTTGCCAAGCGTGGCATTCCCGCCATTTTTAGCTATGCAGGGCGCGTTAGCACGCCGAAACCCCAGCCTCTACCCACCCGCATTGGCGGCTTTGGCGGCGTTAATGGGCTGGTCACGTTTTTAGCCCAGGAGCGCATTACCCATATTGTTGATGCCACCCACCCGTTTGCCGCACAAATGAGCAGCAACGTATTAGCCGCGGCGGCACAGTACGGTGTAAAGGCCGCCGCTTTTACCCGGCCTGCCTGGCAGCCTGTTACCGGCGACCAATGGCAAAGCGTGACAAGTATTGATGAGGCAGTTAACGCCTTGGCTGGCCCGCCCCAACGGGTGCTGCTTGCGATTGGGCGAATGCACCTTAACGCCTTTGCCGCTCAGCCTCAGCACCATTATGTGCTGCGTTTAGTTGACCCGCCGACCAGCCCATTGCCGCTTCCGGATGTCAGCACTGTGATTGATAGAGGCCCGTTTACGCTGGAAGGCGATCTCGCCCTGCTGGAAAATCAGCGGATCCAACGCATCGTGTGTAAAAACGCTGGCGGCGAAGGTGCGTCGTCCAAACTGACCGCGGCAAGAAGGTTCGGCCTGCCCATTGTAATGATCGAGCGGCCAGCACTGCCGCTACGCCATGAAGTTCATCGTATCGATGACGTGTTTAGCTGGCTTAGTGACCACTATTAATCATCACGCCGAACGCGGCGTATAAACCAGCGGCACGCCACTGCGTTCAATCAAGCGGGTTTGCTGGGAACCAACGATGACCAGCGTGCGCATATCAGCCATATCCGGCGTTGCTTGCTCTAATGTGGTAACGCGAATTGCTTCTTCCGGGGTCGAAACCGCGCGGGCAAAGATGATCAATCGATCTGGCCCGCAGGCTTCGCGCAGTACCTCTAGCGTTCGTTCAAACCCCGCTGGCCGTGCCTTGGAGCGCGGATTGTAAAACGCCATGGCGAAGTCGGCCTCGGCAGCCAAGCGCAGGCGCTTTTCAATCAGCGCCCAGGGTTTGAGGTTGTCGGATAGATTAATGCAGCAGAAGTCGTGCCCCAGTGGTGCGCCGACGCTGGCGCTGGCGGCCAGCATGGCGGAAATGCCCGGCAGTACCTGAATATCCAGCGTGCGCCACTGGGCATCGCCCGCTTCCAAGGCTTCGAACACTGCGGCGGCCATGGCAAATACGCCAGGGTCGCCAGAGGAGACAACCACTACCCGGTGGCCCTCAAGCGCTAGCTGTAGCGCCTGCTCCGCCCGGCGAATCTCTTCGCGGTTATCAGAGCCATGGCGGACTAATCCAGCCCTGGGAGCCACGCGATTCACGTAGGGCACATAGCCCACTACATCGGTGGCTTCCAGCAGCGCAGCCGAAACCTCCGGGGTAATCATGGCGTCGGCACCCGGCCCGAGGCCAACGATTTTCAGCCAACCGCTCATGGCCGCCTCCCGTTGCCATGAATCAGCACAATCGAGAAGTAAGGCACGCTTTCGCCAACCTCACTCAGTGGCAGCACACGCTGCTGGGTCATGGCGGCGTACTCGATCAGCCACGCTTCACCTTCACGGCCAGCATGCGTCAGCGCTCGGCGTAGCTTGGCCAGGTTGCGGCCAATTTTCATCACCACCAGTGCATCGGTTTGGGCGATGCGCTCGGCCAGGGTCTCTTCCGGCAGCGTGGCCATCAGCACCGTCATAATGTCATCGCCCCAGGTAATTGGCTGCGCGGTCGCCGTCCAGGCCGCCGACATGCCGGTAATACCCGGCACTACCGAGACCGGCACGCGGTTCAGCAGCCGCGTGTAGAGGTGCATAAAGGAGCCGTAGAAGAACGGGTCGCCTTCGCAAAGCACCACTACATCGCACCCGGCCTCTGCCATCTCGATTAGTTGGGCTACGCTGCGTTCGTAAAAGGCCGACAGCAGTTCATTGTAGCGCGGGTCGTCAAACGGAATTTCCGTGGTAACCGGATACTCCATGGGCAGCTCGGTTGCGCCGGGGGCGATCAATCCTTCCACAATGGTACGCGCATGCCCGCTGCGGCCCTGCTTGCGAAAATAGGCCACATGGCTGGCACCACGGATCAAGCGGTCGGCACGCACGCTCATTAGGTCTTGGCTGCCGGGCCCTAAGCCAACCCCGTAAATGGTTCCTTGGGTCATTCGATACGATCCGCCATGGCGTTGATGGCCGCTACCGTGACGGCGCTACCACCCAGGCGGCCACGCACGATACAGCTGGACAGCGCGGGGTTAGCCAACAGCGCTTCTTTGGATTCTGCCGCCCCAACAAAGCCGACCGGGCAGCCAATAATAGCCGCCGGGCGCGGGCATTCTGGGTCTTCGAGCATATTAAGCAGATGAAACAACGCGGTGGGCGCGTTGCCAATGGCAACAACCGCGCCTTCCAGATGCGGCCGCCACAGTTCCAGCGCTGCCGCTGAACGGGTATTGGCCATTTCCTGGGCAAGGCCAGGGGTGCGCTCATCGTTAAGAGTACAGATAATCTGGTTATTAGCGGGCAGCCGTTTGCGGGTAATGCCTTCGGAGACCATCCGAGCATCGCAAAGAATCGGTGCGCCCTGCTCTAACGCTGAGCGCGCACGATTGACCACATCATTCTGAAAATGGATATGCGCCGCCAGCTCCACCAGCCCAGCTGCGTGAATCATGCGTACCGCAACCGTTTCTTCTTCCGCTGAAAAGCGATCAAGCTCAGCTTCATTGCGAATAATCGCAAACGACTGCCGGTAAATCGCCGGTCCGTGTGTTTCATAAACGTGAGGCACCCAAACTCTCCAAATAAACTAATTCGCAGTTACTGTTCTGCAAGGCATCCGTGCTAGGGCAGGTTTCCGCGAGGGCGCTGTGAACCCATCCATGGGCGCTACTTTCGACATCCATGTCGAAAGACCCTCGCTACAACCTGCCCTGGCACTCAGCTATCCAGCATATAAGCTACTATTTTTTTAATCTCGATAAACCTAACGGCTTTCGCTGAGCTTTTTAATAACATCCAACGCCTCACTCTCAGTAAGGCCTGACTTAACCGGTGCGCTATCGGCGCGACCGTTAATAATCACGTCAAAGCGCCTATCGCAGCCGGTTAGGCACAGCGCTGCTGGCTGTTGGCGGGCGCAGCCTTTGGCGCACCCAGATATATGTACGCTTGCTGCCACCCAGCCGCTTAGCCGTTCGGCAAGCGGCTGGGTGGCAACACTCGCCTGTTCGCAGTATGGCGCACCGGGGCAGGCGTCCATCGCTAACCGCGGGTCGCTATTATGACGGATTAAGCCATCAACCGCGGGTAGTGTATCGCAATCCTTCAACAATAAGCGCCGCCAGGGCGTGACCTGCACAGTGTGGACATTTGTCTGTGAGACAGCCTCACGCAGCGTATTAGCCGCCACCCGGCCAAAAGGCAGCCCCACCACCATACCGTTGCTATGTTTGCCCAGCGCCAGCTTCTCGCCAGGGGATGCGGGGGCAGTATCAGCGGCCGCCCAGTCAGGCAGCGGTGCTGTGTGCCGCCGCATGCGCCCAGAGTCCCAGCCGCCGCTGTCCACAAACCAATGGGTCAGGCGTATTAACTGCTCAACGGCGGCTTCGGGCTCGTTCACCGCCGTGCCACACTCATAGCCATCGGCGCGTACTATCAAACCGCCTTCCACCGAGCGCTCAATACGAAAATCAGCGGCGCTATCGCACAGCACCGGTGCTTTTCCCGCATCAATCGCAATGCCGATTTTGCCAGGCATGGGCGCTAATTCGCTGCCTCGCGTTTGCAACAGGTGGGCAATGGTATGAGTGTCATCGCCCTCTTGCCAAGCAGGTGCCAGCATCAGTTGCGGCTGGCGTTCTGCTTGCGTGTCGTCGTTCACCAACTGATGCTCAACCAGAAAGGCCATCAGCGGTGGCCAGCTGGCCTCGCTCACTCCCCGCAGCTGAATATTGGCCCGACTGGTTAGCTCGATCAAACCGCTGCCGAAGGTCTCGGCGGCTTCACACAGTGCCACTACCTGCTGCCGTGAAAGCTGGCCCAGCGGTGGGCGTACACGTACCAACAGGCCATCGCCGGTGGCCATAGGCCGCCACGCGCCGGGGCACCAGCCTTTAATGCGCGGGCTGGTGGTCATAGTGCCCCGTCTCTTTGGCTTCATCCATTTCCAGCAGCAGGTCTTGTAATGCCTGGCCGTGTTCGCCGGGGGCTTGCCACATGCCTCGCTGGGCGGCTTCGAGTAAGCGTTCCGCCATCTCTTCTATGGCCGCGGGGTTATGCTCACGCAGAAACTGCTGATTAGCGGCATCGAGCACTAGGGCGTCACTCACCTGGGCGTACTGGTAGTCGGCGACTAGATCAGTAGTGGCATCGTAAGCAAACAGGTAGTCCACCGTGGCAGCCATTTCAAAGGCGCCTTTATAGCCGTGCTCGCGCATGGCATTGATCCACTTGGGATTCAACACGCGCGAGCGAATCACCCTCGCCAGTTCCTCTTTCAAGGTACGAATCTTGGGCACCGCGGGATTGGCGTGGTCGGCGTGATAAATGGTCGGTGCTTTTCCACTTAGTGAGCGCGTGGCGTTGGCCATGCCACCCTGAAAAGCGTAGTAGCTGTTGGAATCAAGAATATCGTGCTCGCGGTTATCCTGGTTCTGCATCACCGCATCCAGCCCTTGGAGTTGCTGCTCGAACGCCGCCCGCGCAGCAGTGCCGGAAGCCTTGAACTGGCCGTAGGCGTAGGCACCTGTATCCATGTAGGCCTCGGCTAAATCGTCGGCGCTGTCCCAAGAACGATTTTCAATTAGCCGGTTCAAGCCCGCGCCATACTCACCGGGCTTGCTGCCGAAGATACGGTAGCTTGCCTCTTGGGCGGCCATCTCTGGGCTTAGCCCTTGGTCTTCCAGTGCTTGCTGGCGAGCAAGCACCGCCTCGCGGATGGTGTTGCTGTTACCCGGCTCTTCATAACTGGCCACCGCTTGCACGGCGGCGTCAAATAGGCGAATCACATTAGGGAAGGCGTCGCGGAAGAACCCGGATACCCGCAGCGTGACATCAACCCTTGGCCGATTGAGCAGCATCGAGGGGATCACTTCAAAATCACTCACCCGCTGGGAGCCCAGAGACCATTTAGGGCGCACGCCCATCAGCGCGAAGGCCTGGGCGATATCATCACCGCCGGTGCGCATGGTGGCGGTGCCCCAAATCGAAAGCCCCAACCGACGCGGATAGTCGCCGTTATCCTGCAGGTAGCGCTCGACAAACGCCTGGGCAGATTTTTCGCCCAGCGTCCAGGCAGCAGGCGATGGAATTGAACGGTTATCGACGCTGAAAAAGTTACGCCCGGTGGGCAGCGTATCCAGCCGCCCTCGGCTGGGCGCGCCACTAGGCCCGGCGGGAACGAAAATACCTTCTAGGCCATCGAGCAGCGACTGAATCTCCATCTTGACGCCGCGCTGCATTGCGACCCATAGCTGGTCGCGGGCATAGCGCAGCTGCTCCGCCGTGTTGGGGTAATCTTGGGCCAGTTCCTCCAGGCAACCAGGGGCTAATACGTAGTCGGCCACCCAGCGCTCGGCCAGCAGTTCAAGGCGCTCGCGGGTATCCGCGCCGGTGCGCCAAGGGGTATCGAGCAGCTCCCTTAGAACAACGGGTTTAAGCTCCTGCCAAGGTTCGTTGCCAGCGGCCAACGGATCAAAATCCAACCCTAAATCACTCGCTAGATTGTGCAGCAGTCCGCGGCTGGCCACCGCTTCACCACGGGGTAGTCGCAACAGCGCCACCAAGGTGCCCGCCCGCTTCTCTTCAGGCGGCAGCGTGCCGAGTATGTGCAAGCCATGGCGAATCTGCGACTCTTTGATATCGCACAGAAAGGTATCCAGCTCGTTGAGAATGTCGGCATCATCAGTACTGTTTTCACAACCGTCGACGGCGTGCGCCAGTTCCTGATCGATACCGGTATCACGCAGGTGAGCGAGAATCTGGCTGCGTATCAACGCTTCCCGGCGCGGGTCCATATCCAGCGCTTGATAATACTCATCACATAGCGCTTCAAGCTCGGCCATAGCACCGTAGAGTTCGGCTCGTGCTAGCGGCGGCATCAGGTGGTCGATAATCACCGCCTGACTGCGGCGCTTAGCCTGGGCACCCTCGCCGGGGTCATTCACAATAAACGGATAAAAGTGCGGCAGCGGCCCCAGGGCAATATCCGGCCAACAGTCAGCGCTCAAGGCGATGCTTTTACCCGGCAGCCACTCTAAATTGCCGTGTTTGCCCACGTGGATAACCGCGTCGACTTGATAGTGCTCGCGCAGCCAGTAGTAAAACGCCAGGTAGCTGTGGGGTGGCGCCAGCTCCATATCGTGATAGGACTGGGTGAGATCGTCGATAAAGTCGCGTTCCGGCTGAATCCCCACAAAGGTTTCGCCTAAGCGGATACCGGCGATCATCAAACGCCCCTGGCGGCATTTGGGGTCTTCGTGAGGCGCCCCCCAGCGCGTCCATACGGTTTCCTGCAGCTCACTGGGCAAGGTTTTAAACCAAGCAAGGTAGTCGTCAACGCTGATACTCTGCCAGCAGGCGCGCTGGTCGAGGCTGCCGTGATCGTTGGTCACCGCGCCCTGAAGCTGGCGGATCAACGCATCGCCATTTTCCGACAGCTCGCTTAACGGATAACCCGCTTCTTTCAGGGCGCTGAGAATCTGCAGCGTCGACGCTGGGGTATCCAGCCCGACCCCGTTACCGATCCGGCCATCCCGATTGGGGTAGTTAGCCATGATCAGCGCGATACGCTTCTGTCCATTGGGGGTTAGCCGTAGCGAACAGATGCGCCGCGCCAGCTCGGCTACAAAGGCGGCCCGTTCCGGATGAATCACATGGTGGGTCACCGCCAACTGACAGCGCTGGTTATAGTGGGCTTCGGCTTTAAACCCCACCGCCCGAGTGATAATGCGACCATCCATTTCGGGGAGCACCACCTGCATGGCCACATCGCGGCTATGCAGTCCGGCGGCCATGTCCTGCCAGTCTTCACTGGTGCTGCTGGCAAGAATCGCCTGGAGCACCACGGGTCGCCCCACAAACAGGCTGTCGGGTAGCTTTTCACCCAGAGCATCCAGGCCGTCGGCGTTGCGATTGACCGCAAAGCTGGTGGTATTAATCACCAGCATAGCGCCGGTCTGCTCAATCAAGTGATTGATAAAATCAATGCATGGCCCCTCTTTCAAGGAGGCCACGGCCACCGCTAGCGGCTCTAGGCCTTTTTCTCTGAGCGCGGCCAGCAATCCGTCTGGGACAGCGGTATTCGCCCCCTGCAAGTGGCTGCGATAAAACAGCAGCAGGCACACCGGCCGCCCGGGCACCTGGCGGTCGCGCCACTCGCTAAGGCTTAGCGCCTGCTGGTCTTGCGACGCATAAATCACCGCGGCCGGAATAACTTTCGGCTCCTGCCAGGCCAGAGAAAGCGATAAACATTCGCTGGCGATAAAGCGCAGCAACTGCTCGGCGTTATCCACACCGCCTTCTCTTAAATAGCGCCACACGCGGTAAGCGCCATCAAAGGCGATGGTGGAGTCTTCTAACAGGGCATCATCCGGTGCGTCGCAACCCGGCACCAAAATCAGCCGGCGTTCGGGTTTGGCTGCCGCCCAGGCGAGCAGGCGCTCATGACCATACTGCCAGTAGGCTTTACCGCCCAGCAGTGAAACGATGACCAATTGGGCGTTTTCCAGCACCCGATCTTCGTAGAGATCATAGGCCGCCGGTTTTACCAAATTCATCCAGTTGGCTAGCCGTACCGAGGGGTAAGCTTCACCCAGGCGGTCAACCGCCTGGGCCAGTGCCGATAGATTGCTATCAGCGGCGGACAGTATCACGACCTCGGCGGGGCTCTGCTGTAGGTCGATAATGCCTTCATCATCGACAAAGCCTCCGGGCTTGGCGGCAAATAAGTGCATTAGCTGGCCGTTTGAACCTCTGCCTCAGTTAGCGCTTCACGCAGCGCGGCGCTATCCAGCGATTTGCCAATAATGACTAGCTGGGTCTGGCGCGTCTCGTCTTGGCTCCAGAGCCGATCGAAGTAACCTTCCAAGCGCTCGCCCACTGCTTGAATAACCCGGCGCATGGGTTTGCCCGGAATTGCCGCAAAGCCTTTGGCGCGGTAAATCTCGTGGCTTTTCAGCAGTTGCTGCAGCTTGCTGGCCAAAGCGTCGCCATCCACTTCACCCAGGGTAATCACGCAGGAATCAAAGTTATCGTGGGCGTGGTCGTGGTGCGCGCCTTCAGCGTGATGCTTATCGTGATGATTGGTGATGCTGTCAATATGCTCTTCGCTGGCCGCACCAATGCCCATCAGCGCTTCCAACTGGGCGGTGTCGGTGGTTTGGGTCTGATCGATAAACAGCGTTTTTACCGATTCGCTCACCCGCGACTGAATCACCGCTTCAACCTGCGTGCGCTCTTCCGGGCTAAGTAGGTCCGCCTTGCTGACCAGCACCAGATCTGCCGCGCTTAGCTGGTCATCCAGTAGCTCGCGCAGGCTGGGGTCGTGATCCAAGCTTTCATCAGCGCGACGCTGGGCTTCAACCTTATCCACATCGCTGGCATAACGACCGGCGGCTACCGCAGGGCCATCAATCACGGTAATAATCGCATCGACGGTGCAGTGCTGACGCACGTCGGGCCAGTTAAACGCCTGCACCAGCGGCTTAGGCAGTGCCAGACCGCTGGTTTCGATCAGAATGTGGTCGATATCATTGCGGCGGGCAACCAGCTTCTTCATCACCGGCAGAAACTCCTCTTCCACCGTGCAGCAGATGCAGCCATTGGCCAGCTCATAGATGCTGCCATCTTCCCCGTCTAGCTGCCCGCCTTCACTACCCTCTTCACAGCCCAGTGCACAGCTGCGCAAAAGGCTAGAGTCGATATCCTGCTCGCCGAACTCATTGACGATCACGGCGATCCGCTTGCCGGTGACTTGGCGCAGAATATTGGCCAGCAGCGTGGTTTTGCCGCTGCCGAGAAAACCGGTGACGACCGTGGCGGGAATCTTATTCAGCTGTACTTTATTGGGCTGCATGGGTAAATGCCTCGCTGTGCTGCAGTTCGCAGTGCGCCGGGCTGGCAGAAAAAAGCCTCGCCACAGCGTCAGGATTGTTGGGGAAAAACAGATGTAAATAGGTCGCCGTTAAGCGATTCTGACGGTAAATCGCTTCCCCCGGTGCGGGGTGGCGCTGGCGACGGCCATGAGCAATCGGCTCAGGGGTGCCTTCTGCCATAGAGCGGTGGTGCGCATGGCCGCGAACCGGGCCTTCCGGCAATTCGGCAGTTTGCATCCCCTGGCAGCCACGCCGACCGCGCATCGCCCCCTGCCCTGGCAGCAAGCCGAGCATGGGATGGGTGATATCGTCGTAGTCGGTCAGGGTTTCCAGGCAGTACAGCAGGCCGCCACACTCAGCCAGAATGGGCTTATCGGCGCGATAGAAAGCCTCAATGGCCGAACGCATGGCGCTGTTATTCGCCAGTTGCAGGGCATGAAGTTCCGGGTAGCCTCCCGGCAACCACAGCGCATCGCATTGCGGCAGACAACTATCCGTCAGCGGTGAGAAAAAGCGCAGCGTTGCACCCATCTGCTCCAGCAGATCGAGATTGGCCTGATAGATAAAGCTGAAGGCGGCGTCACGAGCTACGCCAATGGTGCGGCCTTTAAGTACAGGCTTAACGGCCGCAAGCTGCTCTTGCGGAGCGGCAAAAGTCACCGGTGGCAGTGCTGCAAGCGCTTCAAGCAGCCCAGCCGCTTCCAGCGCTCGGGCACCCGCTTCAAAGCGTGCCTCTAAATCCTCGCGAATCTCCGCAGCTTGCACCAGCCCAAGATGGCGTTCGGGGAGCGCTAAATCAGGGTCTCGTGGCACAGCGGCCAGCAGGGGAATCGTCGCTGGCAGCGCCCCTTCGATCAGCTCGCGATGGCGCTGCGAGCCGCAGGCATTGGCGACTAATCCAGCGATATAGATATCATCACGAAAGCTGGCAAGCCCTGATACCAGCGCGGCAGCGGTCTGGGCCATGCCTTTTACATCCATGACAATTGCCATAGGAATAGCAAACAAGGCCGCCAAGTCAGCGCTAGAAGGCTCGCCGTCAAACAGCCCCATGGCACCCTCGACCAAAATCAAATCCGCTTCACAGGCGGCGTCATAAAAACGCTGGCGGCAGTAGGCTTCGCCTGCCATCCATAAATCTAACTGATCTACCGGTTGACCTGAGGCCTGAGCCAATATTTGCGGGTCCAGATAATCAGGCCCGGTTTTAAACACCCGCACCACCTTGCCCTGATTACGCAGCAGCCGCGCCAAGCCCGCCGTGACGGTAGTTTTACCCTGACCAGAAGCCGGGGCAGCGATAAACAGCGCGGGGCAGCGAGCGGTTGGCGTACTCATTAGTATTCGATCCCCGCCTGGGCTTTGACACCGCCGCGAAACGCGTGGCGCTCATCCTGAACAACGCTGATGGTATCGGCGATTTCCTGCAGCGGCGTGGCCATGGTGCGCCCAGTAATGATCACGTTCTGGTGCGCCGGGCGGCGTTGCAAGGCTTCTACCACCGGTTCGGGGTCAAGATAGCCGTACTTGAACATGTAGCTCATCTCATCCAGCACGATCATATGATAAGCAGGGTTCTCCAGCAGCCCTTTAGCGACTGCCCAGGCGGCTTGGGCGGCTTCGATATCCCGCTCGCGGTTCTGGGTTTCCCAGGTAAAGCCATGGCCCATGATGTGCCAATCAAGCTTGGGATGATCGCGAAAGAACAGGTATTCGCCGGTTTCGCGGCGGCCTTTAATAAACTGAATGACCGCACACTGCTGACCGTGCCCTAGTGAACGCGCCATGGTGCCAAAGGCCGAGCTGCTTTTGCCCTTGCCGTTGCCTTTAAGCAGAATCAGCACGCCACGCTCTTCGGTGGCGCGGCTAATGCGCTCATCGACCACGTCTTTTTTGCGCTGCATGCGGTTTAGATGGCTAGCGTCACTCATGGGCTTTCCCCAGGTTGATGTGCAAAAACAGAATGTGCGAAAACAGGATGTGCCAAAGATGGTTTACCAAACGAGGCTGGCCAATAACGGGCGCCTAATTGCTGAGCGATGCGTGCGCCCTGCCCGCGTTTAACTCTCGATTGCTCGGTATCGATCAGCAGGCAGTCACCTAGCGGGGCGAGGTCGTCAACCGATTCCCGTGTGCGGCCATCGGTAATCAAATAAGTACGTACCTGTAAGCCAGGCTCGCGGCGCTGCCAATGTTGAATTAGCCGTTTGGCTTCAACAATCGCTTCCCGCAGCGGGGTGCCACCGCCGCCCTTGGCACTGTCAAGCGTGCCCCGCGCGTTTTTGGGAGCACGACGACGGGAGAGTATCGACACCACGCCACCATTACCAAACCCCAGCACCGCGACCTGCTCCCGCGCAGCATAAGCTTGGGTGACCAGTGACTCAACCAGCCCTTTGGCTTGGCCTAACAGACGCTGCCCCAAGGTGGAACCAGAGGTATCCAGCAGCACCAAATGGGCTACCGCCTGCCCAGCGCGAGATTTGCGCATTTTTAACTGCCGCCAAGGCCACTGGCCACGATTGGCGATCAGCGTCGCGAACCCGTCTAGCCGCGGGGTTTCCGCCTGAGAGCGCCCTCGACCGGAGACACCTCCCTTGCCTGAGCTAGCCGCTGTATCGGCGCGTTGCGCACGCGGGGAAAAGGTATTGCTCTCGGGCAGGTTAACCGCTGACTGGTTAATGGATTCCTGCGCTACCGGCGGCATAGCGCCCCACTGGCCCTGCTCACCATTTTGGTGGGATGATCCGCCGGTGGGCGCGTTATTAGCTGACGACGATCCGCCCTCCCCATTTGAAGGCGTTTGATTAGGCGGGGAGGACGGCGGATGTTGCTCTGGCGGCTGGGTTCGACGATGTGCCAGCACCCAGGGCGCCACCGTATCGATATCTACTTGGCTGACGCTTTCCGCCCCCCGCCAGGCTGCATGAGCCTGAGCTGCTCGATGCCAGGTAACGTCTGCCCGTAGCCCTTCAACACCTGCGGCTTCGCAGCGTGCAGCAATGGTCTCGTACACCCAGCCTTCGCAAGTCACTGACGCTAGTGCCTGTTGGGCATGGTGAACCTGCTGAGTCAGCGCTGCTTGCTCTACCGCAAACTGTTGTATATAAGCTTGGGGGTCGTGGTCAAAGGCTTCGCGCTGCTGAACAATAGCAATGCGCTGTTTAACGCTGACGCGGTCAGCCTGTTCAATACAGAGCCCAAAACGGTCGAGCAGCTGCGGGCGCAGCTCGCCCTCATCAGGGTTCATGGTGCCAATCAAACTAAAACGCGCCGAGTGTGAGTGGCTGATACCATCACGCTCAACGATATTGATCCCGCTAGCGGCCACGTCTAGCAGCAGGTCAACCAGCATATCCGGCAGCAGATTAACTTCATCGACATACATCACCCCGCCGTGGGCTTTGGCGAGGAGCCCTTCATGAAAAGTGGCTTGCTGCTCGGCTAGCACCTTTTGCAAATCTAAACTCCCCACTAGCCGGTCTTCGCTGGCACCGAGGGGTAAGGTGACAAAGGGTGGCTTTTTGCCATTGGTGTCGTTAGGCAAAACCGCCGCCAGTGCCCGCGCCAGGGTGGATTTCGCACTACCCCGAGGGCCGCTGATCAGCACACCGCCAATGCGCGGATTAATCGCATTCAGCAGCAAGGCGGTTTTCAGCGCTTCCTGGCCGACAACACCTACAAAGGGAAAGTCACTCAACCGAACCTCCCATGCAGAGCATGCCCGAAGCTTGAACTTGATTCATGATGACTTGGTAAGTAATGATAAAACCATTCATAAGGAAGCGATGAAATAAAACGTTGCAGTATAGAGGAAGGAACAGCGTCGAAGCCAGCTTAGCGGCCAGCGCCTCTATGAGGCAGCCCTCACTAGCACATGATCAGACCCGCATTGGATTAATTATCAAAGTCAATGGATGAAGATAGCCGAAAGATCATGCTTTCTGTTGTTCTACCTTTACCCGCCACCTAGAATAGCTGCCGTCGGTGTTCCTCACGGAACTTAATAGAGAATCCGCTGCGGCTTAGCCGCGAAACGGAACTGCCCCCGCAACTGTAGGCGGTTAGCGATGCTCAATGAGCCACTGGACGCATTGTCTGGGAAGGCGAGCTAGCCATGACCCGTCAGTCAGGAGACCTGCCGACCATGTTAATTAATCGAGCGAGACAGTTCGGCCAGATATTTTTTCTGGCTGTATGCATCGCTCGTCATGCACGGGAGTGTACATGATTGAGGTAACAGGACATGAAGAAAGCATCTGGGGCATTCAGTGCTTACCAAGCGACACCATGGGATTGGTCATGCGAACCCAGATGTTCTATCCCCCCGCTTCTGAGAGCAACCTACCCGATAACCTACCGCCTGCCGCACGGCAACGATTTTTAGATATTTTGTCTGCAAACAGCTGAGACACGCTAGTGTTCTTCGCTCAGGCAACAATAATGTTATATTATAACAAATAATCTAAAAACTCTCTTCTGTAGGAATCTGCAATGAAGCATGTATGTTACTCACTGATAGCCGCATCGCTGCTGCCCGCCTCATTCGCACTGGCCAGTGACACTACTTACCCCGTGAACTTAACCAACTGCGGCGTAGAGATAAGTGTGGCGTCGCCACCCGAGCAAACGGTAACGGTGGGTCAATTAGCCACAGAGATCCTTTACTCACTAGGGCTCGCTGATAGAGTGGTTGGTACCTCAGTCTGGTTTAATCCGGTCTTGCCGCAATTTACTGACGTCAATGAACAGATCGAGCGGATCGCCAACGACGACCCCAGCTTCGAAGCCGTGGTCAATAAACGCCCTGACTTGGTTGCAGTGCAGTACGAGTGGCACGTGGGGCCTACCGGGAGCGTGGCCAGCCGAGATCAGTTCCATGAACTAGGCATCGCCACTTACATCATGCCCGCCGATTGCGACACCAAGGATAACTCTACTGGCGGCGATGGCACCCGCACCGCCGCTTTCTCCACAGAGTCCATCTATAAAGGAATCACCGAGCTAGCCGAAATTTACGATGTTCAAGACGCTGGTAAAGCTCTGGTGACAGATCTCAACGCCCGAGAAGAACACGCTATCAACCTGGCAAGCAGCCTTGATTTGCCGGAAGACCTATCGGCAGTCTTTTGGTTTTCATCAACGGATCTGGGGGTTAGCCCTTTCGTTGCCGGCCAACTGGGTGCACCGGGCTATATGATGGACAAACTGGGCATTCGCAATGTCATTGAGTCTGATGAAGAGTGGCCCACCGTTGGCTGGGAAAGCATCGCCAAGGCTGACCCCGATGTGATTGTTATCGCCGCCATGGATCGTCGCCGTTTTCCTGCTGACGACATCGAAGCAAAGCGTGAGTTTCTGCACAATGACCCGGTTACCAGCGAAATGACGGCGGTTAGAAATAACCGCATCGTAGAGATGGACGCCCATGCCATGAGTGCCACTATGCGCAGCATTTACGGCCTTGAGTCACTAGCCGAGGCGCTATCGACGATGTCTTTCAACTGATATGGCTTTTTACGCATGAGCATAGCGCTAACACGGCCCATAACTAAGCGCTTCGGGTTGCGCTGGCTTTGGGTGACGCCACTTGTGCTGGTGGCCGCACTCATCGCGGGCACCGCCATCGGCGAGACATCAATTCCCGTTGATACGATACTCAAAGTGCTCGCCAATCAACTACTTGGCGCGGATTACCCGGTTGATCGAATCGACGAGGGTATTATCTGGAACTACCGCCTCAGTCGCGCCGTCGTTGCCGCTTGCTGCGGCACCAGCTTGGCGCTGGCGGGAGTGGTATTGCAGGCCCTGCTGCGCAATCCACTAGCCGACCCCTATTTAATGGGCATTTCTGCTGGAGCCTCTACGGGTGCCGTTGCAGTGGCGGTTGCTGGGTTAGGCGCTGGCATGCTGTCGTTATCGTTGGGTGCCTTCGCTGGTGCCCTCCTCGCCTTTGGCATCGTAGTGATGCTCGCCCATGCGGCCAACAGCGGTGTTGGTGGTGGGCGTGGTGTTCAGGCAGCAGGAGCAATTATTCTGGCGGGGATTGCAGGTTCGCAGCTGTTTAATGCCCTAACCGCATTTATCATTACCAAGTCAGCAAGTGCTGAACAAGCGCGGGGCATTATGTTTTGGCTGATGGGCAATCTCTCCGGAGTGCGCTGGGCTGATGCTACCCTAGCGGTGCCTGCCGCGCTGTTCGGGCTAGTGGTTTGCCTATGGCACCGCCGTTCCTTGGATGCGTTTACCTTCGGGGCCGATAGCGCCGCGTCGATGGGAATTGCTGTGCGCCCGGTGCGCGGCATGCTGATTATCGCGATGGCGCTGGTCACTGCGGTAATGGTTTCCATCGTAGGAGCGATTGGCTTTGTTGGCTTAGTGATTCCCCATGCGATGCGCTTTATTGTCGGCAGCCAACACACGCGTTTGATACCCGCCACCGCGCTTGCTGGCGCGGTATTTTTAATCGGTTCAGACATTCTTTCGCGCACTCTAGTGTCTGGTCAGGTGCTTCCCATCGGGGTGATTACATCACTGATTGGCGCGCCCGCTTTTGCGCTTATTCTTGTCCGTGGCAAGAGGCATTAATGCAATTATCCGCAGAACAACTCACCTGGGCGGTACATGGCACGCCACTGGTCGTTGACGTCAATCTCACCGTCGAGCCCGGTCAAACCTTTGGTTTGGTGGGCCCCAACGGCTCGGGAAAAACGTCCCTGCTGCGTCTGCTGGCCGGTTTGAACAAACCAAAGACAGGCCTGGTGCGGATTGATAACCAGCCTTTGCACGCCCTCAAACAACGCACTATCGCTCAATCTATTGCCTTGGTTGAGCAACAGGCTGACACCACCGATAGAATTACCGTGCGCCAAGTGGTCGCGCTAGGTCGCACGCCTTTTCTTTCCGCCTTACGCGCCTGGTCAATTGAAGATGATGCCATCGTGGTTAAAGCGCTGATAGATGTTGATATGGCGCATATGGCAGATCGGCTTTGGCATACACTTTCTGGCGGTGAGCGCCAGCGCGTGCATATTGCTCGGGCATTGGCCCAACAGCCTAAGATCCTGCTGCTGGATGAACCCACCAACCATCTGGATATTCGCCACCAGTTGTCGATTCTTAAACTGGTCAGGCAACTGCCGATTACGGTGATTATTTCCCTGCACGACCTTAACCAAGCCATGGAGTGCGACCGCATTGGCGTTATGGATAGCGGCCACCTGATCGATAGTGGCCCACCCCACGACGTGCTCACCGCCAGTAGGCTACAACAGACCTTTGGTGTGCATGCCCATGTGATCGATGACCCTGTCGATGGCAAGCAGGTCATGCGTTTTCGCAATGCTGTTTAGAAACGTTGGCAAGGGGTAAATGACATGAGGTAAAAGCCAAGTAAAAGGCGGCGATACCTCAGGGTATAGTGAGGCGTTTTCTTGGTTAAGATATTGGGGCCCAAATGAGTACTGACCACTCACCAAATACGCATCTTGCTAAATGGGAAAATGCTAAAAACCCTGTGGTGTCGATGTTTAAAGAGTACCCTGCGGGCCATCACATCCCTCCCCATCAACACCAGCGTGGACAGTTAATCTATGCCAGCACAGGTACGATGAGACTATGCACCCGCGATGAATACTGGTTATTACCTCCGTTTCGTGGCGTCTGGATGCCTCCTTACGTAGAACATGAAATGAGCGCCAGCACACCAGTTTCTTTGCGGACGTTATATGTCAATGTCGAATCGTTCACCTTAAACCTGCCTAGTCATCCAGTAGGAATAGGCGTCACTGCGCTTTTACGCGAGCTGCTGATCAGGGCCTCCTCTTTTTCAATCACCTATCATCCAGACAGCTTCGAAGAGCGCTTATTGCGGCTAGCATTAGAAGAGATGAAGCAGGCCTTCGAGTGTGGATTAAAACTGCCCATGGGCAGAGATAAGCGTTTGAAAAAGATCTGCGATACGTTGCTGGAACATCCGGGGGATGTGCGTTCACTGGCAGACTGGGCGAATGAGGTCGGAGCAACGACGCGGACACTATCCCGACTATTTCGCACTGAGACAGGTATTTCTTTTATTCAATGGCGAGAGCAGGTACGCATTGTAAGTGCCATGTCGGGGTTAAGCACTGGGCAACGCGTTAGCCAAGTTGCAGAGCATCTAGGATATGCTTCACAAGGGGCGTTTAGCGTTATGTTCAAACGTGTCACGGGTAAATCTCCCCGCGAGTATTTAAACGATCTGTCCTGTTCTCAAACAAAGTTGTCTCGCATGGAAGAATAGAATCCGCGTGAGATTGATATTGTTTCTCTACTTCTTGAAATAATCGGTAGAGGAATATGAAACGTTCACTAACGTCACTCACTGACCACTATTACGTTCTGATAATCGCATCTACATTCCTGCAAGGGTCTTCTTTTGTCAGCACTAAGCTCGTCATGGAACAGATGTCGCCTTTATGGGCAGCGTCTGCTCGCTTCCTGGTCGCAGCAGTATCTTTGTCGCCTTTTGTTTTTATCCAAATGCGCAGGCATAAAATATCTCTTAAAGACCTCCCTTGGGTAAAACTGCTAATAATTGGTGGTTTTCAAACAGCCGGTGTCATGTCGCTACTCAACATTGGACTAACGGCGACTAGCCCTTCAATAGCGGCCATTCTTATGGCCAGTAACCCTTTACTGGTGGTTGTCTTAGCATGGTTTATTTTAGGCGAGCGCTCCTCGACGCTTGCCTTATTCGGCTTAGCCTCTGCATTTATTGGAGTGGTTATTTGTATTGGGATCGACGTTGACGGCTACCACGGAGTCGGGCGTGGAGAAGTATTTGTGATGCTGGCATCTACCTGCTGGGCCTGTTCTACCGTGTTAAGCAAGAAATTTGCCATGACGCTCTCACCCTGGATAGTCACTTTCTGGCAGATGTTGATTGGCTCCCTGCTGCTTATGGTGATAGCTGCATTCAGCAAACAACCTTTTTCCCTGCCGACGGATGCTTACCACTGGGGAATGTTTATGTGGCTGGCAATTCCCGCATCGACTGGAGCTATCGGGCTTTGGTTTGCGGCGTTAAAGATTGGCGGCTCCGTACATACAAGCGGCTTCTTGTTTCTGTGCCCACTGTTTGCCGCCCTAGTTGCATTTATATTGATCGGACAACATCCGGCATGGCATGAAGTGATTGGCGGGGTTTTGGTGGGCGCAGGCCTGTTTCTGATGTCCCGCCAGCGTCAGCCAAACCAGCGACAGCAAAAACCAGCCCCCCTATTAAATGCCCGCTAACGTAGCAGCGAGCGCTAACTGTTGAGCTAGCTAAGCTTGTCATCACTCTTTTATGGGCACGAATACCGGTGCCCCTTCAACCTCGACCACCGCCAGCCGCTGCTGGTAAAGGCGTTCTAATGCACTGGGCACCAGCATGCTGTCTCGCGCTCCCCAGCAAGCCTCGCCACTGGGGTAAAGCAGCAAAAGGTGATCACACCAGCGGGCGGCTAGATTTAAATCGTGCAGGCACATCATCACCGCGCTGCCCTGGGATGCCTGCTGGGCCATCAGCGCCATTACTACGCTTTGGTGGTGTAGGTCGAGGTGGTTGGTGGGTTCGTCAGCCAACCAGATACTGGGTGCCTGAGTCAGTACCGTGGCCATCGCCACACGCTGGCGCTCACCGCCAGAAAGCGTACTCACCAAACGGTCGCGCAGGTGCGCAACGTCTAACCGTTCAAGCGCTGCTTCGGCTTGGGCGTAGTCATCTGCTCCCTCCATTTGCCACAGCGATAGATAGGGGTGGCGACCAATCAGTGCGGTTTCCAGCACGGTCGCGGGAAAACCATCCAAGCGTTCCTGGAAGACAATTCCCAACATTTGCGCAACTTGCCGCCTGCTCAGCGTCTCAAGGGGCTGCTCCCCCAGCAGCACTTGCCCGGAGCGCGGCGCGTTCAGCCCTGCCAAAGTGTGCAGCAGCGTCGTTTTACCTGCTCCGTTGGGGCCAAGCACGCCCCATACCTGCCCTGGTTCGATGGCAATATTCAGCGCCGTGCCATCACCTCTTTCCGGCACGTTGATGATCAGGTCTTGGGTAACCAAACGGCTCATCAGCGGCTCCGGTAAAGCAGAAAGAGAAACGTCGGCACACCTAATAGCGCAGTAATCACTCCCACTGGCAGTTGTTCCGGAGCAATCATCGTGCGCGCCAGTGTATCGGCCAGCACCAGTAAGGTGCCCCCAGCCAGAGCACAGGCCGGTAAGATTAACCGCTGATCATTACCCAGCAATAGGCGCAGCATATGTGGCACTACCAAGCCGACAAAGCCGATGCTGCCCGCCGTAGTAACAGCCGCGGCGGTTAACAAACTGGCGACAATATAGATGCACCACTCAAGTGGCCGGACGGCAACGCCCAGCGCAGCAGCTTGCTGCGGGCCACGGGCCAGCACATTTAAGCTGCGTCCAAGGGGCATCAGTACCACGCAGGTAGCCAGTAACAGCAGCAGCGGCGGCCAAGGTGCGCGCGCGTAAGAAAGATCGCCCATGAGCCAATACAGCATGCCCGGTAACCGCTCAGCAGGGCTCAGCGCCAACATCAGGGTGATCACCGCGCCCCAACCTGCCGCAACCACTACGCCGGTTAGCAGTAACCGAGAAGGTGTCCAACTACCGCTGCCGTGGGCCAAGCCAAAGACTAATAACGTCGAAAATAGCGCACCGCCAAATGCCGAGCCTGAAATTGCCACTCCCCCAAGACCACCTAGCATGGCAGCAAGTGCACCAATTGAGGCACCGCCGGAAAGCCCGAGTACATAAGGGTCTGCAAGAGGATTACGCAACAGCACTTGCATCAGAGCACCCGCTACCGCCAACAAACCACCGACAGCAAAAGCCGAAAGCGCCCTTGGCAAGCGCAGCTCCAGCACCATGGTACGCGCAAGCGCATTGCCCTCGTCCTGGCCGATATAACCAAGATGACCGAGAACCACTTGCCAAACTTGCCCAGGGGAAAGCTGCGCACTGCCAATACCAAGGGCGATAATCAGAGAAGCCAGTGCCGCCAGCAGCAACAGGCCAAGCGGGAAGCCCAATCGTGCTAACATTTAATCGCGCTCGCGTTTTTGTCGGGCAATATCAAGCTTCTCGCAGAGAATTTGGCTACCTTCCATCAAGCGTGGAGTAGGCCGCTGAATTAAAGAAGGCGGTACAAAAAAGAGATTATCATCGGCAACCGCCGTTACGTTTGAGTACTGCTCCCAGTGGGTCAACCAATGGCGATTCTCTTCCCCCATCCCTCCGGCAACAATCGCTTCAGGGTTTGCCGCCAGGACAGCCTCATCATCAATGCGAGGCACTAGGCGAGCTTGCTCACCAAATACATTTACACCGCCACAGATCTCGATCACCTGGCCGATAAGATGTGCGTCATTGACACTCATTAACGGCTCATCCCACACTTGATAGAAGATGCGCACTGGCTCCCGATCACGATAGCGAACTGCCAGTTCAGCCATCCTCGACCGGAAATTATCAGCGACCGACTGACCGGCGCTTTCAGTGCCAGCCAGCTTCGCCAAACGCTCAATTGCGCTGGCCACTCCCTCAAAATTCCTAGGCTCAATATAGAATACCGGCATACCCAGCGCTTCAAGGGTTTCCAACTGTTCAGCGGGGTTCCCGGTTACCCAGCCGATCACTAAATCAGGCGCCAGCCCTACCAGGGCTTCTAAATCAATGCGCGTGTGGCTGCCAACAGACGCTACGTCTTTGGCCTCTGGTGGATAATCACTGTAACTAACCACCGCCACCACCTGATCCCCGGCGCCCGCAGCGTAGGTCAGCTCCGTCGCCCCTGGCGAAAGCGTGGCAATACGTTGTGCTGACGTGTATAGACACACTTCACGCTCACGATCATCCACCGCGCAGCGGCTGTGGTCATCTGCCAATACGTCGTTTGCAACCACACCACTGAGCATCGATAAGCTTAGTATCAATCGATTTAATAACAGTGCGGGGCCAGTGGCCCCGCGATGTTTAAACAATCTCTGATTCGCTTTTTTATTGGCCAAAGTGAACACTTAAAAACCCTGCGCGGCCTGCGTTAATGTAGTCGGCACCATCAAACGAGCGCGTTGTAATGTAATCTTGATCCAACGCGTTTTCCAGCGTTACTCGCGCACTCCACAGTGGGGCAAACTGCCAACCTGCACGCAGGTTAACCAGCCCGTAACCGCTTAAGCGGTCTTGATTCTGCGCATCACGATAACGGTGGTTTTGAGCAATCCAGGAGCCACCCACCGACCAGTCGCCAAGCTCACGGTCTACGTCTAAGCGAAGGCTTTGTGAGGCACGGTTTTGCAGGCGCTTACCGGTTAGGCGGTTTTCAGGGTCGGTGTAGGTCAGCGCGGCGGCTAGTGTCCAATCGTCGAGCTCGACGCCTGCAGCCAGCTCAGCTCCACGAATGCGGGTTTCGGGTACGTTAAACAGCAACCCCTGACCAGCAATCAAGTTGTCGATATCGGTTTGATAGAGTGCCGCATCCCAGAACCAATGGCCGTACTGACCGCGCACACCTACCTCAATGCTTTGCGACGTTTCAGACTCTAAGTCGGGATTACCAAAGCCTGGGAAGTAGAGCTGGTTGTAGGTGGGTGCGTTAAAGGCTGTACCGTAGTTGGCACGCAAGGTGTGGTGGCCGTCTACGTCATAGCCCACGCCTACGCTGCCGGTGACTTCTTCACCGTAAGCTTCATTGTCATCAAAGCGCAAGCTGGCTTGCAGAGTAAACGGCGCAAAATCGAGCAAGGCTTGGGTAAATACCGCCGCGTTGCTACGGCTAGTCTCATCGTACGCCGTAGTGCTATTAACGCGATCTTCGCTGTATTCAGCGCCTGCAATCAGCTCGTGGGCACCCGCCGTTAAGGTATTTTCCCAGCGCGCGGTACTCACCTTGGTGTTAAACACGGAGTCACCAAAGTTATCGATGTTATCGCTTTCATCACGAGATTCGCTGAGTGTTAAGCGGCTGCGCCAGTTATCGGTTATCGGCAGCTCACCGTAGACACCCGCCACCTGCTGAACGAAATCGTTTTCACCGCCATCGTATTCGTTATGACCACGGGCACGAAGCGCCAACACGCCCGCTTCTGCACCACTTTCAAAGGTGTGAGATACCCGCGCTAACGCCGTGGTGTTGTCATAGCCCTTATCGTCGCCATCGCGTCGAATCGGTTGACCATCCGTGGTGAAGTGGCTAGCGGAAAAGCTATAGCGGGTGCCGCCCTCTTTGCCGCTAATGCCGGCACTCAGGCGCTGGGTATTAAACGAACCACCACCGACAGAAATACGCGGTTGCGGACCCTCTTCTTCGCCTTGGGGGGTAAACAACTGAATAACGCCGCCAATTGCGTCAGCACCGTATAGGCTGCCACGCGGACCACGCACAATTTCAGCACGATCAAACATGCGCGGCTCCAGATGCTGCCAGGCAGCCCCACCACTGGTGGCAGAACGAAGACGAATCCCGTCAATCAACAGGACATTTTGGCCGCTACCGCTGCCGCGAATAAAAACGCTGCTGTTTTTACCAAAGCTGCCATTTGTAGAAACATCCACCCCAGGCTGGCCGCGCAACAAGTCGGTAATACTTACCGGATCTTGGCGGCGTAACGTTGCTTCGTCCAGCACGGTAACCGAGGACAGGCTTTCATTGGCAGTACGCGGCACAAGTGCGGCGGTAACAACAACGGGGTTTAATGTATTCGCAGCAGGCTGTGCGTTAGATTGGGCTTGAACGGCCATGGGCAATGCGGCCATCGCAAACGCCGCCAGAGTGGCGGTGGAATGAAAACGGTAAGACATGAGGAGATCCCTTGCTCACTGTGCTCACCCGCACAGCGTATTTTTTTGACCGGGCAGAGGGATGATAGGGAGATCAGCAGCCTAAGCTAGCGATGTCACCCTGAGCACGCCCTCCGCGTCTCGGCATGTTGTGGTCCTGTAGAACCATGCCTCTTAGGCCGGTCTCCGGGCTGACGAGCGAAAAGCGGATAACAGCATCATGCCTTTCCGAACGACCACCTTCCCATGCGTTAGCACAGTGGCGTCTTTAGCCGTTCTTATCTCGATCACCGTTGCGGGGGCAGCGTTGGATTCACGTAAGTGTTCACCAACTTCCCGTTTAACTGATGGCGATAATGACCATCAGCACCTGAGAGTGCGCGTAAACTAGCAACTTGTTAGGAGCTGGTCAATTTAGCTATTGCAGAACATGTAGTTTATAAACTACATTAATAAGATGGCTGACATAAAGCAGACAGACACTTTCCGGAAGTGGGAAAGCAAGCTCAAAGACACTCGGGCTAAAGCCACTATTGCTGCACGCATTTTTCGCCTGGCAAATGGTCTGTCTGGTGATGTTCAGCCAGTCGGGCAAGGAGTCAGTGAACTGCGCATTCATTATGGGCCTGGCTATCGGGTCTACTTTTGTCAGCGCGGTGATGAATTTATTTTACTTCTATGTGGCGGTAATAAGAGTACTCAGCAGAAAGATATAGATACGGCTCATCGCCTTGCTAAGGCGTGGAGGTAAATATGAGTGAACGACTTTACGATTATGATCCTGCTGCAGCGCTGGATAGCGAAGCAGCCATTGCGATATTTCTTGCAGATGCTTTTGAAACCGGTGATGCCAGCTACATCGCAAAAGCTGTTGGCGTTGCCGCCAGAGCGAAAGGCATGTCTCAACTAGCGACTGAAACGGGATTGTCACGTGAACAGCTTTACCGCTCCTTTGGCGAATCGGGTAACCCAACTCTCAAGACCATGTTAGCGGTAACCCGGGCGCTAGGGATCGATATCACCGCCCGACCTCATAAACCAGCCGCCTAGCCTGCTACTTAAGCGCTTGCACGAGCCCATGCCGTACATGCCAGACCTGCTCGGATTGGGCGGCAGCGTCTTGGCTAAACCAGCCGCTTAAATCGCGCAGGCGACGCTGGTCTTTAGCCATGGGGACGATTCCCCGTCCTAACTCGTTCATGATGACCACCAGCGTTACACCGTGGGTTTGTGCGGCAGTGGCCAAGCTTTGCAGATCTCCCCGCCACTGCGCGCGCGACGCATCGCTGCTCATATCCGAGTGCAGCACGGCCGCTAACCACTCAAACACACCGTGCAGAACGAGCGGCATATTAGGCTGCATGATGTGGGTCGCTTCGTGTAAACGCTGCCCTGGAGAAAGCCGCCACCAAACAGCGCTGGGAAAGCGTGCTTTTACAACATCGCGCTTACCTGCGCAGGCACCGCCGATGAACAGCTGCATTGCCACTCTCCTTTGCCATCTTCACGTTTTAAATACGTCAGTTGCCAACGCCGTCCTTGTGCTTGGTGAACGATGCCTTCCCAAAAACCAATGGTTTCGAAGCGACGCCGCAACTCGCGTATTACCCCGCCGTGGGTAACAACCAGCACTTTCTGATAATGATGTTCGCGGGCGTGCGCCGCCACCTCTTCAAGCCAAGCATTTAAACGCTCACGTAGCTGGCCGGAAGATTCGCCGCCGGGAATTTGCAGCTCACCCACGCTGTCAATCCAAGCGCGATAATGGGGTAAGTCTTTTAGTTCATCGTAAACTTTGCCTTCATAGTCACCAAAATCCAGCTCCCGTAATCGTGGTTCTAGATACAGCGGCACACCCGGCTTTGCCGCCTGCGACCACTCGAAGGTTTGCTGACAGCGGTTTAAATCGCTTGAATAAACAGCGTCAAAGCACTCTTCTGCCAATGCGTCACGCAGTGCCAGCAGCCCCGCTTCTGCATCAGGAAATAGCAGCGGAATATCGCGCTGCCCTTGGTAGCGGCGCTCTAAATTCCAGGCGGTGATACCGTGGCGAACTGCCACCAACTCCACATTAAGACCAGTAGCCAAAGCTCTCCTCCTTCAATGGTGGCACCTACCATATCGCCATTGATGCCGTTAAATAGCCGCAGCATTGCCCTTCTGGCGATTGCTACCCACACGATGATGACCAACCCCCAGACCAGCAATGCTGGTGAAACCGCAACAACCAGCGCCAACGGTAGCAAGGCATAACCAGCATCACGGGCGCTAAGCGACTGCTGCCAGCTCCACGCGAGCCCCTTCGAGTGAGCGCAGGGAGTAAAAATCAGCAGTGCGACCCCAGCAAATCGACCTAATGCAGGCACTGCTACCAGCCACCACAGCGGCGCCTGATAAGCCACCAGTGCCCAAAGCAATACGCCCTTCCAGGCCAGCAAAAACAGCAAGGCCAGGATGCCGAAACTGCCTATCTGAGCGTCTTTCATGATTTCCCAACGCCGCTCAAGGGGCTGGTTACTGCCTAACGCATCGGCAAGGTCCATTACGCCATCAAGATGTAAACCGCCCGAAAGCGCTACCCATAGGCTTAGCAGTAGCAACACAGTTATTGGCGCTGGTGACGCTATGAGACTTAATAGCAGCGCGCTTAACGCCAGCATGCTGCCAATTAACAACCCTACCAACGGATAGGCGCGAATTGCCCAGCGACGGGTGGCAGGTGTCCATGGGCAGGCAACAGGAAGGGGAATTCGGGTTAGAAACTGCAGCGCGAGTATTAGGCCGAACAGCGCATTGTTCATTGTTTCCACTCCACAGCACAGCCCGCGATGACCTCAAGCACTGAGTCAGCTTCCAGCGCTAACCAACGGTGTAAGCACTGGATAAACTCAACGTAGCGCCAGGTAGTCGGCTGATCAGGAATCAGCTCTTCGTTAAGATCGTTCGACACAATCACCAGTGTTAGCCCCCGTGCTTGTGCATCACGCAGGCAGCGAGCCAGCAGCGCTAGACCTTGCTCATCACTGAATTCTTCATTTGGCTCAGCGCCAAACAGCACTTGTCCTGCCCAGAGAGTTAAACAATCGAGCAGCACCGCGTGGTGATCGGGCACTTGGGCAATGGCTTGGTCAATCGCCAGGGGCGCTTCTAGCGTTACCCATTGGCCTTCCCGGCGTGCCTGGTGGCGCGATACCCGGTCGGCCATTTCGGCGTCGTAAACTTTAGCGGTGGCAATGTAATAGCAGTTGGCGTCACCCGCCGCGCTGAGCACACGCTGCTCCGCTACTTGGCTTTTTCCAGAGCGAGCGCCCCCACTAACAAAGACAATCATGCAGCACCTTTAGCAAGCGGTTATTTGCCGACTCATCACGCAGTGCCAAGCGTAACCAACTGCCCTCAAGCCCTTTAAAGCTGTGGGTATGCCTCGCCAGTAGCCCTTTATAAAGCATACGTTCAAACAGGTCTGCGCTGGTCACGCCGCGTTCACGCTGTAAAACACCTGGCCGCACAAGGAAAAAGCAGCTGTGACTGGGCACCACCTCAAGCCCTAGCGCCTGCAACGCCTTGCCCAGACGTGGCTGCTCACTGGCCAGCCACTGCTGGGTGAGCCGTGCAAACTCGCTATCCGCTAACAGCGGTGCCACCAGTTCAGCAGCAAGATGGTTCACACTCCAAGGCGGTTGATGGTGGCTCATGGTGGCTACTATGTTTTTCGAAGCCAGCACGTAGCCTAGGCGCAATCCAGGCAAGGTATAAAACTTAGTCATTGAGCGTAGCAGCACTAAATGACAGTAACGCTTAAGCAGCGGCGTCAGCGCCTCGACGTCTATTGATAGATCGATAAATGCTTCGTCGACCACCACTTGGGTTCCGGTAGCCTGCGTATGCGCTAGCAGTATCTCTACTGCATCGATGGGTATCAGTGTGCCAGTTGGGTTATTCGGACGACACAGAAACACCACGTCGGCGTTTGCTGCGTTCTTTAGCAAGTCGGCCATATCACAAGCGAAATGCGGCTCGCGCAATACATGCTCGGTCATTTCAATACGGTGGGCAGAACAGGCTCTGGCATATTCACCAAAGCTGGGAGCCAGTAATAAGGCACGCCCACTGGCATGCAGCGCAGCGGCAAGAAAAATCGCCTCCGCCCCACCATTGCTCAGCAGTACTTGTGCTGGTTGAACACCGTTGTGCGCCGCAATGGCCTGCCGAGCTGCAGCGTAGTCCGGCGAGGGATAGCGGCTAAGCCCACCAAGCCTTGTTACCAACCAGCTTGCCAGCCATTCGGGCGGCCCAAGCGGGTTAAGGTTAGCGCTTACATCGTCAATCACATGATCGGCAGGTAGCCCAAAACGCTTCAGCAGCGCTGCGGCCTGGCCACCATGGCTTGGCCAATCAGCCGCCCCGTGAACATTGGTTTGACAACTCATAGCCATGAAATCCCCGCGCCTGCCGACCCCATTAATACGCCCGTTAATACACTCATCAACACGGCCATTAACAAGAAAAACAGCAGGCAAGCACCGTGCATTAATTTAATTGTGGCGTTGATATGCGAACACGTCAGCGTTTCCAGTGGCGAGCCAAGAGTTGCTCGATGAGAAACCGCACCCTGATAAACATTGGTGCCGCCCAATTGCACACCCAACAGGTTCGCGACCATGGCTTCTGGCCACCCCGCATTAGGGCTTGGGTGGCGAGGCGCTTCGCGGCAGGTAGCCAACATGGCCCGACGCCAATAGTGCGCCGATGATTGCCAGCTGATCAGCCCCCCGGCAACCCACAAGCATAGCGCGGTCAGCCTGGCGGGCAGCCAGTTAGCTATATCATCGAGCTTCGCCGAGGCATAGCCGAAGTCGCTATAGCGTTCGTTTTGATAGCCCACCATGGAGTCCAGCGTGTTGATCGCTTTATAAGCCAGCGCCAGCGGCGCACCGCCGATAAACGCGAAGAATAGCGGCGAGGTGATGCCATCCACCGTATTTTCTGCAATGGTTTCCACCGCACCACGGGTAATTTCCGCTTCATCCAGTTGCTCGGTATCACGCCCCACCACCATGGAAAGTGCCTTTCGTGCCGATACTAAATCACCGTTAGCCAGCGGCACGGCAATGGCGCGCCCCGCTTCCGCCAAGCCTTTTATGGCCAGCGTTGTCGCCAGCAACCAAAGCTCAGCAGCTAGCCCAAGCCAAGGGTGCACCCAAGTCAGTAGTTCCAAACTCAGCCAAGCGAGGCTAAACGTGCCCAGCACAATGGTGGCGGTGAGTAAAAAACCCAGGAGTCGACGGCGCTTGTCACTTCCCTGGTTCCAGCGCTGCTCAAGTACGCTGATGGCACGCCCAATGATGACGACTGGATGCGGCAACGAACGCGGGTCACCAACGACTAAGTCGATGACAATCGCCAGTGCAACAATAACGATCTCGCCATACATGACGCCCCCAGTCATGGCGCACTATTATCGTGAATACCCGCATCGGCAAAAGTGGCCATCTCACTGAGCATCGCGGCGGCGGCCTGCAATAACGGAAACGCCAATGCCGCGCCACTGCCTTCTCCCAGGCGCATTCCCAAGGCTAACAGCGGCGACGCATCAAGTGCCTCAAGGGCCGTGGCATGGCCGGGCTCTTCAGAGCGATGTCCAAAAATCAAATAACCACGCACCGCCGGACATAAACGGCAGGCCGTCAGGGCGGCTACTGTAGCAATAAAGCCATCCACAATGGCCGGCAGTCGGTTTGCCGCCGCAGCCAAATAAGCCCCTGTCATGGCGGCGATCTCTAACCCGCCGAGCTTGGTTAGCACCTCCATGGGGTCTTCGGCATTGGCTTGGCGTGCCTTTAGCGCCCGCTCGATCACCGCTACTTTATGGGCCTGCTGAGTGCTGTTAATACCGGTGCCAGTGCCCACCAACTGAGCCACTGGCTTGCCGGTCAGAGCCGCCAGCATGGCGCTGCTTGCCGTGGTATTAGCAATGCCCATTTCACCAACAATAATACATTTCGCGCCCGCCTGAACGGCTCGCTCAACGGCCTCGCAGCCTACCTGTAATGCAGCTAACGCTTCGTCACGGCTCATGGCATCTTCAAGCACCATATTGGCGGTGCCCGCGCGCACCTTGGCATCGGTAATACCCGGCATCACTAGGTGTGAAGCAACGCCAACATCCACGACCTCAACCTGGGCGCCAATTTGTCTAGCAAAGACATTGATCGCCGCCCCGCCATGGGCAAAGTTAGCCACCATTTGCGCCGTCACTTCTTGTGGAAAGGCCGACACGCCCTCTTCAGCAACCCCGTGATCAGCAGCAAAAACAATGATCGCCGGTGGCGTGATGCTTGGCTGACATTCACCAGTGATCTCACTAAGCGTAACGGCCAATGCCTCTAACTGGCCGAGGCTGCCCGGCGGCTTAGTGAGCGTATCAATATAGCGAAGCGTCAATGCGCCAGTGTGGCTATCAAGTGGCGTGACTTGGTTAACGATGGGATGCATAGCAGCTCCAGGGCAGCAATCGAATTCATTTTGCGCCAGATGGTAGCAAAAGCGCGGCTGCTATACTTGCGCTTTAAGCTGCTTCAACACGCAACAACCCTATCCGGGGACGGATTGCCCTGTTAGCGGTAATGTTCATAAAAGCATCATCATTTACGACGATAGTTGCTATCAACCAGGGGTAATAAAACTACAAATATGGTTTTTATTGCCGTAAAGTCTCTTATATCGACACAAAAAGATGTAAAATAACTACAAACTTGACTCACCGTCTCTACCATGCAGAGGTCTCTATGCCGAGCTCAACACCCGCTACTTTAAATCCTACCGTTGCTGAGGTTACCCAACGCATTCGTGAGCGCTCTGCTGAGCGGCGTGCTCTCTATGAGCAACGCATGGCGGACCAGCATAAGCGTGGTGTGCACCGTGCAGAACTATCCTGCGGTAACCTGGCCCACGGCTTTGCCGCGTGTAGCCCCCAAGAGAAAGACTCCCTGAAGCTAATGAACAGCGCCAACTTGGGGATCATTTCTTCTTACAACGATATGCTGTCGGCCCACCAGCCGTTTGAAACCTTTCCGGAAACCATCAAAGCCGCTGCTAGCGCCATGGGGTCAACCGCCCAGTTTGCCGGTGGTGTTCCTGCCATGTGTGATGGGGTTACCCAAGGGCAACCGGGCATGGAACTGTCGCTGTTTTCCCGCGACGTGATTGCGATGGCTGCTGCAGTTGGGCTTTCACACAACATGTTTGATGCTGCCCTTTATCTGGGCGTGTGCGACAAGATTATCCCTGGTCTGTTTATCGCAGCGGCACGCTTTGGTCACCTGCCTGCTATGTTCGTACCCGCCGGCCCAATGCCCAGCGGCCTACCGAACAAAGAGAAAGCGCGCATCCGCCAGCTATACGCAGAAGGCAAAGTGGGCCGCGAAGAGCTGCTGCAAGCGGAGTCTGACTCCTATCACAGCCCTGGTACCTGCACCTTCTACGGCACTGCCAACTCAAACCAGCTGATGATGGAAGTGATGGGTCTTCACCTGCCAGGCACCTCGTTTGTGAACCCAGGCACGGAAATGCGCGAAGCCCTGACCCGCTACGCGACCGAACAGGCTATTCGCAACACTGAACCTGGCGGCGACTACCGCCCTTTCTATAAGCAGATCGACGAACGCGCCATCGTCAACGCGGTGGTAGGTTTATTGGCATCTGGCGGTTCAACCAACCATACGATGCATTTGATTGCCATGGCCGCTGCGTCGGGCATTACGCTGAACTGGGACGACTTCACAGATCTCTCCGCCGTAACGCCTAGCCTGATGCAGGTATACCCTAACGGCCAAGCAGACATTAACCACTTCCAGGCGGCAGGCGGCATGAGTTACCTGTTCCGCGAACTGCTGGGCGCTGGCTTACTGCACGGCGATATCCCGACGGTGTTCGGCACCGACCTGACGGCCTACACACAAGAGCCCTTCCTGGAAAATGGCAAAGTGGTTTGGCGCGAAGGCCCAGAAAGCAGCTTAGATGAAAACGTTTTACGCCCAGTCGCTACCCCCTTCGCAGCGACTGGCGGCCTAACAGTAATGAAAGGCAACCTGGGACGCGGCGTGATCAAAGTATCCGCCGTTGCCGACGAACATCGTGTAGTAGAAGCACCGGTGAAAATCTTCGCCGACCAGAACGAAATGAAGGCTGCGTTTGAATCCGGCGACTTAGATCGCGATGTCATCGTTGTGGTGCGCTTCCAGGGGCCAAAAGCCAATGGCATGCCGGAACTTCACAAACTGACGCCGTTCCTGGGCGTACTGCAGGACCGTGGCTTCAAAGTGGCACTGGTGACTGATGGCCGTATGTCTGGCGCGTCGGGTAAAGTACCCGCTGCGATCCATATCAGCCCAGAAGCACTGGACGGTGGCCCGCTATCGAAACTGCGCGACGGCGACATTGTGCGCCTGGACGCCAACGCAGGTACGCTGGAAGCCAAAGTAGAGGCGGCTACCTGGGCCGATCGCGAGCGCGTAGTGGCGAATTTGGACCACTACCACGTTGGCCTAGGCCGCGAACTGTTTAGCGGCTTCCGCCACCTGGCCATGCGTGGCGAAGAAGGCGCAGGCTCGCTGGGCGGCTTTGAAGCCGATGATCTCGCTCGCCAACAGGGCCAGATTCTTCAAGAGGATGCCTAATGCGACCGGCCTTAATTGGTGATATTGGCGGTACCAATGCCCGCCTGGCGCTCGTCACGCCAGGTGAGGTGACGCCCCACGATATTATTAATCTTCCCTGCGCGGACTACCCTGGGGTTATCGACGCGATTCAGGACTACCTGGAGCGCGTGGGCGCCACTGGGGAAAATGCACCGGTGGAAGCCTGTTTGGCGTTTGCCTGCCCGGTTCACGCCGAGCGGGTCAAGATGACCAATAATCACTGGGATTTTATGAAAAGCGATGTTCAGCAGACGCTGAACCTATCGCTGTTTAAAGTGATTAATGATTTTACCGCACAGGCTCTGGGCGTACCCCATGTAGACGCCGACAACCTGGTGGAAGTGCAAGCAGGTGTGGCTCAGTCTCACTCTACCCGCTTGGTGATTGGCCCCGGTACAGGTCTGGGCGTTGCTGGTGTTTTTCCCGGCCAACACGCCTGGATACCGCTTCCCACCGAGGGCGGCCACGTCACGTTCGCCCCCACTGACAGCACCGAGCGAGCGCTGCTGGATGTTTTTCTACAGCGCTACCAACGGGTCAGCGTAGAACGTATTTTATGCGGCCAGGGCTTGCTGGAGCTGTACCAGGCCCATTGTGCTCTGAACGAGCAAACGCCTAGCTGCACGACGCCAGCCGAGGTTACCCAAGCCGCCAACCAGGGTGACTCTATCGCCACCGCCAGCCTGCTGCGCTTTTTAAAAATCCTCGGCGATGTGTGTGGCGACGCGACCCTAACAATGGGCGCAAGAGGCGGCGTTTATCTATGCGGCGGGATTTTACCGCGCCTACTGGAGTGGCTACCCAAATCCGAACTGCGTAATAGCTTTGTGAACAAAGGTCGGATGGGCGCGTATAACGCCGATATTCCCGTGTGGATTGTTACTCACCCGTGGACAGGGCTGCTCGGCGCCGCCGAAGCGCTGCATAACGAAGAAGTCTTTTAACTTATTAGGAATGTCCATGCCTGCTCACACCTTCGATGTGCCTTTTGTTCTCGGCATGATGCGTCTGCATGAAGCACCAGAGATGCACCAGGCGAGCTATCTCGCCGACTGGATCGAAGCCCGTATCGCGCAGGGGTTGCACTGGTTCGACCATGCCGACATTTACGGGAACGGTGCGTGTGAGACGCTGTTTGGTCACGCGCTAAACACGCGCCCCGGACTATCAAAACGGCTTAAGGTGGTGACCAAAGCGAGCATCGCCAACGATAACCCAACCCACGGCTCTGGCAAGGTGAAACACTACAACGCCAGCCCGGATTATCTAAGCCGCGCCATTGACAATGCACTTAACCGCCTTAGCGTCGAGCGGCTAGATCACTTTTTAATTCATCGCCCTGACTTATTAATGAACGCAGAAGCAACTGGCCGTGCCCTTGATGACGCTATCGATGCAGGCAAAATTGGCGCTGCGGGCATTTCTAACCATTTGCCAAGTCAGTGGCGTAGGCTGCAAAACGCCATGCACCACCCTTTACGTGCCAACCAAATCGAACTTTCCATTAGCCATAACGCCCCCCTGTTTGATGGTAGCTTTGATGATCTATGCGCCGACGGCCATTGGCCGATGGCGTGGTCACCGCTAGCGGGCGGCACACTAATGCAAGGCGACGTCGGTAACGTTCTTAACCGCGTAGCTCGAGAGAAAAACGGCACCTCTAACGCGTTAGCGCTGGCTTGGCTGCGGTCACTGCCTGGTCGGCCGATTCCCGTTGTCGGCAGTGTGAAGCCTGAACGTATTGGTGACATGCTCGACGGGCCTGAGACGCTCTCAAGAGAGACATGGTACGAGCTGTTAGAGGCCGCGCGAGGCCACTGCGTCGCGTAACCCCTTCATCAATTAATAATATAATGACAAGGAATGACTTATGACGCCGGTGATTGCTTTCGGTGAAGCCTTGGTTGATATGTTATCCAGCCGCTTAGGCGATGACACTGGCCAAGAAACCTTCACGCCTTACGCGGGAGGCGCGCCTGCTAACGTCGCGGTTGCCTGTGCCCGACTTAACGTACCCAGCCAGTTTTTAGGCATGGTGGGTGACGATACGTTTGGTCACTTCCTGATTCGTGAGCTGAAAAGCCATGGCGTAGATACTCAGGGCGTAGTATTGACCAAAGAGGCACGCACTGCGCTGGCGTTTGTTTCCCGGGACAGCAGCGGCGAGCGCACGTTTGATTTTTATCGCCCACCGGCGGCCGACCTGCTTTATCGCTTAGAGCACCTGCCCCACGGCGTGTTTGAACAACCAGCGATTGTTCACTTATGCAGCAACAGTTTGACTGACCCTGAGATTGCCGACACCACCTTAGCGATTGCCGCTATGGCAAAGCGCGCGGGCTGTTTAGTCAGCGTGGATGCCAACCTCCGCCACAATCTGTGGACCGAAGGGTCAGCCAACCTCTGGCTGGTAACCGAGCTATTGGATAGCGCCGATCTCGTTAAAGTCTCACTGGAGGAGCTTGATTATCTTCGTGGCGGGCATTCTCAGGAAGCGTGGCTATCTCAGCGACTAGCCGCCGGGGTAAAAGTAATTTTAATCACTGATGGCCCTAACAAGGTGGTGCTGAAAGGTGTTGGCCTTGACCACACCATCACGCCACCTAAAGTGACCGCTGTTGACACCACGGCTGGCGGTGATGCATTTATTGGCGGCCTGCTGACTGAGCTTTCACGGCACGGAATTGATGAGAACTGGTACCAAGACAGTGCCTTTCTAACCCGCGCGGTGGATATTGCCTGCCGCTGTGGTGCTCACGCAGTGACACGCCCAGGCGCCTACGCCGCACTGCCGACCGATAGTGATATTGAAGCGCTAAGAAATACGTAACGTCTGTAGCAAAAAAGGGCGTGCAACAGCACGCCCTTAACTATGTAATTACACGCTAAATCCCACTAATGCGCTACCGCATCTTTACTCGATACCACACTGCCACCGAGCAACCCTGCGCTGCCTTCCAATACGTTGACCTCAATCGAGCCTGTTGTTTGACGTGTATAGCTCACCTGAGTAATCGCTCGTTGTTGCGTAACACCGTTCACCAGGATCTCCAGCGAGCCATGATCACACCACCACTCTAGCGTGATTGTTAAACCATCAACGCTGCCCGCTGCATGGTCACAGGCGAAATGGTCATCGAAAGCTGCTTGTCCGTTCACGCCGTTACGCGTGTAGCGAAGTGCAACGCCCTCTTCTCCCGCTTTAAGAGTAAGCTGTTGATGATCTCTCTGCTGAAGCGACAGCGCCACTCGGCTGCCAGCCGTTAAGGTCAGTTCAAGCACACCACGACTTACCGGTGGCAACGAGGTTAAGACGCTATATTGTCCAACACCCAGCATCGCCTGTGGCGGGATGACTTGCGGTACGGCTGTCAACGCCTCATGGCACTCGCTGGCGATACGTTGGCAAAGCTGAATGCCGCTCGATGTCGCACGCAGGGTTAACTCTCTGGGCAGACTCATCATTCCCCGCCAGCCAGCTTCAGGCGCATGATTGGCATACTGCCAATTATTCAGCCAAGCCACGGCTAAACGGCGCCCTGAAGTATTCGACCAGCTCTGCACAGCGTAAAAGTCACGTCCTTCGTCCATCATCATGACGTCATCAGGCGAGTGGTCGTTAGTAAAACGCTGGCCGTCGAACTCGCCCACAAAATATTGCGTGAACGAGCCAAAGGCATTATCTGGCGTAGCCCCAATGCCAACGATTAATACCCAGCGGCTAGATAGCTGCCCATTGCTAGCGCCTTCCACTGGCAGCTCGAACAAATCGGGGCACTCCCAAGGGTGCTGAGTATGCACGCCGTGGCCCTCTCCAAACGCACTGGCAAACTGCCAGTCCAATAGGTTTTGCGAGGTATAAAAATGAATTTCCTGACCACAAGCCAGCGCCATTACCCAACGCTGGGTAGCGGCATGCCACAACACTTTTGGGTCGCGAAAATCTTTAAACCCTGGCGCGGGTAGCACGGGGTTATTGGCGTATTGATGCCAAGTGCGCCCCTTGTCGCGGCTATAAGCCAAACACTGTGACTGCTCATAATCTTCAGGGTCATCGGAAAGCACTCGGTGGCAGGTATAAAACGCCAGCAGCCCCCGCTGGCCATCAAACAGACCCGTCACATCATGCTCATCCACGATGGCACTACCTGAAAAACATGCCCCTTGGGCGTCTGGCGCCAGCGCAATAGGCAAGTGCTCCCAACGGCAAAGATCGGTGCTTACCGCATGCCCCCAGTGCATGGGCCCCCATACCGTGCCGTGGGGATGGTATTGATAAAAGAGATGATACTCCCCTTCGAAATATACAAGCCCGTTGGGGTCATTCATCCAGCCAGTAGGCGGCGTAAAATGCAGCGTTGGCCTAAGAGGAGTAAATTTGACGAGATTCAATGTAAAAAACCCTAACTTAATCGATTAAGTTGAGGCTATCACGCTTTTTCCCTCTCTGCCCTACGCCGTTAGGTGGAGCGCATAAAAAAGCCCGAGCATGGCAATATGCTCGGGCAAATGACTTACCCACACGACCCGATATCAGTGAGGCAAGTAACGAGAGTGCTCGTGTCGATTTACATCGTATTCGTTAGTGGTGAAAACGCTCAGCGGCCTGACGGGCCAGCTCGCGAATACCGTCCCAATCCTCTGCTTCAACCATGGCTTTCGGTGTTAGCCAAGAACCGCCTACACACATAACATTGGGTAGTGACAGGTAGGTTTCAGCGTTATCAACCGTGATACCGCCGGTTGGGCAAAAGCGTGCTTCGGGAATCGGCGCGCCAAAGGCTTTAATGGCTTTGGCACCACCACTGGACTCAGCCGGGAAAAACTTGAAGCGGCGATAGCCGTATTGCCAGCCGGTCATCAATTCAGAGATCGTTGATACGCCGGGCAACATTGGCACCGGGCTCTCTACGCCATAGCGATAAAGTGCTTCTGTCGCGCCAGGGGTCACCACAAAATCTGCGCCCACCTGTTCAGCTTGGCGGTATTGCGCGGGCGTTAACACGGTACCTACACCGATGCTGGCTCCCGGCAGCGCTTCTTTCATGCGTTTAATTGCTTCCAACGCGCAGTCGGTACGCAAGGTAATTTCCAACACGCTTAAGCCACCTTCAACCAAGGCGCGACCTAGCGGTACCGCATCTTCAAGACGCTCAACGGTAATCACCGGAATGACCTCGGCCTTTAAGCAGATGCTGTCAAGCTCGGCAGTGCGCGTTGAGGGTAACTGTTTATCGATTGTCATCAGTGAGTCTCCAAGCAGGTGTTACTGGCAAACGTTTATTGGCGAAAGCCCAGGCGTTACGGCGCCCAGTAGATCGCTAACGGGCAAGATAAAAACGCGCGAATAGGTAGCTTACGGACATCATCACCATTCATGGCGTTTGCCAATACGCTGCGCTTATCATCGCCAGTCATATGTAAAATATGTCGATGCGCCTGATGCAGGCGATCTGCTGAGAAAGTAATACGCGGCTGCGGCTGACTAGGCGTGCGTACCGCGACAAGCGGCTCATCAGTAGAGAGCGCTAAACCTAGCTCTAGACTGTCAGGGAACAGCGACGCCGTATGGCCATCGCCGCCCATTCCCAAGATCACAACACTGGCGGGCCAAGGCAGAGATGCCGTGCGTTTGGCAACCTCATCAACCCCTTCTTCCGGCGTCGAGGCATCCGAGGTTAGCGGTACAAAATTGGCGTTCGCAGCCGCTCCTTGAAGCAGGTTTTCGCGCACCAGCTTGGCATTGCTATCGCTACTTTCCTCATCCACCCAGCGCTCGTCGGCCAACGTGATATCAATGCGCTCCCAAGGCAGCGGTTTGGCTGCCAGAGCTTTAAAAAATGGCACCGGCGTAGAGCCACCCGAGACGACCAGTAGCGCGCGTTCTTGGCGACTCAAGTCTTCGGCCAATGCCTGGAAGACCGCTTCTGCCAGCTGTTGTGCTAGCGCTTGACGTGCTTCGCTCATATTAATAGTCCTCGTACCAACTGCGGCCATCTTGGGTAATCATGGCGATGGAGGCGACCGGCCCCCAAGAGCCTGCCGGGTAACGGCGCGGCGGGGTTTCGCGGGCTTTCCAACCGTCGATGAGTTGGTCGCACCAACGCCAAGCGTGCTCAACTTCGTCACGGCGCACGAACAGATACTGTTGGCCTTTCATGACTTCCAGTAGCAAGCGCTCATAGGCATCTGGGATACGTGATTTGGGGAACGCGCTGTTAAAGTCCAGGTGCAACGGGCCAGGGCGCAGGCGCATGCCTTTATGCAAACCGCTGTCTTTAGTGAGCACCTGAAGCGCAATCCCTTCATCCGGCTGCAGGCGAATGATCAGCTTGTTAGACGCAATCCCCCGCTGATCAGGATCAAAAATGTAGTGCGGCTGCTGGCGGAAGTGGATCACGATTTGGGACAGTTTTTCAGGCATGCGCTTACCGGTACGCAGGTAGAACGGCACACCCGCCCAGCGCCAATTTGAAACCTCGGTTTTCATTGCCACAAAGGTTTCGGTCTGACTTTGGGTATTCGCCCCTTCTTCTTCCAGGTAGCCGGGTACCGGCTGACCATCGTTGGTGCCCGCAGTATATTGCCCACGAACTACATCACGCCCCAGCGCTTCACCGGTAAACGGCTTTAGGGCTTTCAGCACTTTTACTTTCTCATCACGAATCGCGTCGGCATCCAGGTTGGAAGGCGGATCCATGGCAATCAAGCATAGCAATTGGAGCAAGTGGTTTTGCACCATATCGCGAAGCTGCCCGGCATCATCGAAGTAGCCCCAGCGCCCTTCAATGCCGACCTTTTCTGCAACGGTAATTTCTACATGGGAAATGTGGTTCTGATTCCATTGCGTCCCGAATAACGGGTTAGCAAAGCGCAGCGCAATCAGGTTCTGTACCGTTTCTTTACCTAAATAGTGGTCAATACGGTAAATACGCGACTCAGGAAAAACGGCCCCAATCGCGTCGTTAACTTCTTCTGATGACACTAAGTCATAGCCGATGGGTTTCTCAACGATGACCCGCGTTTGCTCATCCAGGCTGCCACTCGCCTCAAGGTTGCGGCAAATATCGCCGTAGATCATTGCGCCAACGGATAAATAAACCACCATGGGGCGATCAGAGCCTTCGCGCCATTCACGTATTTGCTCAAAACCCTCAGCTTTTTTGAAATCCAGCTGGCAATAGTCAAGCCGATTTAGAAAACGCTCGAGGCTCTCTTTATCCTGCTCATCTTTTTTTAACCGCTTTTGCAGCGCGCCGCTGACCAATTGGCGGAATGCAGCGGTGTCATGCGCTTGACGTGCCAGCCCCATAATCCGCGTGCTTGCGGGCATTAAGCCCTCACGGTCGAGGTGATAAAGCGCAGGAAACAGCTTGCGCATCGCAAGATCGCCCAGCGCCCCAAACAGCGCTAAATCAATAGCGTGTTTCTGATCGCCCAGCGGGGAATGTGACTGGCTCATCTCAGCTCCTATTTATAATTAGATGATCTAATGTAGTTAGATTACCTAAAATCTATCTGATATCGGGCATTATACGCAACATTACATGTAATTTTACTACAAAAAAATAGTATTGCCTCCCCATTTACGTCTTTTAACGTTATTTACGTCTCTCTTTGAGCAGTGCCGTCTCTGATCAGTACCGATGCCGACACCTAACGTTATACCGCATTATTGTTACCTTTCATTCCACTCTACGCCCCTTGGATACGCCATCGCTACGCCCCTTGAGGATGAGGTGACGTTGCACGTAATTGGCGACGCTGGCACTGACTAAAGCGCTGCTTATCAAAATATTCGCAGCACTCTACGACAACAACAATGAGGTATTTACATTATGGCAACGTCTCGCCCCATTATGATGCCACTGTTAGCCGCCACGCTGGCTGCCAGTGCCCCCCTTCCCGCCGTTGCGTTTGAGGACGACCGCCTGACTATCTGGATGGGTGATAATAAAGGTCAAGAAGGCATTCGCGCAGTTGCCGAGCAGTTTCTTGAAGAAACAGGCATCGAAGTGGAGGTGGTATTTCCCGACAACCTTACCGACCGCTTTCAGCAGGCGGCGGGAAGTGGCCAGGGGCCGGACATCGTCATCTGGGCTCACGACCGCATGGGCGAGTGGGCACAAAGCGGCTTATTGAAACAAGTCGCCCCAAGTGACAGCTTCCGCGAGGCGTTTTACGACTTCACCTGGGAAGCTGCGCTGTGGAATGGTGAAACCTACGGCTACCCGATTTCGGTAGAGTCACTGGGCCTCATTTACAACAAAGCCCTGGTAGAAACACCGCCAGAAAGTTTTGCCGAGCTGATGGAGCTTGACGAAACGCTCTCTCAAGACGGAAAAAAGGCCATCTTATTTGATTACAGCGAGCCGTATTACGGCTGGACCTTACTAGCGGCCAACGGCGGCTACCCTTTCAAGCAGACTGACAGCGGCTATGACGTCAGCGATATAGGCGTTAACAACGAAGGTGCCTTACAAGGGGCAGAACTGCTGGTTGAGTTGATCGAAAGCGATGTACTCCCCCGCGGCACTGATTACAACCTGATGGACACCCGCTTTAACCAGGGCGAAGTGGCTACCATGATTAGCGGCCCATGGGCTTGGCCGAACCTGGAGCGTAGCGGAATTGACTACGGCGTCGCGTTACTGCCGAAAGTGGGCAATGAGCGTGCTAAACCCATGTTTGGCGTGATGACGGCAATGATTAACTCCGCCACACCTAATGATTTTCTCGCCGTGGAGTTTTTAGAAAACTACCTGCTTAGCGAAGAGGGCATGCACACATTCAACAGCGACGGCTCACTGGGAGCGGTTGCTCATATCGATTATCAGGCTGAGCTTGCTGATAACCCTAACATTGCCGCGACGCTTGAAAATGCCGAAGTCGGTATGCCCATGCCAAATATTCCTGAAATGGGTGCTTTCTGGGCAGCCATGGAGCCCGCCCTGCAAAACATCGGCAGTGGACGCCAATCGCCCCAAGAAGCGCTGGATGCCGCTGCACGGCGTATGCGCCAGTAAGCTTTTTCTGCCCTTCTGCCCGGTAGCCAATAACACCGGGCAGCTTTCAGGATGTCACTATGTATACCACTAACGCCTCTCGTGGCCTTCCCCGCCACCGCTCTCGCCATCTCACCGAACGCTACACCCGCTGGGCACTTCGCTGCGTCATTGCCACCTTGGTAATCGCGCTGTTATGGCTGGTAGTCGCCTTTCACCTTAACGGCCAGTGGATATTCGCGCTGCTCTTTCTAGTGCTGGGCGCCTCGCTAGGCGTGGTGTTTACCAAACGCACGTTAATGAGCCACCGGTATATTTTTCCTGCCGTGGCGGGGCTGGGCGTATTTGTTATTTTCCCGCTGCTTTACACCATCGGCATTAGCTTTAGTAATTACAGCTCAAGCAACCTGTTATCGGAAGAGCGCGTGCGCGGCCAGTTGATGAGCCAAACCTATCAACAGGAAGGCAACGCGTTTGAGCTAACGCTTTACCAAGCAGGTGAGCTTGTCCGCTTATACCTGGAAAACAGTGAGGCAGACACGCCCCAGCGTTTCGTTTCTTCACCGCTCAACTTCGCCAACCATGAAACCCGCCAAATAGGCATTCAGGCAGTAGACGCTTCGCCTGCCCAAGAGCCACTGGGAATGCGCGCTATTATCCAGGCACGTGATTCTCTGCAAGGGCTTAGGCTGCTGACACCGGATGGCGCGGAGCTGCGTATGGCAGGGTTACGCCAGTTTGCCCCTATGGTAGATCGCTATGAAGCTCGTGAAGACGGCTCGCTTTATGATCGCCGCGATGACCGCGTTCTTACCCCCGACCCCGCTAGCGGATTTTTTATCGCTGATAACGGTGAAAGCATCACGCCGGGATGGCCAGTCAATGTAGGGTTTACCAACTATACGAAGATATTCACCGACCCCGACATTCGCGGCCCGTTCATGCAAATTTTTGTGTGGACCTTTGTGTTTGCCGCACTGACGGTGGTCTTCACCCTAGCCGTTGGCTTTGTGCTGGCGTCACTGTTGCAGTGGGACCAACTCAAGGGCAAAGCCGTTTATCGCACGCTGTTAATTCTGCCTTACGCCGTGCCCGCCTTTATCTCCATCCTGATTTTTAAAGGCATGTTTAACCAACACTTCGGTGAAGTGAATATGATTCTGGACACGCTGTTTGGTGTTCGTCCAGAGTGGTTCACCGACCCGTGGCTGGCGCGCTCCATGCTGCTGATTGTTAATACCTGGTTGGGCTACCCCTATATGTTGCTGCTGTGCATGGGGCTAATCCAGGCTATCCCCCAAGATCTCTACGAAGCCTCGGCGGTAGATGGCGGCGGCCCCATTACCAATCTATTCAAGATTACCCTGCCACTGATTATTAAACCGCTAACACCACTGTTAATTGCCGCCTTTGCATTTAACTTCAATAACTTTGTGCTAATTGCGCTATTAACCGGCGGCAACCCTGACATTTTGGGCGCCAGCACCCCTGCAGGCACCACCGATCTATTGGTCAGCTACACCTACCGCATTGCCTTCCAGGATGCCGGACAGAACTTTGGGCTGGCAGCCGCCATCGCAACGCTCATTTTCCTCTTGGTCGCGGGTATGTCGTTGCTTAATTTGCGCCTTTCCAAGGTTAAGGTTTAGGAGGTTACTCATGGCCATGGTTCAACCCCGTTCTGTGGGCGCGCGCCGCTTGGGCGCTCACCTTGCACTGATCTGCTTTGTTTCGCTGATTGTCTTCCCACTACTGTTGGTGATTTCAATCTCATTCCGCGAGGGTAACTTTGCCTCTGGCAGCTTGATTCCCGAGAATTTCTCGTTGGAACACTGGTCTCTGGCACTGGGAATTCCCTGGGAGCGCCCAGATGGCAGTATTGTTCAACCGCCCTTTCCCGTGCTGTTGTGGCTGTGGAACTCGATAAAAGTGGCGGTAGTTTCTTCGGTGTTGATTCTAATGTTAGCGACGACGAGCGCTTACGCCTTCGCACGCATGCGCTTTAAAGGCAAAGAACCACTTTTGAAAGGCATGCTGATTTTCCAAATGTTCCCAGCCGTACTGTCGCTCGTGGCGCTTTATGCCCTGTTTGATCGGCTGGGGCAGTTTGTTGGCTGGTTAGGCATCAACACCCACGGCGCGCTGATTGTGGCATCACTGGGCGCGGTCGCGCTGCATATCTGGACCATTAAAGGCTACTTTGAGTCGATTGATGGCTCGCTGGAAGAAGCGGCTATGGTTGATGGCGCCAGCACCTGGCAAGCGTTCCGCTACATTCTGCTGCCGCTGTCGATTCCCATTTTGATGGTGGTTTTTATTCTGGCTTTCGTGATGAGCATCATGGAATATCCCATGGCCTCAGTACTGCTGGTGGATGAGCACAAACTCACCCTGGCGGTAGGTGCCCAACAATACCTTGCCGACCACAACCAGCGCTGGGGCAACTTTGCCGCTGCTGCTGTGCTTTCCGGCCTGCCCATTACCGTTGCGTTCTTGGTCTGCCAACGCTGGATTATTGGTGGATTAACCGCTGGGGGCGTCAAAGGCTAGATTCCTGGATTTAACCACTAAGTGCAGCACTCCCGATTCCTCGCTTGAGCACCTTGCTCGTCACCGGCTCTATTGATGGGGCCGGTTTTTTCATCATTGCATTCATTACTTGAGTATTTTTTAGAGAAATTTTACGGACTTTTTGCGCTTACCATGGTGTTATATCGCGATAAACATTAGGGCAATTTAAGAGCGGATATATGACCATCTTTCCCAGCGGGATTTACTATCGAGACGCTTACCGCAATTGGGCACAAATATTTAAAATCATGGCAGTGTTATGGTTAGTGCTTGCCATGTTTATGACACTGCCTTGGATTGTTCTGGTTATTGAAAAAGATCCTGACGCTCCCGCGTTCGGGATGTCGCTTCTCATTATTCTGAGCGCCACGCTGATCACTTGGTTGCTAACCCGCCGAGTATCGCTGGAGCTGAAGCCCTGGCAAATGTTTATATTGACGGCGGGCAGCTGGACCAGCATTAGCTGTTTTGCCAGCCTCCCGCTTATCTTAGGTGCGCCCCAACTTAGCGTTACGAATGCCGTCTTTGAGTCGGTCTCCGCGATTACCACTACCGGTTCCACCATTTTAACGGGGATCGAAGAGTTATCCGACGGATTAAAGCTGTGGCGAGGCTTAATGCAGTGGATGGGTGGTATCGGCATTATCGTCATGGGCATCGCTATTCTGCCATTTCTTAAAGTAGGCGGCATGCGGCTATTTCACACTGAATCTTCGGATTGGTCCGATAAAGTAATGCCTCGTACGGGAGGTATTGCAAAAGCAACGCTAACTATCTACGTGGCGCTGACACTACTGGCCATGTTGAGCTATTGGGTCGGTGGAATGCTGCCACTAGATGCCGTGGTTCACGGGATGACATCACTGGCGACCGGTGGCTTTGCCAACTCTGACGCATCGTTTGGTGCCTACGCTGAGCAACCGTGGTTGGTATGGATGGGTAGCCTTTTTATGCTGAGTGGCGCGCTACCCTTTGTCTTATATATTCGCTTTATTCGTACCTCCCGCAGCGCCCTGTGGAAAGACCAACAGGTGCGTGGTTTGTTAAAACTCCTGCTAGCGGCAATTTTAGTTCTTAGCACATGGCGCGTTTTACAAGGCGATGATTGGTTTGTCTCGCTCACCCACGTCACGTTTAACGTCATTTCAGTTGTAACCACCACTGGCTATGCATCCGACGACTATACGCTGTGGGGTTCATTACCCATCGCGGCGTTCTTCTATCTTACGTTTGTAGGTGGCTGTAGCGGCTCTACCAGCGGTGGTATGAAAGTTTTCCGGTTCCAAATCGCTATGCTGATGCTGCGTAATCAGTTGCGCTATCTGATTCACGCTAATGGTGTTTTCACAACGCGCTATAATCAGCAGCCGGTGACCAACGATATTTCCCGTAGCGTAGTGGCCTTCTCTTTCTTCTTTTTTATCACGATTGCAGTGCTTGCCTTGAGCCTTTCAGCATTGGGACTGGACTTAGTCACTGCCCTTTCCGGTGCGGCCACTGCGGTGGCGAATGTAGGCCCGGGTCTCGGTGACACCATTGGCCCGGCAGGTAACTTTGCAACACTACCCGATGCCGCTAAATGGCTACTGTGCCTTGGCATGTTAATGGGCCGCCTGGAGATTTTAACGGTCGTGGTGCTGCTCACACCGATGTTCTGGCGACGTTGAGGACTCTTTTCATGTCACTTTCCCTGCGCTTACCCAACCTTCACGAGCTTCTAACAGTTGTAGTGAGCAATTCCGTTGCCTTAGCCATCGCTTGTTGGTTGCATGAATGGTTGGCTCTGGCTAACCTCTCCTTGATCTTTCTAACCGCTGTATTAGCCTGCGCTATACTAACTAGTAGCTATGCAGCGCTTCTCAGTTCAGTTGTTAGTTTTATTACGTTTAATTTCTTTTTTACTACGCCTTACTTTTCTCTCGCGGTATATGAACGTGAGCAGCTGTTAACACTGCTGTTCTTCCTACTTATCGCGTTAGTGGTTGGCAAGACTGCTGGCGATAGTCGTAAACGCATGCTGGCACTCAACGCATCCCGGCTTGCCGAAGAACAAGAGCAGCTGCGTTCTGCTTTGTTAGCCTCTGTTTCTCACGACCTTCGCACCCCACTAGCGTCTATTATTGGGGCCACTAGCTCGCTTCGTACTCTAGACGAGCAATTAAGCCGACAAGATCGATTTGAATTATTAGACGGCGTGCTAAGTGAAAGCGAACGATTGAACCGCTACATTCAAAACCTGTTGGATATGACCCGACTAGGTCATGGTGAATTAGCCATTGAACGTGACTGGGTAGCTTTTGATGACCTAGTCACCTCGGCCATCAAGCGCCTAGCAAACACGTTGGTTCATTTAAAAATTGAACAGCAGTGGGCAACAGATACGCTGCCGTTGCTCTATGTTAATCCCGCTCTGATCGAGCAAGCTTTAGTTAACGTGATAGAAAATGCCGCACGTTTTTCGCCTTGCAACGGTGTCATCAATATTGCAGCCGCCGAAAGTGATGATGGACAAACGCTCCTGTTTTCAGTGACCGACCAAGGCCCTGGCATTCCGCCAGAAATGCGCGCACAAGTATTCGAAATGTTTTTTACGGGTAATCAAGGTGACCGAAGCTTACATGGAAGTGGGTTAGGGCTGGCAATTTGCCGAGGGATGCTAGGCGCCCATCAAGGCAAGGTTTATGCAGAGACAGGGCCAAATGGTATAGGCACCCAAATTATCATGATCCTGCCCCTTGCTACCGAAAACCAGGAGCCAATCTATGACGCTTGAGCGACCAAAGGTGCTAGTGATTGAGGACGAACCTCACATCCGTCAATTTTTGCGCATCAGCTTAAGCTCTCAAGGATTTCAAATCATTGAAGCTGACACAGGACAGGCAGGTATAAGAGCGCTAGTAACTTCAGAAAAAAGCGCCATAACTGGTGTTGATCTTGTGTTACTAGACCTCGGCTTACCCGATATGGACGGCCAACAAGTACTTGACGAAATACGCTGCCAAAGTGAGGTGCCGATCATCGTGGTTTCAGTAAGGGGTAACGAAACTGAAAAAGTAAGAGCTCTCGACAATGGAGCCAACGACTATGTGACCAAACCCTTTGGCATCCAAGAGCTCTTGGCACGTATCCGCGCATTACTGCGTAGGAGAGAGCTGAATACGACGCCCCACCGTTACCACTACGGTAACTTAACCGTTGATTTATCAGCACACGTTGTTACGCTAAATGACCATATAATCCACCTAACACCTAAAGAGTTCTCAGTCCTGACTCTGCTGATAAGTCACGCCGGCCGATTGGTCACACAGACACACCTATTACGCGATATTTGGGGTCCTACTCATCAAGAAGATACCCATTATCTGCGCATCGTCGTTAGCAAACTTCGTCAAAAACTAGGCGACAACCCTCAATCACCTTCGTTACTGCAAACCGAGCAGGGCATTGGCTATCGATTATGTGTTGACTTAGATCGTAAGGAACATCAGCAATGAAAATCATTATTTTGGGTGCCGGCCAAGTTGGTGCCACCCTGGCGGAGCACCTTGCCCGCGAAGAGAATGACATCACCGTTGTCGATACCGACGGCGCAAAACTGCGCGAACTGCACACCAAACTGGATATCCGCACCGTGACGGGCTCGGCGTCATATCCCATTGTGCTGCGTCAGGCGGGCTGTGAAGATGCTGATATGTTGATTGCGGTGACCAACACCGATGAAATCAACATGATCGCCTGCCAAGTCGCCCATACGCTGTTTCGCACGCCTACCAAAATTGCCCGCGTACGCTCAACCGCCTACCTCACCCGTAAGGGATTGTTTGCCCACGAAGCGATTCCTATTGATGTACTGATCAGCCCTGAACAAGTGGTCACGGATCATGTGCGCCGCCTGATTGAGCACCCCGGTGCGCTGCAGGTGTTGGAATTTGCCGGTGGTTTGGTGCAGTTGGTGGCGGTCAAGGCGTTCTACGGTGGCCCGTTGGTGGGACAGGATTTAGCCTTTTTAGCCAAGCACATGCCCAATGTGGAAACACGCGTGGCGGCAATTTATCGCCGCAACCGACCGATTATTCCCCGTGGCGATACGGTGATTGAAGCCGACGACGAGGTGTTTTTCCTGGCGGCACGGCGTGATATTCGCGCGGTAATGAGCGAACTACGCCGCGTTGAACGGGATTTCCGACGGGTAGTGATTGCCGGTGGGGGGAATATCGGTGAACGTTTAGCCGAACACCTGGAGCACAGCCATCAGGTCAAGATTATCGAGCACAGTTTAGAGCGCTGTACTGCGCTTTCCGAGCGGCTTGACCGAACAGTGGTGCTACACGGCAGCGCCACCAGCAAGCGGCTGTTGGAAGAAGAGAACATCGAAGACTGCGATATCTTTTGTGCTCTGACCAACGACGACGAGGTCAATATTATGTCGTCGCTGCTGGCCAAACGCTTGGGCGCCAAGAAGGTACTGACGCTGATTAACAACGCTGCCTACGTGGACTTGGTTCAGGGGGGCGAAATCGATATCGCCATTTCCCCCCAGCAAGCGACCATCGGTAGCCTGCTTACCCACGTCCGCCGCGGCGATATTGTCAACGTACACTCACTGCGCCGTGGCGCTGCGGAAGCCATTGAGGCGATCGCCCACGGTGACAAGCAGTCGTCCAAGGTGGTAGGCCGTACCATAGCTGAGATCAATCTGCCTGAAGGCACCACCATTGGTGCCATTGTGCGAGGCAAAGAGGTCATCATTGGCCATGGGGATGTGATGGTAGAGAGCGGCGACCACGTCATTCTGTTCGTGATTGATAAGCGGCGCATTCGTGACGTGGAGCGGCTGTTCCAAGTGGGTTTAACGTTCTTTTAAGCCACTCGGAACTCGCCTGTGATGTCGTTAGCATCGTTCATAATGCTATGCGTTAAATCTCCACCGCGCGGCCGATAAACTCAATCGGGCCAGTTGGTAAACCGGTGGGCGAACCAGTGTCCTCTTCTAGTGTGAGTTCAAAGAGCTGGTTATTCTCAAGCGGCGGTAACTGGTCTAAACGCAGGCGCAACGGTTGCCCTGGTTCTACTAGGCCAAGTGAAACCGGCGCTTGCCAATCATCCGCCTTGGTCCAGAACTCCAGTGCTTTTCCTTCGGGCACTTCAAAAGCGCCTAACGGGATCAGTTGAATTTCCTGGCGGTTGGCGGCCTGTACTACCCACCCGGCTGATTGAGTTTGCGGCGCTAACAGCACCACCATATATTCCGGCGTTGTTGGTGCAGTAGAGACATTGGTCAATATCACGCCCATGGTCACCGCGGCAGCCAAACCAAGGCCGGTAGCGGCGCGCCAAAATGGTAGGCTGTGCACCAAGCGGCGTGGCGTTGGTGCCGCCCTTGGAACACGCGCTGATCTTGTCGATGCGGCATGCATGCTGCGCTCTATGCGCGGCCATAAATAATCTGATGGGGTAACAGGATCAACGATCGCGGTGTAGGGGAAAAACTGCTCTTCCCAGTCAGCCACGATGGTCTGTAATTCTGGATCATTGGCTAAGCGTGCTTCAAAGGCTTCTCGCTCAGCAATGGGTAACGACCCCAATACGTACTCCCCTGCAAGTGCATAAAGGTCATCGTTTTCGTTTGAACGTGTCATGACATACACTCCCGCAGGCGAAGTAAACTTCGCTTAATCCAGGCTTTAACAGTGCCTAGCGGCGCGCCAGTGTGTGCAGCAATCTCGGCATGACTTAAACCATCCACGTAGGCATGTAGCACACAGTTGCGGCGCTCGGTTTCCAACTGCTGCAAACACTCATCCATCTGCTGGCCAGTCTGCCAGTCAAAGGCTTCCGCCGTTGTCGATAATGACTGTTGGAAGGTGTCATCATCGGCTATCTCGCCTGGATCGTTGATATCCACCCTGATTTCTCGGTCGCGCTGGCGAATAGCGTTTAATGCTAAGTGGCGGGCAATACTGAATATCCAGGTACGGGCAGAGCCCCGTTCGGGGTCGAAACTATCGGCTCGCTGCCAGATGTTCAGGCAAGCATCGTGGACAATGTCCTCAGCCATGCCGCGGTCTTTCACAATGCGCATGACAACGCCAAGCAGTCTGGCACCCTCTTGACGATAAAGCTGATGTAGCGCCGCTTGCTCACCACGCGCGCAGCGGGCAAGTGCATCAGCATAATCGAAGTCGTTAGCTATCGTAGACACGCCTATATCAGACACTTGCTAGCTCCCTGGTGACGCGCCGATACAGTCGCCACTACTGTTATCGCCGCTCTTTTGGCTAGCATAGCGGCTAGAGACTCGCGAGACGAGCCTCTAGCCTTACTTAGATGTGTTTCTTGAGAAAAACATTGCTTAGCAAAAGTGTTACTTACCACTAAGCAATAAAAGGACTTAGTTAGCTGTCCAGAAAATATAATCTGCTTGATAGGTGACGACTGCAGTGGCACCGTCATGGCCATCATCGCAAGCCACATCGGGTGCGACACCACCTTGAGTGTTCAGGCGTTGAATGTAGCTAACGCCAGTCATTGCGCCCTCACCTTCCGCAGGATTGGCTTCAACGAGCTGCAACGGGATATTGCCATCACCATTCGCGGCAGTTGCCAACTGAGTGCCGGTAACTTTGGAGCCATCCAACGCTTCCCAAGTAGCAGGCGGGCCATAGTAGCTGCCAACTTGAGCACCATCACTATCGTTCAGCGCAGCGTGGGGGCCTTTGAATACCCAGCCCATAGTACCGTCACCTTTAGCTTCGCACATGTAGGTAATCGCACCCACACCCACTGTTTCCAGAGCGACGGTATTGCCATCGGGCACTTGAACGTCGGCAGGCGTCATATCGGCCAGCGCAACGTGACTGAAGGATGCAATCAAGGTAGCGGCGAGTGCTGCACGCGTAAGAGGTTGGATAGTCATTTCAGTCTCCTTGGGTTTTGTATCAACCACTGCAAAGTGTGGCTGTATAGGGGATACACACGAGAAGACGTTTTGGATGCACTCTTTATAGAAAATAATTAAGAAAAAAGCGCCTAAAAAATTTGAGGCGCTTTTTATGTATATAAATCAGCTGATTAATTATTGGCTAACGCCATCTACTGCAACCTGCCGGGGGCAGGCATTGCCACTGTGATCAAACAGGTGGCAATGCTGGCCTGCAAGCCCCAAACGCACCGTTTGGCCCTCTTCCAGATGGGTCAAACCATCTAAACGCTGGGTGAGCGGAACGCTAATACCTGCTACCTGCCAGTGCGCCAACGTTTCGTAACCCAGCTTTTCCGCCACCATTAAGGTCGCACTCAGTGTGGCTTCTGCCTGTTCGGCTGCGACAAAATCTTCTGCCCGCAGCCCAAGCGTTGCGCTATCCCCTGCCTGAAGATGCTTGCCATTGACCGCCACTGCCAGCGTGTCACCGCTATGCAGACGCACGACTGTTTGACGTTCACCTGGGTCTACCACCGTGACGGGAAAGGTATTAATCCGCGGCGAGCCGATGAACTCGGCCACTTCAAGGGTTTTAGGGAAGTGATAGAGCGAAAGCGGCGCGCCGACCTGGGCGATACGGCCACGGGAAAGCAGCACAATACGGTCAGCCAGCGTCATCGCCTCCACTTGATCGTGGGTCACGTAGATCATGGTGGCGTTCAGGCGCTTATGCAGCGCCGCAATTTGCACCCGCATATCCACCCGCAGCGCGGCATCCAGGTTAGAAAGCGGCTCATCGAACAAAAAAACCGCGGGCTCTTTTACCAAGGTACGGCCAATCGCTACCCGCTGACGCTGGCCACCGGAAAGATCTTTAGGTTTGCGTTCCAGCAGTTCAGTCAAGTGCAACATGTCAGCGGCATGCTGAACGCGACGACGAATCTCGGCTTTATCAGTGCGCGCCAACTTTAAGCCAAAGGCCATGTTTTCCGCCACGCTCATGTGCGGGTAAAGCGCATAGGATTGGAAGACCATGCCGATATCCCGCTCCTGGGGCGGAATCTCATTGATCCGCTGACCATCAAGCTGCATATCACCTTCGGTGATATCTTCCAGGCCTGCGATCATACGCAGCAAGGTGGATTTTCCGCAGCCAGAGGGGCCAACAAAGACCACAAACTCGCCATCTTCGATCGTAAGATCGATATCCCGAGAGATTTCCACACCGTCAAAGGATTTACCAATACCGCTAAGCGTTAAACGTCCCATGGAGCATCCTCCTCGGACTGTGGGCAGCAGGCAATCGCCACGCCGTAAGGTGGTAGCCGTAGTTGCCCCTCCTGCCACTCGCCGTTTAGCCAAGCAGGCGAACCCTTCAGTGATTCAGCGCTTTTAGGCGCCACGCGAGTGACGGTTTGGTCGCTAAAATTCAGTACAATCAGCAGACGTGAGTGTTGATAGGTACGCTCTAAACAGAGCACCTCATCATGCACGGCGTGATAGCGCACCTGGCCTTTTACTAACGCTGGCAAGGTGCGGCGAAACGCTAAAAACTCACGGTAGGCATTGAGCAACGAACCGGCATCGTTATCTTGTTGATCAACGGCGAGACTGGCGTGCGAATCGGGCACTGGCAGCCAGGGCATGACATCACTAAAGCCCGCGTGTCGCGCGTCGGCTTGCCAAGGGTGTGGCGTTCGGCAGCCGTCGCGACCTTTATAGGCAGGCCAAAAGGTGATGCCCGCCGGGTCTACCAACTGCTCAAACGTCAGTTCGGCTTCTGGCAAGCCAAGTTCTTCACCTTGGTAAAGGCACACACTGCCCCGCTGGGTAAGCAAAAACACCATATAAAGTCGCAGCTTATCCAGTTGTCCTTCAGCCTGCCAGCGGGTGGCAAGGCGGGTGACATCGTGATTTCCTAGTGCCCAACAGGGCCAGCCGTCGCCAATCCGCGCCTCCATTTCGGTAAGCGTTTTATGCAAATAACCAGGGTCGGCTTTGTCGGTCAACAGGTTAAAGGAGTAGCACATGTGCAGGCGATTGCCGACTTGGGAGTATTCCGCCATCACGCCCAGGGCGTCATCATCACCAACTTCTCCCACGCTCGTCGAGCCTGGGTACTCATCGAGCAGGCCGCGCAGGCGCTCTAAAAACACCACATTTTCCGGCTGGGTTTTATCGTGCTGATGCAGCTGGTAGCCATAGGGGTTGTCCGGGCGAACACCTAAAAAGCTTTCGGTTACTGCTGCACGCGGAGGATTATCCTTGAGCTCGCCGTGGGTGCAGAAGTTCACAGCATCAAGACGGAAGCCGTCGACGCCACGCTCCAGCCAAAAGCGCGCTTCTTCCAGAATGGCATCCACCACGGCGGGAGTGCGGAAATTGAGATCCGGCTGGCTGGCCAGGAAGTTATGCAGATAGTACTGGCAACGGCGCGTATCCCACTGCCAGGCACTACCACCAAACACCGACTGCCAGTTGGTCGGTGGCGCACCATCAGGTTTGGGGTCGGCCCAGACATACCAGTCTGCTTTCGGGTTATCACGACTTTTGCGGCTCTCTTCAAACCAGGCGTGCTGGTCAGAGGTATGTGACATTACCTGATCAATCGTCACCTTCAGCCCTCTGGCATGGGCAGCTTCAACTAGGCGATCAAAATCTTCCAGGGTGCCAAACATCGGGTCAACACCACGGTAATCGCTAATATCGTAGCCGAAGTCTTTCATGGGCGAGGTAAAAAACGGCGACAGCCAAATGGCATCGACGTTTAGCGAGGCAATGTAATCAAGCTTATCGATCACCCCTTTTAAGTCACCAATCCCATCGCTCTGGCCGCCCTTTCCGTCGCTATCCATAAAGCTGCGCGGGTAAATTTGGTAAATCACTGCGCCGCGCCACCAGTCAGCGCCTTGGCTGCCAACGTAGTGGGAGGTGGAAGGCATCTGCATCATCGTATTGTCCTTATCCTTTAAATGGCCTGTTGATTGGCATGATGCAGCGTTGACCGAAAGATAAAATCCTCCCCTAGAGGTAGCAGTGGGCGTAGGTATTAGGAGTAGGTGTTAGGAGTAGCCGCTACCGCCGCCCTTAAGCACTGTTTACTCTCCTCTTATTCTCCTTGAATATGCGCCAGAAATTGCCCCGCCAGCGCAATGGCTTCATCCCGCCGCCGAATATTCTGTTTTTGATAAAGGCTGCGGATATGCGTTTTGATGGTGGTCGGCGCCACCGATAGCTGTTCAGCGATCTGCTCATTAGAGAGCCCAGCATGAATCAGCCCCAAGATTTGCCACTCTCGGCGAGTGAGTGGCGACGTACGGATAAGTTCAGGCACATCGGGCCGTGCCACAATGTTGGCAATGACTGTCTCGTCCAGCATCAAGCGGCGAGCACTGCCAAAATCTTTTTGGCGGCCAGCTAAGGTCAACAACCGCTCCGCACGAGCCTGTTCAAGGGGGTCTAAGCTGTTACTTGCTAATAGCGTCGACAGCAGCTCCCCCAGTGGTTTGCCTATCCGTAAAAAGCTGCCTACCAATGCGGTGCGGGAAGCTAAACTGAGTGCCTGCTGTATATGGTTGCTTGCCTGGGTGGTTTGCCCCTGATGCCAAGCCACCGCCGCTAAGCACAGCTGGTTGCGATTCGCGTCAGTCACTAATCCTAGCCGCCGGGTGTGGTCTTCAAGGGCATCCAGCAGTTCTCGGGCCTCTTCGTAGCGCCCCAATAGTGTTAATGCACGGGCATGGTTACGTACGTTGCACTGGGAAAAGTGATTGGTGGCATGCTCGGTAAGTGGTTCTGGCGCTTCTTGGCGCCAACGCTCGACCGCATCCATATCGTGTGTCGATTGCCACCACGCCAACAGCGTTGCATGGGCATTGGCTACCCAATCAATGTGGTAATCCCCTTCTGAGAGAATTTTACGCAGCCTACGAATGTGGTCGGCACACTGCGCTTGGTCTCCCCGGCTCTGGGCGACTTTAGCGAGCTGAATATGGCACTGCAGCGTCCAGCGCTCGCCTTGATTGTCTAACACCGCAATACCTTTCAACGCAGCCTGCTCGGCTTCGTCTAAGCGATGCCACTCCCAAAGCACCTGGCTGCGAATGCGGTACAAAAACTCCGCGACCGGCAAATGCTCAAGTTCGGCGCGTTCTAGATGAGCAAAGGCGCGCTCTTGAATATCGTAGGCGGCCTGCAAGCGTCCCTGAGCCACCAGGGTTTCAGACTGATGACAGTATGACCACAGCAGCAGCTGATGATCGCTGCGCTGACGAGCTTGGCGCTCTACTTCTCTAACGCGCTGAAGCGACTCTTCCAGATAGCCCAGAACAAAGCGTGCTTCACTAAGAATAGCGGTGGCGGTCAGTGGTGTTGACGCCAGATAGCGAGCAGGCGACGCGAGCGCTTGCTCAGCCAGTGGCGCTGCGCGCTCAGCATCACCCTGGTTAATTGCCAATTGGGCACGCAATGTGGCAAATTCAGCACTCAATGCCTGCCATGCGGGCTCATCCAGCTGCGCCTCTATCCATCCGATCACTCGTGCCGTGATATCAAACTGAAATTGCCCATGGGATACCCAACCATAGAGCAGCGTATGCTCAGGGCTTGTTGAGATCCGCGGCTCACCTAACAGCGCAAAACCTTGCGCTAATAACGCATAAGCTCCGCTGGCTAATAGCGCAGGCCCCTGCGCGGTCAACAAGCTGGCAACATCCTCTGGCTCCTCGGCTAAGATTGCCTGGCGTAGCGCCATGACCGGATCATTTAGCGCTAACCACGCCTGGCTTGCACGCTGGTGTAACCTTCGCTGAGTGGCTAAATCAAGCTCGTGTCGGCGGTGACGAAGATACTCGCCAAACAGTCGCTGAAAGCGGAACCACTGGCTATGCGGGTCGGGGCGTTCAATGAATAGCCCCGCTTGCTCAAACGCTTCCAAGCGCTGAGTTAACCGCTCTCCTTCCAAAAGGCGCGCCATTAGCTCGGGCGAAAAACGCTCTAACACCCCCAACTGAAGCATTAACTCGCGCTCTTCAGAGGGAAGCGCGGTAGCGAGCAGTTCATCAAACCAAGCGACAAAATCAGGGTGCGCACCGCTTAAGCGCTCTACCAGCGCATCAAATCCCGCGCGCGTGGTGGTTCGCTCAACCAACCAGTTAAGCGCTACAATCCAGCCACCGCTTCTACGCAACGCACGTTCAAGGCTTACTCGGGTGGGCGGAAAACTTAGCTGTTCGGCACACAAGGTGTGTGCTTCTTCGCTGTCAAAGGCCAAGCCATGAAGGTCGATCTCTTCAAGCTCCCCTCTCAATCGCAAACTCGCCAAACCAAGCGCGGGTCGCGAGCGGCTCGCCAGTGTCAAGGTCAACCAAGGCGGCTGATGACGCAGCCAGTGAGCGACGCCAGCCAAAATATCGGGATGGGTCACGTGTTCAAATTCATCGACGACGAAACGACACGGGGAACGTTGCTCGGGTAACTCGCCCAACCAGCGCTCAAGCTGTTCGACGCAGTCAGCATTGTCTGCCATGGGTGAAAGCACACAGGTGCCATTGAGCAGTTTATTCAACGCTGCCCGCCAGTAGGTTAGAAAGCGTGCTGGCTGGTTATCACGCTGATCCAATCGTAGCCAAGCGGCCTCCTGTTCCAGCGCGGGCAACCGTTCGGCCAGCAGTGTCGTTTTGCCATAACCCGAGGGCGCTGCCAGCACCAGCAGGCGGGTGCGCTCGTTTAAGGCGAAATGATCATTTAGACGTGGCCGGGCCACCACACTAAGCGGCAGCGGCGGAGCCTTTAGCTTTTCTTGGAGTAACGACATCAGCGCCTCCCGATATCAGTGCTTTTACATAACAAAAAGCCCGCGACACGTCGCGGGCAATCAGCATTGGAGAAACAGTTTTCGCTAGCGAGCAGCGGCTTACGCTTAGAACCTCTGCTTAGAACCTCTGCTCAGAACCATACTTCGGTTTGTACGCCAAAGGTAAATTCACCGCCAGTAAATCCATCGCTACCTAGAGAACTTGCACCGTAGCTATTAAGACTATCGTCCCAGTCGCTGTAAGTCGTGAATAGACGGATCTCAGGACGCTTCCAGAAACCACCTACTTCCGGCTTGAAAGTCGGTGCGATAGTGAACTTCATATAGTCACCATCAACCGCGTTACGGTCACTGTAACCCTGTGGATCTAAATCCATCCACTGATAGCTAGCTTCGTACTGCATTTCAAAATTCTGATTGATTTCATTGGCCAGACGTACGTTTAGCGTAGCCCAATCATAACTGTCACCATTGGCGAAACGATCTTCACTGGTTTCAGCCAGTATCGACGGTGCAATACGCCACTTCGGTGCAATATAGGTCGTTCCGTATAACGCCAGCCGCGTTGCGGTAGCATCATCCGTCAGGTCGCCGTTGCTACCCAACCCTTTAACTTCGGCCCCTAAGCCTTGGCCGTGCAGTACAGCGGCCTTAAAGTTACCTTCGCCCATGCCGAAGAAGCTGTCGCCGTGGTAAGCCACCATGGTATGCCAGCCGGTATCAGCCGCGGTTTGGCCCACGCCAATATCACGCTCATCGTTATCAGCAGCAGACATGCCGTTGACCATGACCTGCCAGTTACCGAAGTAATTATTAGAGGTCAGCACGAGGTTATCCGTATCGCTATCTTTCCCATCTAAGCCAGGGTTTTCACGGTTGACGACCGGATAGTCGCTGAAGCTGCGGCCATAGACTGAAAGGTTACTCTTCCAGTTATCGGCTAGCTGCATGTCGTATATACCGCCACCGGTACCGGCGAGGAAGACAACATCGCTATCTAGCCAATGGATATCAAAGTTATCACGGTCAAAGCGCTTACCGGCCCAAATGGAAGCGTTTTCAAACGCGCCGGTAAAGCTTGGTAAGTCACTAAATTCGGCGTACACCTGGCGCACGTTTAGGTTGGTATCGTCACCTACCCAATCGTTACTGGAATTAGTACCGGCAGCCAACATCGTGGTGTAACGAGCTTTTGCACCGTTATCAAACTGCATGCGGTAGTTCAGAATGGCTTCAGAGTATGTATCCGGCTCGTTGCCCAAACGACCAACAGCACCGCCATTGCCACCCGCGGGTGTCAGATAAGGACCACCTGGAGCGCTTTTGCCATCTTCACCAATTAGCAGGCCGGAACGCGCATAGACATTAAAGGAGAATCCCTCTTCACCGCTGGATTGGCGCTCTACACGGGCAAGGCGTTCTTCAATATCAGCATTGGTAGCGGGCGCACTTGACGATGGTGCAGCATGTCCCTGCTCAGCTAACTCCGCGCGACGCTCTGCAGCCTCCGCCCGCTGTTCGGCAGCCGCAATTCTTGCTTCTAACTGAGCAAATCGCTCTTCCAATGTTGTGTCGGCGCTAGCAGTGCCACACAGCCCAAAACTGGCAGCGGCGATGGCAATGGCGAGAGGTGTTTTGAATGTCATTTTGTGCATTGTTTTAAACCCTAATTTATTAAGCCCTTGTTTTAAAAGCCATACCCTTAAAACCCATGCTCTTAAAAGCTGTATTCCTAGGAGCTGTATCCCAAGGAGCTGTGTTCCTAAGAGCTATGCTTTAAAAAAAGCGTTTTAAAAATCGCTTTAAAAACTTGGCTTTAAATCTTTTATTTTTGAGATTTTGTTGAAAACGTAAGTTTCTGATGCTTTTGCTTTAAACCTTCCTTGCCTTCGATCCAAAGCCAGCAGTCTGTCGTTTTACCGCACGGATAGCCCCGCTTATCAACACGCCCAACGACTCTCCCACTGAGTGGCGCTAAACGCTGTTCTGCGAACCGAATTCAGCAGATTATGTTGCAAAGCAACTACGTTTTATCCCGCTAGATAACGGTAGAAAGAACTTAATCGATTAAGAGGTAGTAAACCAACAAGAAATCACTAATTATCGACCAATGTCTAAACCGTTCATTAGGTTAGAAAAAAGTAATGCAACGGCATTAGACAAAAGTCGCTATTGAACTTGTCACGAGGAGACGGCTAACTGGCACCTTACTTAATCGTTTAAGTAGGCGCTACAAGCGCTTTTAACACTCATTACCCATAACAACAAATGCCGAGGAACGCCCTATGAAAAAGACACTACTCACTTCTGCCATTGCTTTGGCTAGTCTCGCTAGCGCCACAGGTTCTGCCCAGGCGGCTGAGTTAACCATTTCTTGTGGAGCTGTTGGTGCGGAGCTTACCCTTTGCCAAGAAGGTGTCAGCGCCTGGGAAGAGAAGACCGGCCACAGTGTCGATGTGGTTTCAACGCCAAACTCATCTACTGAACGTTTGTCACTTTACCAACAAATTTTATCCGCCAACTCTAGCGACATCGATGTCATGCAGATCGATGTTGTCTGGCCCGGCCTACTCGCTAATCACCTGCTTGATTTAAGCGAAGTGCTTGGTGAAGACGCCGCGGCAGGCCACTTCGACACCATTGTCACGAACAACACTATCGATGGCCGCCTAGTTGCGATGCCCTGGTTTACCGACGCAGGTGTTCTGTATTACCGCGAGGACTTGCTGGAGAAACATGGCCATGACGTACCTACTACGTGGCAAGAACTGACCGACATCGCGCGTGATATCAAAGATGCCGAGCGCGCAGAAGGCAATGATCGTATGCAGGGTTTTGTCTTCCAGGGGCGTGCCTATGAAGGACTTACCGTCAATGCACTGGAGTGGGTATCAAGCTTCGGTGGCGGTACCGTGGTAGATCAGAATGGCGAAGTCACCATCAATAACGAGAAAGCTGCTGCAGCGCTGGATTTAGCAGCCTCATGGATTGGCGACATCTCTCCAGAAGGCGTGCTGAATTACACCGAAGAAGAAGCCCGTGGTGTCTTCCAGGGCGGCAATGCCGTATTTATGCGCAACTGGCCATACGCCTGGTCACTGGCTCAAAGCGAAGATAGCGATGTACGTGGCAGCGTCGGCGTCACCCAGTTGCCCGCAGGTGGAGAAGACGGTCGAAGTGCAGCTGGTTTAGGCGGTTGGAACTTAGCGGTATCCCGCTATAGCGAACATCCCGAGCTTGCCGCTGACCTGGTCGCTTTCTTAACCGGTGAAGAAGAGCAAAAGCGTCGTGCCATCCAAGCGTCCTACAACCCCACCATCGATGCGCTTTACCAAGATGAAGAGGTACTGGAAGCCGTGCCTTTCTTTGGCACTCTTTACGACACCTTCACCAACGCCGTCGCCCGTCCGTCAGCACCTACCGGGGATGCCTATGGCCGTGTTAGCAATGCCTTTTTCAGCACTTCCCATGATGTGCTTTCGGGCACTAAAACTGGCGCTGACGCCGTCGCTGACCTCGAAGGCGATCTACTCCGCCTGAAGCGTCGCAACTGGTAACCGCGGAGATACCTATGTCGACCTCTTCTAACAACAGCGCGCCCCTGGAGGCGCGCTCAGCCGCAGCGCCAGCGCGTCGGCATCGCGGCACTAAAGTACGCCGTCAGCGGGTCAAAGCGGCTTGGCTGTTCTTGGCTCCCATGCTGATCGCATTAACGTTGGTGGCCGGCTGGCCGTTAATGCGAACATTTTTTCTAAGCTTTACCGATGCCTCACTGTCGGACCTGGGTGCGGCGAATCTAATCGGGTTTGAAAACTATCTGGTTTACGACAATGGTCGCTGGTTCGGGGTTCTTGCTGACCCAGTCTGGTGGCAATCTGTTTGGAACACCGTTTACTTTTCGGTGGTATCTGTCTCTTTAGAAGTCATTTTCGGTGTCATTGTGGCGCTGATTCTAAATGCGGAGTTTAAGGGCCGGACGATTGTTCGCGCAGCGGTGCTGATTCCGTGGGCAATCCCCACCATCGTTTCCGCCCAAATGTGGGCATGGATGCTCAACGATCAGTTCGGCATCATCAACCACCTGCTGATGACGGTTGGGATTATCGACAATCCTATCGCCTGGACGGCTAGCGCTACTTACTCAATGTGGGCAGTCATCATGGTCGATGTCTGGAAAACAATTCCGTTTGTCGCCCTGTTGGTGTTAGCCGCCCTACAGATGTTGCCAAAAGATTGCTACGAAGCAGCAGAAGTAGATGGCATTCATCCCGTGCGTGTGTTCTTCAAAGTTACCCTACCGCTAATTACGCCTGCCTTGATGGTGGCGGTGATTTTCCGCCTTCTAGATGCCCTGCGGGTGTTCGACGTGATCTACGTACTGACTTCTAACTCGACCAGCACGATGTCGATGTCAGTCTATGCGCGTCAGCAGTTGGTTGAGTTCCAGGATGTTGGTTACGGCAGTGCTGCCTCTACCCTGTTGTTCTTGATTATTGCCCTGGCCACCGTTGCTTACCTCTATTTAGGCCGTAACAAAATACAACTAGGAGGTGACTGATGAACCAACGTCAGTTAGCCAAAATTGCCAAGCGCGTCGGCTTTTGGGCCTTAATTGCGCTGATTATGGTATACGCCGTTTTCCCATTTTATTACGCGGTCATTACCTCACTTAAACCTTCTAGTGACTTATTCCAGGTTGAACTTTGGCCCTCAAATTGGAACCTGGACAATTATGCGCAGATTTTTAGCCAGTCGAGCTTTATCCGTGCGATTTTTAACTCGGTAGTCGTAGCATTTAGCGTTGTTTTCATCGCGCTGCTACTGGGTATTACCGCCTCCTACGCGCTGGGCCGAGTTCGCTTCCGTGGTCGCTCGACCGTCATGCTGGTCATTCTTGGGGTTTCCATGTTTCCTCAGGTCGCGGTGCTCTCAGGCTTGTTTGAGGTGATTCGCGCACTAAATCTCTACAACAATCCCGCTGGTCTCATTCTGAGCTACACCATTTTCACGCTGCCCTTCACCGTCTGGGTACTTACCACCTTCATGAAAGAACTGCCCATGGAGTTGGAAGAAGCCGCCATCATGGATGGCGCTACGCCCTGGATTACGATTACTAAAGTTTTCCTACCGCTAATGTGGCCCGCCATGGCCACCACTGGCCTGCTTGCCTTTATTGCTGCGTGGAATGAGTTCCTGTTCGCCTTAACCTTCACACTCACTGATGCCCAGCGCACCGTGCCTGTTGCCATTGCACTGTTGTCAGGTGGTAGCGCCTACGAGCTTCCCTGGGGGCCAATTATGGCCGCGTCGGTCGTCGTCACCGTGCCACTGGTTATCCTAGTCATCATTTTCCAACGTCGCATTGTTTCAGGCTTAACTGCAGGTGCAGTTAAAGGCTAAGCGTGGGTGTTATTTACGTTTTATTAAGGATTTATTCATGCAAGACAATCTGACCTGGTGGCGCGGCGGCGTTATCTATCAAATTTACCCGCGCAGCTTCCTAGACAGCCGTGGCGACGGCATTGGTGACTTGAAAGGTATTACCGAAAAGCTCGACTACGTGGCCTCTTTGAACGTTGATGGTGTCTGGCTTTCGCCCTTTTTCACCTCCCCCATGCTCGATTTCGGTTATGACGTCAGCGATTACCGCGACGTTGATCCGATGTTCGGCACCCTGGATGATTTCAAGGCGCTGCTCGACAAGGCCCATTCGCTAGGCCTGAAAGTAATGATTGACCAAGTCATCAGCCATACCTCTGAACAGCACGCTTGGTTTAAAGAGAGCCGCCAGAATCGTACAAACCCCAAAGCCGATTGGTTTGTATGGGCAGACCCTAAGCCCGATGGCACACCCCCTAATAACTGGCTATCTATTTTTGGCGGCCCTGCCTGGACCTTTGATTCACGCCGCCAGCAGTATTATCTACACAACTTTTTGACCAGCCAGCCGGATGTCAACTTCCACAATCCGGAAGCCCGTCAGGCGCAGCTGGATAACATGCGCTTTTGGCTGGATCTTGGCGTTGATGGTTTCCGCCTTGATACCGTCAACTTCTACTTTCACGACGCTGAGCTGCGTGACAACCCACCGGTGCCCAAAGGCGAATCCAAGACCCTGGGCGCTCCAGAGGCTAACCCCTACACGTGGCAACGTCATGTCTACGATATTAGCCGCCCTGAAAACGTAGATTTCTTAAAAGACTTACGCGCCTTGATGGACGAGTATCCCGGCACTACGACCGTGGGCGAAATCGGCGATGACAACCCACTTGAGCGCATGGCTGAGTACACCGCAGGCGGTGACAAACTACACATGGCTTACACCTTTGACTTGCTCAATAAGCCACGCTCCGCTAGCTATATTCGTCATGTTATTGAGCGCTTTCAGCGCTTAGCGGGCGACGCTTGGCCCTGCTGGGCAACATCCAACCATGATGTTGAACGCAGCGCATCACGCTGGGGCGCTGAAGAAGATCCCATTGCTTATCCTAAAGTGATGCTCGCCATGCTGTTTTCCCTACGCGGCAGCGTCTGCCTTTATCAAGGGGAAGAGTTAGGGCTTCCGGAAGCTGACGTGCCCTTCGAGCGCATTCAAGACCCTTACGGCAAAGTGCTCTGGCCAGAGTTTAAAGGCCGAGACGGGTGCCGCACGCCGATGCCATGGACCGATGGCACCCAGGCAGGTTTCTCGGCCATTGAGCCATGGCTCCCCGTAGAAAAACGCCACCTGCCATTGGCGGTTAGCCAACAGCACACGACCCCAGACTCAACGCTTAACGGTGTGCGCCGGATGCTGGCTTTCCGCCAAGCGCACTCCGCGCTGTTTGACGGTGATTTACAGCTGATTGAGGTTGGCGAGGAGTTACTGGGCTTTATTCGTCAAAATGGCCAAGACAAAGTGCTGTGTGTCTTTAACCTGACGGGGAATGAGCTGCAAACAGCACTCCCCTTAGACATCATTGGTGACCTGGAAGGACACGGCTTCACTACGGCACGTCAAGATAATGTGCTGACGCTGCCCGCCTATCAAGCCGCCTTCATGCACGTTGCTTAGTCAAATCAATGGCAATAATCAATAACAACATTCAATAACGATAGTCGACCCGATACGAGGAATGCAGCATTGAGGCCGACAAGGAGCTAACCATGGCAAGTGTTACGCTTGAAAAGATCAACAAAGTATTTGGTCGCGATCACATTATTAAAGACGTTGACCTGACCATTGGCGATGGTGAATTTGTCGTCTTTGTTGGCCCATCCGGCTGTGGCAAATCTACGCTGCTGCGCCTTATCGCGGGTCTTGAGTCAATCACCGACGGTGACTTAAACATTGGTGACACGCTGGTCAATGACCTTCCCCCACGAGAACGTGGTGTGGGCATGGTGTTTCAGTCGTATGCTCTTTACCCGCATATGACCGTTTATGACAACATGGCTTTTGGTTTGAAGCTTGCCAAAACAGACAAAGAGACGGTCCATGAACGGGTAATGAGTACCGCTAAAATTTTGCAGCTTGAAGACCTGTTACACCGCAAGCCGAAAGCACTGTCGGGCGGTCAGCGCCAGCGTGTTGCAATGGGCCGTGCGATGGCTCGGGAACCTCGCATTCTGCTTTTTGATGAGCCACTTTCTAACCTGGATGCGTCGCTGCGAGTACAAATGCGCAACGAGATCGCCAGGCTGCACAATCGCCTGGGCTCTACGATGATTTATGTGACCCACGACCAAGTCGAAGCCATGACCCTGGCAGATAAAATCGTGGTGCTAAAAGGCGGCCATATCGAGCAAGTTGGCAGTCCACATGAGCTTTATCAACGCCCAGCCACCAAGTTTGTCGCCGGTTTTATCGGTTCACCGACGATGAATTTTATGCCTGCGGAGCTTGCCAGCGGTTCAAAAGATGGTTGCCGGGTGACTGCAAAAGGCTTGGGAGAGGTCGCACTTCCCCAAGCCGCTGATAGCTATCGCACGGGCAGCTCACTTAACTTAGGCATACGCCCCGAGCACCTACGCTTAGAGGCACCCAAGGGCGATAACTGCTTTGAAATTTTCAATGTCGAGTATCTAGGTAATGAGGTCTATGTCTACCTAGAACCCAAAGAGGGCGATACACTGCTTATCCACCGCAGCGAAGCCCCAAGCAAGTGGGAAGAAGGCCAAAAAGTATCCCTGGTGCCTGACATTGAGCATGTGCATCTATTTGATGAAAGTGGTGCGGCGTTGATGCTTTCTGAGACACGCTCTGCGGCTTAACGAACGCTATCAACTACGCTGTTGCTGAGCGAACAACGGCCTTTGATGCTACTACCTCTATAGCAACGGTAGTGGAAACAACGTCAAGGCCGTATTTTTGTGCGCCAGATTCAATTCATTAGCCTGCGATGTAAAATAACGCCCAAATAATTAAACAGGATAGGAAACCCGTGACTGCCCATCGTCGAATGACTCTCAAGGATCTTGCCACAGAACTCGGCGTTTCCACTGCGACAATATCAAACGCCTTCAACCGCCCTGACCAGCTTTCGCCACTTCTGCGCGATCGTATTTTAAGTGAGGCAAAACGCCTTGGGTATAACGGCCCAGATGCCAAGGCCCGCAGTCTGCGTACTGGGCGCTCCAGCATTGTTGCGGTTATTCTTGCCGAAAGCCTGACCTACAGCCTCAATGATGCTGTCGCCAGTGAATTTTTATCCGGTGTCGCTGAAGTACTCGATGCACATGGGCATACCATGCTGCTACTGCCTGGCCGGGGTCATGCCTCCCAGCCGCCAGGGTCTGCAAACATTGCCGATGGCTTTATCGTTTACGGCCTGATGCCTAATAACAAGCTGCTAAGCGAGCTGCCTGCGCAGCGGCCACTGGTGTCTGTGGATTTCGACATTGATGGCAGCCCGACTGTGCATATCGATGATCAGGATGCGAGCTACCACCTTGCCCAGCACGCATTAAAAACGCGGCCACAGCGGCCTGCGGTGATTAATCTTCGTCTGACAAAAGAGCATTGCAACGGCCGAATCACCAAAGCGCACACCCTACTGCCGGGCAGCAGCACCATCAGTCGTGCACGCCTGGCCGGATTTCATGCAGCACTCACCGAACATGGCTTTGATGCTGAACAGATCCCACTATGGAATATCGAAGAGAACGTGTTTGATGTGTGCTCACCGGTAATCACAGAAATCCTCGACCTGCCTGCCAATCAGCGCCCGGATCTGCTGCTATGCATGTCAGACCGCATTGCGCTTACCGCGCTGACGCTGGCCGAACAGCGTGGCATTCACGTACCGGGGGAGCTAAGAATTACCGGCTTTGATGGCATTGCTGAAGGGCAATATAGAGCACCGCGTTTAACGACCGTGCGCCAGGACAGTGCGGGCAAAGGCCGCGTGGCGGCAAAAATGATTCTAGGTCGGATACCAAAAACCCAGCAGCTACTCAAAACAGAGTTGCTGCTGGGCGACACTTGCCCATAAGGGTCAGTCAGGTGTTATTTGGCCGTTTTCTGCATAGCAAGGGCGGTATCTAACATACGGTTGGAGAAACCCCACTCGTTGTCGTACCACGCCATAATTTTCACCAGGCGGCCATTCACACGGGTGTGATTAGCATCAAAAGTAGATGAATGCGCATCATGATTGAAATCAATAGACACCAGCGGTTGTGCATTAACCGCTAGCACAGACGAGTTCGCCGCTGCTTTTTCAACAATGGCGTTGATCTCTTCTTTGCTGGTATCGCGACTTGCCGTAAATGTTAAATCTACCAGGGAAACGTTGATCACCGGTACGCGTACGGCTAACCCATCAAACTTACCTGCCAGTTCCGGCAAGACCAAACCAACGGCCGCTGCTGCGCCTGTTTTGGTCGGAATCATCGAATGCGTCGCACTACGCGCGCGGTAAGGGTCGGAGTGATAAACATCCGATAAGTTCTGGTCGTTGGTGTAGGCATGGACCGTGGTCATCAAGCCATTTTCAATGCCTACAGCATCGTTTAACGCTTTGGCGACAGGCGCCAAGCAGTTAGTCGTGCACGACGCATTGGAGACCACCGTGTGTTCAGCCGTCAAAATATCGTCATTAACGCCATATACGATAGTAGCGTCAGCATCGGGGCTTGGGGCAGAGATCAACACACGCTTAGCACCCGCTTCTATATGCTTGGCAGCGGCTTCTCGCTTAGTGAACAAGCCTGTGCACTCCATGACGAGATCAATGTTCATGGATGCCCAAGGAAGCTGGCTAGGGTCACGCTCAGAAGAGATCGCGATGCGATCGCCATCCACACGAATACTTTCGGCATCATGCTCAACGGCAAAAGGAAAGTGGCCGTGAACCGTATCGTGACGCAGCAGGTGCGAGTTTAGGGAAGGATCACCCAAATCATTAATCGCAACCACTCGGACACGATCCCGGTAGCCATTTTCGTACAGCGCACGTAGTACGTTACGACCAATCCGTCCAAATCCGTTAATAGCAACTCTTATTGTCATGATGGCACCTCAATCAAGCAGTGGTAGTCGATGGCGTATCCAGTAAAAAAATTACTAAAAATACGTATTTATTCGCCTTTAGGTCAATTTTTACCTATCCAAACTGCCCTTAAAGGCTAATAACATCCCAATATGTAGTAAAATTACTATATAAAGGCTATCGTAGTCCAATAATTAATCACCGCCAAGATGGTCAATAGGAGTAACTTTTATGACTCGCTCAACATCTCCCACTCCCCTTCGCCGCACCAAGATTGTCGCGACGCTTGGTCCAGCAAGCGATCGCCCTGGCGTGCTGGAAGCCATGCTAAAAGCGGGCGTTGATGTCGTGCGGCTAAATTTCTCCCATGGCGCCGCAGACGACCATCGCCGCCGCTTAAAAGAGGTACGCGAGATCGCCCAGCGACTAAATCGCAGCGTTGCCGCCCTGGGTGACCTGCAAGGGCCAAAAATCCGTATATCGCGCTTTGCCGAAGGTGCCGTTCACTTGGACATTGGCCAGGCCTTTGTGCTCGACATGGCGTTGGATGCCAACAGCGGCACGGCCGAGCGCGTCGGCTGTGATTACAAGTCGCTGATTGACGATGTCGCCCCTGGTGACCGGCTACTGCTGGATGACGGGCGTGTCGTGCTGGACGTCACCTCGATTATTGGTCAAGAAGTCCACACACGCGTTCACGTAGGTGGCAAGCTTTCCAATAACAAAGGCATCAACAAGCAAGGCGGTGGATTATCCGCCCCGGCGCTTACCGAAAAAGATAAAGAAGACCTAAAAACCGCGATCGATATCGGGGTAGATTACCTGGCGGTATCGTTCCCACGCAGCGCTGCTGATATGCAAGAAGCGCGCGACCTGCTCGGCGAAGCAGGCAAGGAAATAGGTCTGGTTGCCAAGCTTGAGCGCGCCGAAGCGGTTGCCGATGATGAGACACTGGATGGCATTATCGAAGCCTCTGAAGCCGTGATGGTTGCCCGAGGCGACTTAGGCGTAGAAATTGGCGATGCCGCACTGATCGGCACTCAAAAACGCATCATCAAGCATGCTCGCACGCTTAACCGCGCGGTAATTACCGCCACACAAATGATGGAGTCGATGATTGAGTCGCCACTGCCCACCCGCGCGGAAGTATTCGACGTGGCTAACGCGGTACTTGATGCCACCGACGCCGTCATGCTCTCGGCAGAAACCGCCGCGGGTGACTATCCGGTAGAAACCATTCAAGCGATGGATCGAGTATGCCTCGGCGCTGAACGCGAGCGTATTGCTCAGTCATCAGGCCACCGTATTCATGAAGGCTTCGAGCGCATTGATGAAACCATTGCCCTCTCTGCCATGTATGCCGCTAACCACCTCACCGGGGTACGCGCCATAGCCTGTATGACCTCGACAGGTTATACGCCACTGATTGCCTCACGCATTCGCTCTGGTCTGCCGATTGTTGGCCTTGCACACAGCCCGATTGCCCAACGGCGCATGGCGCTTTACCGCGGCGTCGTGTCGATCCCCTTCGACACCACCCATATGGACCCTAAAGAGCTCAACCAAGAAGCCGTCAAGCTACTCCAAGCGCATGGTTTGGCACACCCTGGCGATCATGTCATTCTTACCCGCGGCGACCACATGAACGCCCACGGCGGCACTAACACCATGAAAGTGCTGGCCGTTGAAGAAGCGTAAATCTAACAGCGACCTGAAATAGCCGGAATGTTAACTGGAGAGCCATGCCATGAGCGATGCACGTCCACCCCGCCAAGCCGTTCGTACACTGCAACCGCGTAAACGCATTGCGCTAATTGCCCACGACGGCAAAAAAACTGAAATGCTGGAGTGGGCAACACGCTGGCAGGAAACGCTCAGCCAGCACACTCTTATTGGTACGGGGACTACCGCTGGGCGGCTCAAAAATGCGCTTGGCCTAGAGGTCGAGGGATTGATGAGCGGGCCGCTGGGCGGTGATCAGCAAATTGGTGCGCGGATTGCCGAACAACAGTTAGACGTGCTGATTTTCTTCTGGGATCCATTTGCCCCTCAGCCCCACGATCCTGATGTCAAAGCGCTGCTGCGTTTAGCCGCGCTATGGAACGTGCCGGTGGCATGCAATGCGGCGAGCGCCGACTTTTTACTGTCGTCGCCCTATCTCAGTGAACGCTACGATATGTCTATTCCGGATGCGCAGGCCTGGGCTCAAGCCCGCACGGTATAGCTCTTAACAACTCAAGCTCTTAACAACTCAAGGTCTGAACAACTCAAGCTTTGAACGAATCAATGGGGCTTATCGGGTACGCAGGTGGCGCGCCACAACCTGCTGCCCGCACTGATAGTCACCGTTCATGGCATTCAGGGCGCAGCGCAGGGTGAGTTCAGCAATGCGATCATAATCTTGCAAGGCTGAATTCACCGGTTGCGGCAGAAAATCCAACAAACGGTGGTCGCCAAAGGTGGCCAACCGCATATTCTCTGGTAGCCCACCGCGCTCCAGAAACACGTCAAACACCCCTTCCATCAGCACATAAGACGCGGTGATCAACGCATCAGCACCGCCCTTCTCATCCAGCAGTTGAGCGGCAAGACGGGCGCCTTCGCTACGCTCGTAGTGCGTACCGCTAAGTAAAACCGGCTCGATAGAGGTGTCTTGTAGTGCTGACTGAAAACCCACCCTCCGCTCGCGACTGATCGACAAGCTAGGCATCGCTTCTAACCACGCCACACGCCGCGTGCTACCCGTAATGACCGAGCGGGTTAGCGCATATGCCGCGTCTTGATCGTTACTGACGACACTGGCAAAACGCGTCGGCGCAAGCCCACGGTCCATTCCCACCACGCACCAACCTTCGTCCACCAACTCAGAATAGAAGGTGTCCTCTTCGGCAAGGCAGCTGGCGGTAATAAGCACCTCACAACGCTGCGCGCGAAGCGCCAATGCCAAGGCGCGCTCGCTATCGGCACAGTCATCTGAGCTAGCCACCAACAGCTGATAACCCTTCTCTCTCGCGCCACGCTCTAAGCGCTTCGCGAGCCGCGCATAGCTGATATTTTCAAGGTCCGGCACGATCAATCCAATCAGCCGACTTGCCCCACGACGCAGCGCCGCTGCCTGCGGGTCAATGTGATAGCGATGCTGCCGCACGACCGCCATTACTTTCTCAATGGTGGCATTACTAATACGCCGTTGCTCGGCCTGGCCATTAATTACATAGCTCGCCGTGGTGCGCGATACGCCCGCAAGCCGGGCAATGTCGGCAAGTGTCATGCAATTCTCCCTCTGGTTGCCGGTGTAGTTTATCAGCCGTTTCTCCCCACCCAGACTAAAGTCTAGAAAGACAACCCTTGTGTCTTTAAGTGAATCGATTCAGCATAGCCAACTAACCACAGATGACACGATTCATCCAGCGAAGCTAAACGCTCTACGACCAACGTTTAAGCATGATCACGCTGCAGACATTACCCTTGGCTGACAGCGTTTACAGGAGAACCCTATGTTAACTCTCGGCCCAGATGACATCTTGCTCGACCGCCATGCGGACGACTGGCAAGCTGCACTCGACATCGCCGCAAAGGCGCTAACGGATGCGGGCTTAGTTGAGGCCGAGTACCGTGATGGTCTCCATGCCCGTGAAGCTCAGTCGTCAACATATCTTGGTAACGCGATTGCTATTCCACACGGCACGCCAGAAAGTCGTCAGCACGTAAAACATACCGGCGTGAGGGTGCTGCAGTTCCCCAAAGGCGTTCAGTGGCATGACGGCCAGACGGTCTATGTTTTGGTGACGATAGCCGCGCAAAATGACGAACACCTGGATATTCTGCGCCAGCTGACCCACGTCTTAGACCGCGAAGGCGTCGCCAGCCAGCTCGCCAGCGCTAGCTCGGCTGTCGAGGTAGCGCGTTTACTTTCCAAGCCAACGCTTGAGCCGCGCCTGGATGCCGATACGCTGTGCATTAACTTCCCTGCTCGCGACCCTCAAGAGCTTGCCTTGGCCGCTGCCGCTCGGCTGCGCCAAAGTGGCTGCGTTGATAACGCTTTTATTAGCGCCATTGCCAATGCTTCCCCCCAATGGCTGGGCAAAGGATTTTGGTTGGCAAGCCACGCCCAAGGGGTGACACAACCCGCACTAGGCGTTGCCACGCCAGCTGATCCTAAACTTGAGCATAGCGGCCACCCTGTCCACGCACTGTTCTGTTTAGCGGCCAGTGGCGATGCCCACCGCCCACTGCTGGAACAGCTATTAGCCGTGTTGGAGAACGGCGAGAGTGACAGCTGGGTGGGCAAAAGCAGCGCACAGCTGCTGGCCACGCTGGCGGGCGAAACCGCTAGCACTCAGACTCGTCGCGTGCGCGTCTTGAACCCCCATGGCCTGCACGCCCGCCCAGCAAAACAGCTGGTACAGATCGCCCGCGCACAATCAATGCCGATTAACGTACGCCTTGAAGAAGGCAGTGCTTCCACGGTTTCTGCCGCCAGCCTGACCAAAGTGATTGGCTTGGGAGCACGGCGTGGTCAGTGGCTTATCCTTTCTGCCGAAGGTGACCAGGCAAGTGCTGCGCTAGGCGCAGTAGCCGCCGCCGTTGAAGACGGTCTAGGTGAGAAAGTAACGCCGTTCGACGGCGGTTTTGATACCAAGTCGGTGACTAACACGAGCAAGCCCGTTGAGCCGTTAGTCGTTGATGCGCCCCACACCGGCGTTGCCGCTTCGCCGGGCTTAGCCATTGCGCCGGTGTTTGTGATTCGCCCGATGCAGTTCGACTATGCTGAACACGCCAGCGACCCCGAACAAGAAATTAACCGGCTGAAAGTGGCACTCAAAGAGGGGGCTGCTCAGCTTCAAGCACTGGTGCACAACGCCCCTGGCGGTGAAGTGGCCGACATTCTCTCAATGCACGAAGAGATGCTCGACGACCCCGAGTTGCACCACGCTGCCATTGATGCGATTCGTGAAGGTCGTTCAGCAGAAGCCGGTTGGTGGAATGCTATTGAAACCGCCGCCCACGCCCAGGAAATGCTCGCCGACCGCCTATTGGCCGAGCGCGCCGCTGACCTGCGCGACGTAGGCCGCCGCGTACTAGGGGTATTGTGCGATGTCCAACTGCCCGAGCCACCTGACCACCCGTATATTCTGGTGATGGATGACATCGGCCCTTCCGACGTTGCCCGCCTGGATACCTCACGCGTACGCGGCCTGCTTACCGTGCGCGGCGGCGCCACCGCACACAGTGCTATTCTGGCTCGTGCGCTGGGTATTCCCGCTGTTGTCGGCGCCGGTGAAGCCGTCATGGTGTTGCATAACGGTAGCATGATGATTCTGGACGGTGAACGTGGGCGGGTTACCTCCCAGCCTTCCGAAGAGCGCCTGCAGCGCGCGGAACAACAGCTTCTCGACCAGCAACAGCGCGAAGCTGATGCCTGGGAGCTGCGTTTTGAGCAAGCCCAAACCCGCGATGGGCATCGGGTAGAAGTGGCAGCCAACCTTGGTAACACCGCCCACGCCGCGGATGCGGTTGAACGCGGTGCTGAAGGCGTTGGCCTGCTGCGCACCGAGTTCCTGTTTATGGCCTACTCAAGCGCACCGGACCTAGCCACCCAGATTGCCGAGTACCGCGAAGCCACCGATGCCTTGGATGGCCGTCCGCTGGTCGCGCGTACTTTGGATGTGGGTGGCGACAAGCCGCTGCCCTACTGGCCGGTTCCCCAGGAAGACAATCCTTTCCTTGGCCTACGCGGCATTCGCTTAGCGCTGACCGAGCCGGAAGTGCTGGAAACACAAATCCGCGCGCTGCTGATGGCAGCCGTCGGCCGTCCGCTACGCATCATGCTGCCGATGGTTAAGGATGTCGCTGAATTCCGCGCCGCCAAAGTCATCTATGACCGCCTACTTAGCGAAATCCCACCACAGCAGCGCGCCACTGATGTGCAACTGGGCGTGATGATCGAAGTGCCCTCCAGCGCACTGCTAGCACCTACGCTGGCGGCCGAGGTGGACTTCTTCTCCGTTGGCACTAACGATTTAACTCAGTACACCCTGGCCATCGACCGCGGCCACCCAGAGCTTTCTGCCCAGGCCGATGGCTTACACCCCGCCGTGCTGCGTTTGATTCAAATGACCGTCGATGCCGCCCATGCCCACGGCAAATGGGTCGGCGTATGCGGCGAGCTTGCCTCGGACGCCATGGCCGTGCCAGTACTGGTAGGGTTAGGCGTTGATGAGCTTTCCGTCAGTGCGCGGCAAATTCCGCTAGTCAAAGCGCGCCTGCGTGAATTTGATCTTGCCGATGCAAAAGCCACTGCCCAATTAGCACTGAGTAAAGCCACCAGCGATGAGGTGCGTGACGCCCTGGAGGCCCGCTAATGGCCCAGGTAGTGTGCATTACACTCAACCCCGCGCTGGATTTAGCATTCAACCTTGAAACGCTGACACTCGGTCATGTAAACCGCCCCCACAGCGCCCAGTTAGAAGCCGCGGGCAAAGGCGTTAACGTAGCACGCGTGCTGGCCAGCTTAGGCCATCAAGTGATTGTTAGCGGCTTTCTCGGCCAGGATAACGACGCCCCGTTCAGCTTGGCATTCCCCCACTACGGCGTGGAAGATGCCTTTGTACGAGTACCCGGAAGCACGCGCATTAACGCCAAGCTGGCGGAACAGAGTGGCCGCGTCACTGATATTAACGGCCCCGGCATGCCGATTGAGGCTGCCCATCTAGATGCCTTACGAACTACCCTAGACGATTTGTTTCAGCGCCTCGCTCCGCCCCAAGCGGTCGTCGTTGCCGGTAGCCTTCCACCGGGTATTGATCAGCCGCTGTTTGCTGAACTACTAACCATCCTAAAAAGCTATGGCGTACCACTTTGGATAGACACCAGTGGCCCGGCACTGCTAACCGCCATTGCTGCTCAGCCTGCGGCTGTAAAACCTAACGAAACGGAACTCGCTGACTGGGCTGGCAGCGCGCTAAATTCAAATCAACAGCGCCAGCTCGCCGCCGAGCGACTGCACGCCAGCGGCATCGAGCACGCGCTGATTTCCGCAGGCTCAGAGGGCGTTTTATGGGTTAGCTCACAGGGCACTTGGCAATCTACCCCACCTAGCGTAAACGCCACCAATACCGTTTGTGCGGGCGATACCTTTGTGGCTGGCATGCTCCATGGGCTGCTCAGCGACTTCGCCCCACCAGACACCCTTCGCTTCGCAACGGCACTCTCTGCCGAAGCGGTTCGCCACGTCGGCGTGGGCACCCCCCACGCCGACGACTTTGACTTACTCCAACAACAGACTTTGGTACGGCGTCTTGACGACACCATCACCGAGGGAGCCACGCGATGAACCTGATTCTAATTACCGCCTGCCCCAGCGGCATGGCGACCACCTTTCTGGCCGCCAAGCGCCTTGAACAAGCAGCCACACGGATGGGCTGGAGCGCCCATGTGGAAATGCACGGCGAGATTGCGCCGCTGCAGGCTGCCACCGCCGAGCAAATTGCTAATGCCGATTTAATTGTGGTGGCCGCCGATCACGTTCCGGCCCCAGAACGTTTTGAAGGCAAACGACTTTTCCAGGCGCCGATTGCCAGCGCCCTGCCCGACCCCAGCGCCTTTTTAACTCAAGCCAAACGTGAAGCACCGATTTACACTGCTCCTGCAACCCCTACAGCCGCCGCAACTCCGGCGAGCAACACGGGTGGCAAGAAGATTGTCGCTGTTACCGCTTGCCCCACCGGTGTTGCCCATACCTTTATGGCCGCTGAAGCGCTAGCCGAAGCAGGCAAAGCCATGGGGCATGCCATTCGTGTGGAAACTCAAGGCTCAGTAGGCGCTCAAGATCATTTAAGCGAAGAAGAGATTGCCGATGCCGACGTGGTCGTACTAGCTTGCGATATCGACGTTGACCCAGCGCGGTTTGCAGGCAAGCGCATCTACCGCACCTCAACCGGCAACGCACTAAAAAAGCCACGTCCCACGCTGGAAGCCGCCCTTGTTGATGCTAGCGTAGAAAACGCCAACAGCGGTTCGGGCAACGCCAATAAGAGCGTTAAAGAGAAAGGCGTTTATAAGCACCTACTCACCGGCGTGTCGTTTATGTTGCCTATGGTGGTAGCGGGCGGCTTGCTGATTGCGCTCTCGTTTGTCTTCGGCATTGAAGCCTTTGAACAGGAAGGCACGCTGGCCGCTGCGCTCATGCAAATTGGCGGCGGCACCGCCTTCGCGCTAATGATTCCTGTTCTGGCGGGTTACATTGCCTACTCCATCGCCGACCGCCCCGGTATTGCTCCAGGTATGATTGGCGGTATGTTGGCGGCCGACATTGGCTCCGGGTTTATCGGCGGCATTTTGGCAGGCTTCCTGGCAGGCTACGTGGCCCTCGCGGTTACCCGCTACGTTAAGCTGCCCTCTAGCGTTGAATCGCTCAAGCCTATTCTGATTATCCCGCTGGTGGCCAGTCTGGTCACCGGCCTGACGATGATCTATGTGATTGGCGAGCCTGTCGCTGCATTGCTGAATGCGCTGACCAGCTTCCTGGCCTCTATGGGCTCTACTAACGCGGTGCTGCTGGGCATTCTATTGGGCGCAATGATGTGCTTCGATTTGGGTGGCCCCGTCAATAAAGCAGCCTATACCTTCGGCGTGGGCTTGTTGGCTTCAGAAACCTACGGCCCAATGGCAGCCATTATGGCGGCAGGCATGGTGCCAGCAATTGGCATGGGCATTGCCAGTTTCGTTGCACGCAATAAGTTCTCTGCACCAGAGCGCGAAGCAGGCAAGGCATCATTTGTACTGGGCATGTGCTTTATCAGTGAAGGGGCCATTCCCTTCGCGGCGAAAGACCCGTTGCGGGTTATTCCCGCTTGCATGGTGGGCGGTGCGATCACCGGTGCGCTTTCCATGCTGGTAGGCGCGAAACTAATGGCACCTCACGGTGGTATCTTTGTCCTGCTCATTCCCAACGCCATCACTCCTGCACTACTCTACCTTGGTGCGATTATCATCGGCTCGCTGGTAACCGGTTTAGGCTATGCCTTTATCAAACGCGGCGCCGCTCACGTCGCAGTTACCAGCTAAACACTTGAACGTCAGTGCTGGGCAGGCGGCTACCTGCTCAGCGCCTCTTTTGCTATGCATATCCCTCCTCAACCCCACACCGACAACGGTTTATTACTAATTTTTTAACCTCCAATCGCTTAATAGTTGCTTAAATCGGGGTTTTATGTAGTATTTTTACCTAAATAGACCCATAAATAGTACAAGGCACGAGCCAGCAACATAGCGCTCGTCACTTAATAATGATCTAAAACAACAGGACCGCCTTCTATGTTTCAACTCACCCGCAGCGTTACTTGGCAGGCACTTGAACGCCTGCGCGACAAAACCGCCAACGACCGCATTCGTGATTACTTCACCAATGACCCGCAGCGCTTTGAAAAAATGAGCCTACGGGTGGGCGGCCTGTTCCTGGATTACTCCAAGCATCACGTCTCTGATGAGGTACTCGCCAAGCTGCTTGAATTGGCCGACCACTCTGCCCTGGTTCAACGCCGAGCGCAGATGTTCTCTGGCGATATTATCAATGTCACCGAAAATCGCCCGGTACTCCACACCGCACTGCGCAATTTAAGCGATGAACCGGTGCATGTAGACGGCAACGACGTGATGCCGGAAATCAATCGCACCCGGGAACAAATCAAGCAGTTCTCAGAAGCGGTTAGAAGCGGTGAGTGGAAAGGCTATAACGGTCAACGCATCAAAGACGTGGTCAATATTGGCATTGGTGGCTCAGACCTTGGCCCCAACATGGCCGTACGCGCGCTACTCAAATACCGCCACCCGGAACTGCACTTCCACTTCGTCTCCAACGTCGATGGCACCCACATTCAGAAGGTGCTTTCACGACTAGACCCGGCGACCACGCTGTTTATCGTTTCCACTAAAACCTTCTCTACCCAGGAAACCCTGCTTAACGCCAAAACCGCACGGCGCTGGTTCGTGGAAAATGCCGGTGAAGATGCCGACGTAGGCGCCCACTTTATTGCCGCTTCCACTAACCGCAAAGCGGCGATGGAGTTTGGTATTCGTGAAGAGAACGTGTTCGAGTTTTGGGCCTGGGTGGGCGGTCGCTACTCCATGTGGTCATCTATCGGGCTGCCGATTGCGCTTTCGGTTGGTTTTGAAGGCTTTATCGAGCTGCTGGAAGGCGCCCATGAGATGGACCGCCACTTTATAGAAGCGCCCTTCGCGCAGAATATGCCAGTACTGATGGCGCTGATTGGTATCTGGTACATCAACTTTATTGGCGCCGAAACCCAGGCCATCGTGCCCTACGACCAAGCCTTGAACCAACTGCCTTCGTTCCTGCAACAGCTGGATATGGAGTCTAACGGCAAGTCAGTCGATATTTTCGGCCATCCGGTTAACTACAAAACCGGCCCGATTGTCTGGGGGCAAACAGGCTCTAACGGTCAGCACGCTTTCTTCCAGCTACTACACCAGGGCACCCGCTACGTGCCGATTGATTTTATTGCCTCACTGAAACCCGAGCCCGGCGTGGAAGACCATCACTTCGCCTTGCTGACTAATATGCTCGCCCAGGCCAATGCCTTTATGGAAGGCAGCCAAGGGGACAGCAAAGAGCTTAGCCAGCATGACCCCTACAGCTGCCCCGGCAACCGCCCTTCCAGCACCCTTTTGCTTGATGAGCTAACACCGAAAAACCTGGGCGCGCTGATTGCCCTCTACGAACACAAGGTGTTTGTGCAAGGCGTTATCTGGAACATCAACTCGTTTGATCAGTGGGGCGTGCAGCTTGGCAAACGCATTGCCGGTGAAATCAGTGAGCGCATCGACACCAACGCCGCCGACTTCGACACTTCAACACAAGGTCTACTGAAGCTGGTACGCGCCCACTTTCCCGGCGACAGCAGCGCAAAGCAAAGTGCGCCAGCCAGCGCTGATAAAAAGCCTGCTAGGAAGAAGCGTTAAGCGGAGAGTTGGGTAAACGTTAGATAAAAAAACGCCTTGGCTTTGCAGCCAAGGCGTTTTTGATTTGATCTTTGATGCCAGTATCGACACTGGTTGAAGGCAATCAGAAGCCCCGAGCCACCTAAATTAATCCGGCGCAAATTGCTCGAAGACCTGCTGTCCGGTCATTTTCTCTGTTTGGTTGTTAAACTCGTAATAATCGGGCTTCTCATCAATAAATATCTCGCTGGTGAGTTGGAACGTCTGATCCTGGAACAGGCCTGATGGGAGAATATACTCATTGCTGGGTAACAGGTGATAGAACAGATGCGTCCCGCAGGTTGCACAGAAGCCCCGCTCCGCCCAATCAGATGAGCGGTAAGCGGTAGGCTCAGCACCAGAGAACTCTACCGGACCACCGCAATGCACGGCGAACATAGGCCCACCCGACCAACGCCGACATAGTGAGCAATGACAAACACTGACCTGCTCGTGGTTAGGCGCAGTCACTTCGATGGAACCGCAAAGACATGTGCCTTTCATCGCAAACTCCTTTACCGTTAGCCTCCATGGCAGCCGCTATCGTGATGCCTAACCAATTTTAGGCTGCTGTAGGCTCATTGAACAATATTCTGTTGGAAAACGGATCGACCACTTCAAACACCCTATCGCCCCACGGAGCTGTGGTTATTTCCGGGCGGCTAAACTTGTAACCACGGGATAGGATCTCGCGGTACAAGCCTTCAAGATCATCAGTATTCACAAACGTTTTAGCGCCGGGGGAGCAATCCCCAGAATGTTCGCTAAGGTGAAAAACCAGATCGCCTCGGGATACCTGCATATAGACAGGAAAGTCTGCTTCGAAGCGATGCTCCCAATCAAGCGACATCCCCAAAAACTCAAGATAGAACGCCTTGGCTTTAGATTCATCAAAAATTCGTATAATCGGAATGGCTTGAAAATGCACTTATGCTCTCCTGACAAACAGCGCTTTAACGAATAGCTAGCCAGCTCTGGTTAGAAAGCCTAAAGCCCCCTTTACCCTTAGGCGTTCGATTTAAACAGGCGCAGAGTTGCTCTCTACGCCATAGCCATGGCGTATATACTCAACGGCTTCAGCCATGCCACTAAGCACCGCTGTCGCTGAATGAAAGTTTTGCTGTTGAGACATTTCCGTGGGTAGTGCCAAGCAGCTTATGCCAGCTCGAAAGGCGGCTTCAAGACCATGTTGTGTATCTTCAATGGCGAGACATTCATCCGCAGCAACGCCAAGCCGTTGCAGAGCCAGGAGATAGCATTCAGGTGCGGGCTTGCTGTTTCGGACATCATCGTTAGAAACAATCGTAGAGAACTTATCTTCAAACCCATTGGCCTGCAGCGTTTTTTGAACACCATTTGCACTAGCGCCTGTCACCACTGCCAGCTTCAAACCCGCACTGTGGAAGTAAGCAATCGCCTCTCGTACGCTAGGCATTAACGGGAATGCCTGGCTAGCAAGGTAGTCCTGCGTCGCGGCGTTCTTCGCTTCTATAAGTTGATCAGGGGACGCATCAATCCCAAACCTCTGCACCATATCCAGGGCATTGGCGCGCGTTGGCAGGCCTGCATAGTGGGTTCTGTACTGCAGCTCAGACAATTCCAAGCCATATTGACTCAGAATGTGTACCCACATTTGAAAATGGATGTGTTCAGAACTGACGATTGTCCCATCGTGATCTAGCAAAATTGCGCGAAGTGCCACAAGACCTCCTAGAAATAGCGTGTTTAAAACCCAAGGCAAAGCTACTATCGCATGAGCTGCAAGAGAGCGTTTACGAGTAAGTAAGTTACTTACTCACGGCCTTGAAAAAAACAAAACACTAAGGCTCTAACCTTGCCCTCAACAACTCTTTAGCAATTGCTTTGGCTTTTACGGCAGCTTTTAAATCCCCCATCACGTGGGCCTGAACAGTCGCCCCTTCTTTTAAAGTAGCTACCGCTTCCGACAACGTAGTCACCGTTTTTTCATCAACAAATATTTGTGACATATACCCGTTTATTAAGCCAAGTATGGCTCTTTTATGGCTAGCGCACTGTTGATGCACGGGATGATTTAAGTCACTGAATTCAGCACTGACATTGATGAAATAACAGCCATGGAAAGGATAAATTAGCGTTTCTCTCTCATTAAACCAATCATCCAACGCATCGAATAAAGCAAAAATTGCGCTTTGTCCATCAGGTGCGCCCTGGGTGCGCCCTTCAATCCAGGAAGAGAATTGTCGATCACGATAGTCAACCGTTGCAGCGATCAGGGCTTCTTTGCTGGAAAAATGATGGTACAGCGTTTTTTTTGCCACGCCTGATTCAGCGATGATCCGGTTAATACCAATGGCATGCACCCCGTGGCGGTAAAACAGCCCAAAGGCGACCGAAACCAACTGCTCTCTTCTGTCCACAGCACAACCTCACCTTCATTTTACGAGCAGCATAATATTGACGCGCAGAGACCGATCTGTCTACCATAGTCAAAAAAAGGAGACAGATCGGTCTCCCCTACCTCAACTCTTTCGCCCAAGGATGCATTTATGAGAATTTCCCTGTGTTTACCTGCTCAACAGAAAGCAGCCCTGCTCGCTGGCATTGGAGCGACTGGATGCATCACAGCACTCAGCTTGCTAAGTTCACACAGTGACGCGTTATGGCTAATGGCCCCCTTTGGCGCCACCATGGTGATACTGTTTGGATTACCCGCTAGCCCATTAGCCCAACCACGCAACGTGATTGCGGGTCACTTAATAACGGCGGCGTTAGGACTGATGGTGGCTCATTTTTTTGGCGTTCATGAATGGACGCTGGGCTTGGCAGTCGGTTTATCGATAGTCGCTATGATGCTTACCCACACCATCCACCCACCTGCAGGTGCTAATCCCCTACTGATTATGCTAGCGGGAGAGCACTGGCATTTTTTGATCACTCCCGTGGCGTCTGGAGCCCTTCTGATTGTGGGATTCGGATACGTCTATCACCGGTTTGTTTCAGGGCAACCGTACCCCAAACAATGGTTTTAGTTGAGAAGATGTTAACAGCACAAAATCAATGTCCAGGCCATACAAGCTCGGATTCGACATAACAGCATCTGAGGCATAAAAAAATACCCCTTGGCACTTTCGAACCAAGGGGTACCGGTTAAGCCAGTAGCAGTGGTTGGTTTTAGAAGTGCCATTCCAGATTAAAGGTCATGGCATCGGTATCGACACCCGGTTGGCTGTGGTTTCCGAATTTGTTGCGCCAATACTCATAACCGACGCCCATCCATAAGGAGTTTTCCGCCCCCCATGCAACTTGCCCGACGTCTAGCATCAGCGAGGTGCGCATTAACTGCTCAGGCTCGGTCGCTTCCCCAAAGTAGTCGTCTCCTTTTTCGCTATTGTAGTTATAGAACCCTTGGAATTTTAGCGGTAACGCCGCCGCTTCAAACGGCAGCCCCCAGGCCAAGTTAATTTGGTAATAGGGATCAAACGAAATGCTGTTCTGATTTTCTGGCAGTCCACAAGGTGGCAAGCCGCAGTGGTTCCACTCACGGCTATAGAACAGGCTCAGATCCACAAAGCCTCTCGGCACATCAAATTTAAACGTTGGCCCCACCACTAATTGGCGTTTACGTGGTGCAAAGCCAGTATTTTTGGTGTTTAGGTCAAACCCAAATGTCAGCGCCATGTCTTTGACGGGTCCGAAAGCGATGGGCTCATTGAACACTCCGCCCCCATGGAGTTGATGCCGATATGCTAAATAGGCTTCAGTCGCCCCTGAATCACTGTTATTGGCGGGATCTTGGCTGTTGGACTGAAGCACGTCCAGATTTAAAAAGTTTTGGCCCAGTGAGTAACCACTAACATGGGTAAGCTGAAGAATATGCTTCTCTATGTTCTCTGGGTTATTCGGCTCGGTAAACTGCGTTCCATAGCGATAACCCACGAACGTATCGCTCCATGTCGCTGCCTGGGTACTTACCGAGATAGCGCCAAGAGAAACGCCTATCGCCAGATACGTTGCCACTGCTCGATTGCTCTTCAACATGCAAAACCCTTTGTTGTTTGATTTTGTTTTTAGACATCTTTCTAAGAGCCCCACTATCAAGGCCCTTCTATAAAGACCTTTCTATAAGGACCTTCCTAACGCCGTTATACCCGCTTCTCGCGGATGCGATAGCGATTTTTTTGCGGAAACGGCACTTCTTAGAGTACATTTAGCAATATTTATTGTATACAATAAAACAGATAAACAAATACAAATGGAGGATACAATGTCGCATATTTTAAAAGCAGCTCGCCCCAGCAACCTTGGCTTAGACGCCTTTCTTGAGCATTACGGGGACGTTTTTGAACATTCACCCTGGGTAGCCGAAACCGCTTGGAAACAGGGGTTTACCGACCAACACGATGACCCGGATGTACTAGCTGACTGCATGGGCAATGTGCTTAAGGGTGCTGATATTGATCAGCAAATTGCTGTCATCCGCGCTCACCCAGACCTTGCCGGGAAAGCAGCTCTCGCGGGTGAGCTAACCCAGGACTCCACTCGCGAACAGGCTGGTGCGGGGCTAGATCAGTGTTCAACCGAAGAGTTTGAACGCTTTCAACGCCTGAATCAGGCCTATCAAGATAAGTTCGGTTTCCCCTTTGTGATTGCTGTTAAAGGGCTTGATCGACACGCCATCCTTTATGCGTTCGAAAAGCGTCTTGAAAACGACGCCGCTACCGAGCGTCAAACCGCTATTGAGCAAATCATCCAGATAGCGCGCTTCCGCCTTCACATGCGTGCGGCCGAGTCAGCGTAATTCTCACGCGCTTAGCGCTTCTATTTTCCTTTCAGCCTGACCTGTGGTGATCGGCCCTTCAGGCTGTGAGGCTTACCTTTTATCGTCATTCGGAGAGACCTCTATGAGTCTGGAGACAAGAGAAGATCTCGATCCGCTCGAAACCACGGAGTGGCTGGAATCCCTGGAATCAGTACTGGATCGTGAGGGCGAAGATCGTGCCCGCTACCTGATGACCCGCTTGGCGGATCGCCTGCGCCGGGACGGGATGAAGGTACCCTTCTCGGTGACAACCCCGCACCGGAATACGATCCCTGTGCATCGCGAAGCACCGATGCCCGGCGATCTATTTATGGAGCGCCGCATTCGGTCGTTGATTCGTTACAACGCCATTGCTC
>NZ_JAIRBO010000007.1:0-217913 GCF_021151565.1 Halomonas sp. IOP_6 | reverse complement strand
GGTCATCGTCAGGCACTTATTGAGAAACCCCGGCCATTTGGTCGGGGTTTTGCTTTTTAGGGGTCTCCCCTGGAGAGTAGCGGAACGCCGCCCGGATCATCGTCAGGCACTTATTTAACAAAGAACCCAGCCAACCGGCTGGGTTTTTTGTTTGCGCGGAAGAAAAGCACTCCCTTACCCCTATCACAAAATGGCCACCTGCCGAAGCGTGCACCGCACAGTCATTCCCGAGTGAGGTTATCGGGAATCCACCTTGACCTGCAGCAGGCCGAACCCCCTCAGTTCAACATGGATTCCCGCTAAGGGCCTGCGGGAATGACGAAGGCTGCGCGGAGAAGTGCATAGAACTTCCTTAAAGCAACCGTTTTAATAAATTAAATAACAGGGAGTTACTGGTCCTTGGTGGCGGAAGTGCTGCCTAGCAACTAGTATGAGCGGATACCTATCATTCAAGCAGCATCTCAGGAGGAGAGGCGATATGAGTACCCCGTTGATGAAGAAGCTTGCGGTTGCGCTACTGATGGTCATGATGATGGGCGGTCTGGCTGCCTGTGATAATCAGGGCCCTGCTGAAGAAGCAGGTGAAAATATTGATGAGAGCATGGAAGATGCGGGCGAAAGCCTAGAAGAGATGGGCGAGAATATCGAAGAGTCTGCTGAGGAGTAAGCGAGCGCCTCTTCGCCGTGTATCGATACCCTACCGATACAAAAACAGCCGCTTCTTAGCGGCTGTTTTGCGTTTTAAGACAGTCATGCTGACTGATCAGGCGTACTGCGCTTGTTGTCTTAAATGGCTATGAGCCCGGATTTTGCTCAATACCCTGTAGGTACCAGGGCGCTTGATCGCGCAGACTGCGAGTCAGGTGCCATGTTTCGTTGAACTCGGTTTGCTCGCCGTTCTCTTCCAAAATACCGTGGAAAATAACGCTGGCTTCGGCATAGCCATCGTACTCATTGATATCGCCTAGTTCAGCAAACAGGCGTACCACCTCGGTACGATTATTGGCAGGCTGCTCGGCACGCTCTTTACGTAGCAAGTTGTAAAATTCTGGCGTTACATACTCTTGAATCTGGGGCAAATCATTATTGTCCCAGGCACGTTGCAGCGTCATAAAGTGCTCTTTGGCACCGCCCAAAAAGCGCTCTTTATCGAACCAAGCTGGCGTGCTCTGTAAGCTGCTCGCCAAACTGCCAGGTGCTGCGGTGAAGCTGCTCGGTGTGTGCTGAGTCTCCTGGCGTTCACGCTGATAGCCTGCCACCGTGGCCGATGCTGGGCGTCGTTGTCGCATAAAGGCACGGAAAGCGAAGATTGCTAAGGCAACAATTCCAGCCATTAGCAATATGTCCATAAGGCGCAGCTCATCAAAGGCGCCGCCAAAGAAAAGCGCTGCTAGTAAACCTCCGGCCAGCAGGCCTCCCACCATGCCGCCCATACCACCACGACGAGCGGCAGTAACTTGGCCTTGTTGCTGAATGCTCTGAGCTTGTTGTTGTGCCGGAGTGCTGGTGGGCTTATCCGCCGAGCGAGAAACACTACCCATACTGCTACCACCGCCTAAGCGTCGTGCTTCGGCATAGTCAACAGCGGCACTTATGCCCATGGCGCTGACCAGGAACATGGCAAAAAACTGTCGTAACATTCTGATTCTCCATGAGAGATGCAGGAATTAAGGTTATCCACCTCGGGAGAGGCGTATAGGAAATAAGCAGTGACAAGTTTACCGTGTAAGTGGGGAAACGGGTTAAGGTGTTGTTGTGTATAACGACAAAAAGAGGGTGAAAACGTGCGCTTACATCAAGCTCAAAGTTTGTTACTAATTGTCGACTTTCAAGCGGGACTTTTGCCCGTGATTGATGGAGGCGAATCAGCGATTGAAGAAGCTACCTGGTTGGCTGGTGTTGCTAATGCAGTAAAAGTACCTGTTTGGCTAACTGAACAGTATCCAGAGAGGCTCGGTGGTACTGCCCCTGCGTTATTAAATGCACTAGGCGATCATCGCATTTGGCAAAAGCATCATTTCAGCGCAATGGAAGAGACAGCGTTTGCTGAAGCGCTTGCAGAACAGGGGCTCAAGCAAGTGATCATTTGCGGCACAGAAGCTCATATCTGCGTTTTGCAAAGTGCGCTTGGCTTGTTAGAAGCGGGGTATCAAGTGTTTTGGTTGAGCGAAGCGACGGCGAGCCGTCGCAGTGATGAGGCCCGCCTTGCTCGGGAGCGCGCTTGTGCTAACGGAGCGGTGGCGGTGACAGCAGACATGGTTGCCTATGAATGGCTATATCGCTGTGATACGGCACTGTTCAAAGATGTCCACCAACGCTTTCTAAAGCCGCGCTCGCCGCGCGCTGTGACTTTTTTCTAATGAGCGCGTTCATGGACGAGCACTTTCGTTACGGGTGAACACTAATGTGTCTCCTTGAGAGGCCGCAGGATCAAACCGATACCCAGCCACGTCAAAAGCAGTGAGTTGCTCGGGATCGTTGATTTGTTGTTGGATAATCCATGCGCTCATCAAGCCGCGGGCTTTTTTTGCATAAAAACTAATGATTTTGAACGAGCCGTTTTTCTCGTCTTTGAAAACGGGGGTGATGACCCGAGCGTCTAGCTTCTTCGTATCGATCGCCTTGAAGTATTCGTTAGATGCAAGGTTGACCAGCACGTTTGAGCCACTTTCTTCAATGGCGCTATTAAGTGCTTGCGTTAACGTTGGTTTCCAATAGGCGTAAAGGTCCTTGCCAGCGTCATTGGGCAGTTTGGTGCCCATCTCCAGCCGGTAGGCCTGGATCAGGTCCAGCGGACGCAGCAAGCCGTATAGCCCGGATAGAATACGCAGATGTTGCTGGGCAAACAGGTTGTCGTCATCGCTAAAGGTGTTGGCTTCCAACCCTGTATAGACATCTCCTTGAAAGGCCTGAACCGCTGGCTTGGCATTATCCAAGGTGAACGGTGGTTGCCAGTCAGCGAAGCGCGCAGCGTTAAGACCTGCCAATTTATCGCTAATGCCCATTAGATCGCTGAGTTGTTGTGGTGAATAATCGCGCAGAATCTCAATTAACGGTTTGCTATGGTCGAGAAAGTCGGGCTGAGTGACTTTATCGGTTGTTGAGGGTGTTTCAAAGTCTAGCGTTTTGGCGGGGGAAATAACGCTCAGCATGGCGTGCTCCTTATGCCGTGACAGAAAAGAGGAAGAAGTAACTGATGCGATTATACCAAGCCTCGGCGATGGCCGAGGCTATCGGTTTGATAGTGAAAACGTGATTAGGGGCAGGGGTTAGGCATCCGACGATGGATGTCGTCGATCGCAGTGAGTACTTCTTCATCCAGCTTAAGGCTCTCGCTGTCGAGGTTGCTTTCAAGCTGATCCATCGTGGTGGCGCCAATAATATTGCTGGTCAGGAAACGACGAGAGTTCACAAATGCCAGTGCCATTTGGGCGGGATCCAAGTCATGCTCTCTGGCCAGTTGAACGTACGCCTGTGTTGCAGCTTCTGCTTCTGGCGAGGTATAGCGTTTAAACCGCTCATAGAGCGTCAAGCGCCCTTTCGGTGGCTGCGCACCATCAAGATACTTACCTGACAGCACACCAAAGCCCAGCGGCGAGTAAGCGAGCAAGCCCACATCTTCACGGTGGGCGATCTCGGCGAGACCGACTTCAAACGTACGGTTAAGCAAGTTATAGGGATTTTGAATAGACGCGACCCTAGGCAGCCCCAACTGCTCTGATAACTGCAGCATACGCATGACTCCCCACGGCGTTTCATTAGAAAGGCCTATGGCGCGTATTTTTCCGGCATCAACAAGTTCTTTTAGTGCTGAGAGTGTTTCTTCTAGCGGCGTTGCGTCTTCTTGCTCTTCATGGGCATAACCCAGTTGGCCAAAAAAGTTGGTTTTGCGGTCTGGCCAGTGCAATTGATAGAGATCGATATAGTCAGTGTTGAGCCGTGCAAGGCTGGTTTCAACAGCCTGATGTAGATGGTCGCGAGTCATTCTTGGACCACCACGAATATGCTCTAAGCCAGGGCCTGCGGCTTTGGTGGCAATAATGACATCGTCTCTGGCACTACGGGCTTTTAGCCAACTGCCAATATAAGACTCTGTAAGCCCTTGCGTTTCAGCCTTTGGTGGAACCGGATACATTTCAGCGGTGTCAATAAAGTTGATGCCAAAAGCGACTGCGCGATCAAGCTGCTCGTGGGCTTCTGCTTCACTATTTTGTTCGCCGAAGGTCATGGTGCCTAAACAAAGTCGGCTGACCTCCATCCCGGTTCTACCCAGTGGGCGCGTTTGCATTATCGTCTCCTCAATGAAGCGAAATTGCCTCAGGATATTCGGTGATGAACGCCGCTAATAACGGCGCGTGAGAGGCATGTTAGCGAGGCGCTACAAAAGCAGCAAATCAATAGGGTTGAGTAAGCGCAAAGGCAGGCGTATGCTTGCCAGCCCATCGACCAGCCTAGCGCTGGTTAATCGTATGGTTAGCGGTCAAATCGCAGGAACGATGGCTAGCCGAAGATCTCAACAGATAGGCAGGGTGGTTTGCCATGCCGCAGGCATCAACTTTGTTTACCCGGTTAGAGTTTCGCCTAGCCGAACAGCTGTTTCATACTCGCTGGTTATTGCCGCGTTCGCCGCGTACCCAACGTTTGACGATGCGCTTGTTTAAACGCTGTGCAGAAGCGGGGCATCCGGACGCGCAGTCGATCTACGGTCACATGCTGTTTCATCGCAGCCTGTCACCGCAGGATAAGGCGCGTGGCGCGCGTTATGTGTTAGAGGCGGCTCAGGCTGGCGATATCAGATCACAGTATCAAGCAGCGCAAATTCATGAGCATGGCTGTGTTCAGTATCCGCGGCGCGAGGATTACGCGGTGACGTGGTATGCCCGAGCTGCCCAATCAGGCCATTATTTGGCCGCAGAGCGACTAGCGCGCGCCTATCGGTTAGGTGAGCTAGGCTTGGCAGTAGACGGCGAACAAGCAGCCTATTGGCAACGCTTGGCTGATCGTCAGTCAACGACGGAAATGGCGGCAGCCTAGAAGATAAGTCAGTGGTTTGGCCGCTGAGATCAGTGAATGAGGAAATCAGTGTCCGAGACGCTACCGACAGTGCTAGATATTGAAGCGTCCGGATTTGGGCGCGGCAGCTATCCTATTGAAGTTGGCATTGCTCGTGCCGACGGTAGCTGCTGCGCGTTTCTCATTCAGCCGTTGGAGGAGTGGACGCATTGGGACTCCAAAGCTGAACTTTTACACGGAATTTCCCGAGCTCGCTTACAGCGAGAAGGCCACCCTGTGCGCCAAGTGGCACAGTGGTTAAACGACGAACTGCGTGAGATAGGCAAAGCCTATAGTGATAGTTGGGGATACGATAACACCTGGCTATCGCTGCTGTTTCACCATGCGGGAATGCTGCCGCGCTTTCGTTTAGAAGCATTACGGATTTTGCTCAGCGAAGAGCAGCAAGCATTGTGGAGTAACACAAAGGAAGCTGTCATCGCTGAACGTGGTATACACCGTCATCGCGCGGGCGAAGATGCTCGTCTGTTACAGCTCACTTATCAGCGTACCTTTATGCTAACTGAAGGCACTAAGCGCTGATGCTGGGAGTGTTCTTAGACGGGTCTTAAGTACTGGTTTTAAACGCTGCCCTTAAGTGCTTGCCTTTACTATATCTCTTTAATACAGCCGGTTTACGCTGAATCAAGCTGTGTTTCTAATGCAGCCAGTAGTTGGTTGGGCGTGGGCGCATCCATCAACATATCGCGTGTTGTTTGGGCCAAAAAGCCGTGGCTGACGGTACTATCCAAAAAGGTAAGCAGTGGAGCATAAAAGCCATCGGTGTCGAGTAGACCCATGGGTTTTTCGTGAAGCCCTAAATAGCCCCAGGTCCAGATTTCAAACAGCTCTTCAAAGGTGCCTATGCCGCCAGGCAGGGCAATAAAAGCGTCAGCATTGGCGGCCATAGTCGCTTTGCGTTCGTGCATATTTGGCACGCGTATAAGCTCAGTCAAGCCAAAGTGTGCCTGCTCGCGCTCAACAAGGTGATCTGGCATCACGCCAACCACTTTGCCGCCTGCATCCAGCGTCGCATTGGCGAGTGCCCCCATTAAACCAATACGTGCACCGCCATAAACAAGCGTGTGCCCGCGGTCGGCAATGGCGGTGCCAAGCGTGTTGGCGGCTTGGCGAAAAGCGGGTGTGTTCCCTTCACGCGAGCCGAGATATACACAAATTCGTGCCATGGTAAGCGTCCTTATGACAGATCAGCTGCTTATAAATGAGCGGTGAGTTATCAAGCCATGAATGTGCCGTTAGCTTAGGCAGCTCTGAACGTTATAGTGTTCATCCATCCATTGCCCGATCACGTTATTGCCACATAAATGGTGGGCATACTGAGTGTGCAGGCAGCGTACCTGTTGCCAGTTGCTAATGCCGCCCACACCACGCTCGGTGAGAACATCGCTATAGCCAAGCTTAGCGACTTCATCGCGTTGGGCATCACTCATATACGCCCAGCGTGCTTTAACGTAATCGTGATGGCTTTGTTGGTAAGCATCTAGAAATTCAGGTTCTTCCTGAAGGCGTTGTTCCAGCGACTTAATGACACCCACGGCTTCAATCCGTGAGATCTCAATTTTGAGCAGATCGGAGCATAGCCAGTAAAGGGTGGGAAATGGTTTGCCATCGACAATCGGCGCCATACGTAGCACAAGCGGAGTGCCGTAGGCATCGGTAGCCGCAACGGCTTCAATACCGCGGGGAGCGCGCCCGAGCTGTTGGGTGATAATAGCTAGCTGGCGCTCATCGGGCGCTTGGTCGGTACGAATTACCATTACGTTGGTATCCCACTATCGGTCATCTTGAATAAACTTATTTGAGCGGCCAACAGCACGGAAGAAGCAGCGGTTCAGCTGTTCGGGAGACGCCACATAGCACCATGTCCGCTCGCAGTACTCTGCGGCCCGCGCCATTAACACATCGTAAAGCCGATTGAACGGGGCATCATAATCGTAAGGGTCTGCGCCGAACAAGCGGATATGCGGGTAGTCAGCAAAGCGCTCCATAAAATAGCGCTCAAGGTCGGCTTCAACGGCGCGATGCTGCGCCGTATTATCCGGATCGATCCAAAGATTATAACGGATTGCCATGGGGATCTCCCAGCGCCCCGCCAAACGGAGGGGAGTGAATTAAGCCGGCGTTGGCGCGCTGTGTAAGTGTGCGGATAGCGCATCACGCAAATCACCTTCAATAGGTACCGCACGTTTCTCTTGATGGTCGTATTGCACCAGTATGGTATGCCCCACATTGGTCAGCGTGCCATGTTGGCGCGCCTCCTGAGTCACTGTAAACGAGCTGGTACCTAAACGTGTCAAATAGGTACGTAATTCGATGTCGTGGCCGTAGAACAGTTCAGCACGGTAATCGACTTCCATCCGCGCCATAATCAAACGCCACTGTTTAGGGTTTAGGTCTGGCGTAAATAGTTTGAATAAGTCGTTACGTGCCAACTCAAACCAAGCTGGCAGACGGGTATTGTTAATATGGCCTAGCGCATCGGTGTCGTAGAAAGCTGGCTCAATCATACGGGTGAACATCAGGATATCCTTATTGTTTATTAGCAATTTAGGCTAACCAGAATTACCCCTAGCGAGCGCTTGGTCAAGTGGCGCGACGTTGATACCATGCTGAGAACTGCATCCAGCCAAGTAGCCACAGTGTGGCAGTTGCGAACCCCGCCAATGTTCCCCAGAAAAGGCCTAACGTGCTGTAAGTCAAAGAAACGCATAGCGTATAACTCAGCAATGAGCCAAGCCCCATGGGGTAGTGTTTGATCACGGTTGCCGCTGGCGCGAACCCATAGTTTAGATGCAGGATGAGCAGAAATGGCAGCATGGTGACTGGAAAAGCCGCTAGCGTGCCCGCCCAAGCAGGTGGCAGCCAATGAGCGAGCCAGGTAATCACAAAAACGATGGCGGTGGCTAAGCATGCTCGCGCGGCAAGTGCAGGAAGCGAAAAGGCACGACTGGCGGGACTTTTTACATCAGGAATACTGCGGAATAACAGGCTGAATACAGCGATAGCACAGAGTGTCAGTAGCGTGCCGCTAAGCCGCGTAAAATTGAATTGGGCAAGTACGGTGCTAACCGCGAACCACGCAATAAAGCCGCCTGCTAAGCCGCCAGCGATGCCTTTGAATCCTGGCTGGCGACCTGCCACTAAATAGCCTGCAACTAACGCCATCGTTGCGGTAAAGCCCGCCAGTGTATGTACCGCGCTTTGAGTTGCAAAAAGCGGGGAAATTTCTAAACCAATAAAAAACAGCGCTAATGCCGTTCCTAATGGGTAACCCGCCAGTAGCCCCGCCATACGCGGACTGGCACGCACCGCGATGGCACCAAGCCCGAGCACCATCCCAATTGAGAGACCTAGTTTTGCCAGTTGCCAAGTGAGAGGAACCTCTATCATGCGGTGTTTTCCTTGCTGTTATTAAGTCGTTATTAGTGTTGCACGGCTATTTTATTGAGCAGCTTTAGTGTTTAAATCGTCTCAAGTGTTGCCAGCGTACGAGGCTTTCTAAACCGTGACGCGTTCAATTGACTCAAGCACCCATGCGCTTTCCCCGCCCCCAAAGCCTGAAGGTTGCGAACTGTGCCAGCGGTCAGCTTCGTTGACAAAACATCACTTGATACCGCGCTCCTTGCATAATAAGCCGCGCTATCAAAAACGTTACAGCCGTGAAGAGCGCCTAACCGCGATTGTTTGGCTTTGTCATCCTTGCCATAAGCATATTCATCGGCTGTACAGCGAGCGCGAGTTAGCAGATCGTTTTGCCAGCCTAGAAGCACTAATGAGTGATGATGACATTCGCGCGTTTGTCGATTGGCTAGCCACCAAGCCCGCTGGCTTTAAGCCAAAGTCGCCAGTGCGCAAACGCCGTTAGTGACACACATCGCCAGTGGAGATTTTCGCTAGCTACACCAGACGTAGGCCTTGTTGGTCGCGCCAAGCAGCCTCTAAGGCATTTTCGAGCGGCACTTTTAAGTGGGGCGGCAATGCATCATGGGCGGCTTGCAGCGAATCAAATGCTCGGTTGCGCAGCCAGCAGTAAGCCCAGGCACAGGCCTCCGCATCACTTTGTGGGGTGGGGCGAGCAGGCATTTGGTTGAGCAAAAATACCGCGGTGCGAGGTGCCCAGAGCGGTATCTCGCCATGCTCTTCGCGGCTCCACTGCTCAAGTATGGCACCGCTTGGCGTCTCATCGGGGGTGCCTAGTTTGGCGACCCGTGCCGTTTCAGCCAAAATGAGTGCCAGTTGGTCAGTATCGGCTTGGCCAAGAGAACGCCATTGCCGCAACAACGCCGATAGTCCCGCGCGCATCTTGGTATAAAAGTCATCTTGCGGCATGCTCAATAGTTACTCCCAAGAACATAAGTGAGATTAATTATGGCGTTTGATTTTGCCACGCCCGTCGAGCGACGCTCTCCAAAAGGGGATTATGCCTCGCAAAAATGGCACCGTTATGATGCCAACGTACTGCCGTTGTGGGTGGCAGATATGGATTTTTGCTCACCGCCCGCCGTGATTGAGGCGCTACGTGCCCGAGTGGAGCACGGTGTCTATGGCTATGGTGAAGTGCCCGATACGTTAACCGAAACCCTCTGCCAGTGGAGCGCCCACCATTACGGTTGGTCTATTCAGCCCGATTGGCAACAGTGGCTGCCTGGGGTTGTACCCGCATTGCACTTTGCGGCGATGGCGCTAACCAAGCCCGGTGAAGGGATTCTCACGATTGCCCCGATTTATCCACCTTTCCTGGCCGTTGCAGAACGTACAGGACGGCTGGCCCAGCAAGCGATGTTAGCTGAGCCTGCGTCCCCTGGCGAGCCTTGGCAGTTGGATATTGACGCGCTGGAAGCCGCTATAACACCGCAAACCCGTCTACTGCTGTGGTGCCACCCGCATAACCCAACAGGGCGTGTATGGAGTGACCAGGAGCTTACCAAGTTGGCCGCGGTCGTTGGGCGGCATGATTTATGGGTGGTCTCTGATGAGTTGCACTGCGATCTGCTGCTAAACGAGGGAGCCCAACATCGCCCCTTGGCTGCCATGTTCCCGGAACTGGCTAAACGAACGATAACGCTGTGGGCGCCGTCAAAAACGTTCAACCTTGCGGGGCTGACCAGTGCCTGTGCCGTTATTCCTGATGCTGCGCTGCGTAAGCGCTTTGCTGAGGCCACAAAAGGCTTTTTGCCGGATGGCAATGTACTGGGGCTCGTTGCTGCTGAAGCGGCTTATCGGGAAGGTGAACCCTGGCGTCAAGCGCTGTTAGCGGTACTGCGTGATCACTGCGCTACGCTGCAGGCACGGGTAGCGTTATGGCCGGGAGTGGCCATGAGTGAGCCAGCGTCTACCTACTTGGCATGGCTAGATATGCGCGAGGCGGGACTAGGCGATTCGCCCGCCAAAGCATTACTGGAACGGGCGGGCGTGGCACTTTCTGATGGGGCTGCGTTTGGCTGTCCTGGGTTCGTGCGGCTTAATTTCGGTACTACCGCTTCGCAACTGGAAGCGGCATTAGCAAGAATGGATAAGCTACTGAAAGCCTGATCAGTACTAAATCAGTACAGCAGAGCAAATAGCTTGCGCCGATAGGTAACGGTTAGCGGATGGTCGGCACCCAGAGCGTCGAATACTTGCAATAAGGTTTTACGGGCCGCGTCGTCGTTATAGGCGCGGTCATCCTTCATCAAATCAAGCAGTCCCTCAAGGCCTGTTTCGTATTGGCCATCGGCAACATAGCGCAGTGCACGCTGATACCTTGCTTCACTGTCGTTGCGATCACCCAGCGCGGCGACTTCTTCAACAGAAAGAGCCTGCTCGCTAAATTCGATACTGGCTCGCACGCCGCGGGCAGGTGCCGCATCGCGCTCTTCGGGGGGTAAGTTGTCGAGTACACTGCGGGCATCATCTCCGCGTTTTTCAGCCACGAGCGCCCTTGCAAGGCCGATCTGGTAGGCGTAATGCTCTGGATACTGGCTAATCAAGGTTTGATAGATTTCGCGCGCGCCTGCAGCATTGCCCGCTGCTAATGCCTCTTCGGCTTGATCTTCTGGGCTAGGCGGAGCATCACCTGGGGCTGGGAAGTAACGGTTTAGCCACTCGCGCACTTCCTTTTCAGGTAATACGCCTTGGAAGCTATCGACCAAGCCGCCTTGGCTAACGAGCTTAACATCGGGAGCCGAGCGCACGCCTAACTGGCTAGCGATTTCCGGATTGGCTTCAATGTCCAGCTTGCCAAGCAGGAAAGCCCCCGCGTATTCGACAACTAACTTTTCCAACACCGCTAGCAGAGCGTTGCCACTGGCGTTTGAAGGCGAATAACAGCCCAGTAGCACTGGCACTTGCATCGATGCTTCGAGCACTTGCTGAATATTGCCAGCGTTAAGCTCAATAATAACTTCTTCAGGTGTCACGGAAGGGCGAACTGTGCCCGCTTCTTCATTGCTGGTATTAGCGGGTTCCGTGGTCAACGGATTGCCGGTACGGGGGTCAATAATGGACATGGCTAAGCTCTGCATCGCTTGAAGTGGATTACGTCATGATATGCAGGCAATCAGGTAAGGATTCAAGGAAATAGTAGTAAATAAAGTACCCACCACAAAAAGTGCTCCCCATGAATCGAAATCTGGGGCACTTATCCGGCGTTTTAATAGCGACCTCTACTGTTGCGTTTGCGACGTATCGCTTAGTTTGCAAGATGGTTTTGTCGCTATTCGGCGTATTCGTGCCAGAATGCGACTCAAGAGTAATGCCACCCCGGCACGAGTGAGTGTTCACTGCAGTAATGGGAAACTAAGAAGCGCCAGCGCCACCTATACTAATAAAAAGAAAAACTGATGATCTAAAGGTGACGGAGGGTAAATCGATGACATCAGACAAAGCAAAAGACCTGACAGCAAATCTCCATCGTGCGGGCGAACCGCAAACCCTTGGTTTTCTCCTGTTAGATAATTTCACGCTAATTTCCCTGGCTTCAGCCATTGATCCTTTGCGGATGGCCAATCAATTGGCCGGCCGTGAACTATACCGCTGGTATACCCTGACCCAAGACGGCTTGCCGGTACGTGCCAGTGATGGGTTGCAGGTAACGCCTGACGCCTCTATGCATACCCCCTTATCGCTAGAGTGGGTCGTTGTGTGCGGAGGGGTGGGGCCTCAACATAGTGTTACTCGCGAGCATGTGCGTTGGCTTCAGTCGCAGTCGCGTCAACTAAGACGTTTAGGCTCGGTGTGTACCGGCAGCTGGGCGCTAGGCCAGGCGGGGCTGCTTGATCACTATGAAACCAGCATCCACTGGGAGTGTTTGGCTTCCATGCAGGAAGCTTTCCCGAATGTCATTCTGACGACCTTCCTGTTTTCGATTGACCGAGATCGCTTCACGGCGTCTGGCGGCACAGCGCCGCTCGATATGATGCTGAACCTGATTGCTCATGATCATGGACGCGAGCTGTCGGCAGGTATCTCCGAGATGTTTATCTATGAGCGTGTGCGTAACGAGCAGGATCAGCAGCGCGTTCCTCTTAAACACGTACTCGGCACTACCCAGCCTAAACTGTTGGAAATTGTCGCACTGATGGAATCCAACCTTGAGGAACCGATCGAACTCGATGAACTCGCTCGTTATGTTAATGTTTCGCGTCGTCAGTTAGAGCGTCTGTTCCAGCGCTACCTGCTCTGCTCGCCATCGCGTTATTATCTCAAACTGCGCTTAGTGCGCGCTAGGCAGCTGCTCAAGCAGACGCCTTTATCGATCATCGAGATTGCTTCCGTTTGTGGTTTCGTTTCTACGCCCCATTTTTCTAAGTGTTACCGTGAATACTTTGGCGTACCGCCGAGAAATGAGCGCCTCGGGGTGCACGATCGGCAAGGAAATAATCACGCCAAGTCGCTACCGCTGATCAAGCGGTGGGGGGGCGAACCCAATACCAATGAGCCTTTCTCAAGCGCTCAGCAGGCACTGGCGTGTGCTCAGGGAGAGCCTACCTTTGCCAGCGTGACGCTGTTGAACTGATATCTCCTACGCAGCCGACAATGAGAACGTGCTATCCCGCGGCGGGTAGCACGTTTTTTTATATCGATGCCTCGCTGCTGCAAATATCAAAAAATCCCAAGTAGCTGTCGTGTTCACGACACAATGACGTTTTTGGAATTTCCGTCGTCGTTTCCAAGAGCAGCCCAACCCAACGTCAGCGCTATGCTCGCTACATAAATCAATGTTGGAGCTTAGCTATGACACCCTCAGAACTGCACGATGACGCTATCGTCATCGATGGCTTGATTATCGCCAAATGGAATCGTGAGCTGCTTGAGGACATGCGTCGCGGTGGTTTGACAGCTGCTAACTGCACTGTTTCGGTGTGGGAAGGGTTTCAGGCCACGGTCGATAATATCGTCAAGTCGAACCAACTGATGGCTGAGTGTAGCGACCTGGTACGCCCGGTACGCACCACCTCTGATATCACGCGTGCGAAAGAAGAGGGCAAGACAGGGATCATCTTTGGTTTCCAGAATGCGCATGCCTTTGAGGATCAAATCGGCTACGTAGAGATCTTCAAGCAACTGGGCGTAGGCATCGTGCAGATGTGCTACAACACCCAGAATCTAGTGGGAACCGGCTGTTACGAACGTGACGGCGGCCTGTCTGGCTTTGGCCGTGAGATCGTCGCCGAGATGAACCGTGTCGGCATTATGTGTGACCTCTCTCATGTTGGTGCGAAAACCTCTGAAGAGGTGATTCTCGAATCCAAAAAGCCGGTCTGTTATTCCCACTGCCTGCCCTCCGGCCTCAAAGAGCATCCGCGCAACAAGTCCGATCAAGAACTCAAGTTTATTGCTGATCACGGCGGTTTCGTCGGTGTCACCATGTTCGCGCCTTTTCTCAAAAAGGGCATCGACTCCACCATCGAAGACTACTGCGAAGCGATCGAGTACGTCATGAATATCGTTGGCGAAGATGCTATCGGCATTGGCACTGATTTCACTCAAGGGCACGGTCAAGAGTTCTTCGAGTGGCTGACTCACGACAAGGGCTACGCCCGTCGTTTGACAGACTTTGGCAAGATCATTAATCCCAAAGGCATTCGCACCATCGGAGAGTTCCCCAATCTCACCGAGGCGCTCCTTAAGCGCGGCTTTAGTGAAACTCAGGTAAGGAAGGTCATGGGTGAGAACTGGGTGCGCGTCCTCAAGGATGTCTGGGGCGCCTAAACGCTTGCTCCATAAGATTGATAGGAGCGATGGGATGAGCCTGCTCCTTAGCCAAGAATAATGATGTAGAGGATGATACCCGTGACCAAACTGGCCCCCGCACTGCCTATCGAAGTCGATAGTGAAACCGGCGTCTGGACGACTGATGCGCTGCCGATGCTCTATGTACCACGGCACTTTTTTATCAACAACCATGTGGCCGTCGAAGAGGCGCTAGGTGCTGAAAAGTACGCTGAAATCCTCTATCACGCTGGCTATAAGAGCGCCTGGCACTGGTGTGAGAAAGAAGCCGAGTGCCATGGCCTCGAAGGTGAAGCCGTTTTTGAGCATTACATGCTGCGTCTCTCTCAGCGTGGCTGGGGCCACTTCATCACCGAACAGATTGATCTTGACGCTGGCACGGCTCAGGTGCGGCTAGAACATAGCGCCTTCGTTTACCAACTGGGTAAGGTTGGGCGCAAGGTCGAGTACATGTTCACTGGCTGGTTTGCTGGGGCCATGAATCAAATTCTCGCTGCACGGGGTAGTTCGCTGCGCACCGTTGCTGAGCAGAAGCAGAGCGCTGCCGAACCCGGCTGTGATGTCGGCGTCTTTGCTGTCAAACCGCTGCCCGATGCTGCCCACTAACCCTGGGTGTGAGGAGAGATAACCATGGCATTTGACGCAATCTTTGAGCCAATCGAGATCGGCAAGCTGACTATCCGTAACCGTGTGGTCAGTACCGCCCATGCCGAGGTGCATGCCACTGACGGTGGTATGACGACTGAGCGCTACGTCAGGTATTACGAAGAAAAATCCAAGGGTGGCTGTGGCCTATGTATCTGCGGTGGCTCATCAGTGGTGTCCATTGATAGCCCTCAGGGTTGGTGGAGCTCGGTGAACCTTTCCACTGACCGCATCATTCCACACTTTCAGAATCTGGCGGACGCCGTGCACAAGCATGGTGGCAAGATCATGATCCAGATTACCCATATGGGACGCCGCTCACGCTGGGACGGCTTCGATTGGTCGACCCTGGTATCCCCCTCTGGTATCCGCGAGCCGGTGCACCGCTCCACCTGCAAGACCATCGAGGAGGAGGAGATCTGGCGCATCATCGGCGACTTCGCCCAGGCCGCGCGCCGGGCCAAGGAAGGCGGCCTCGACGGCGTCGAGCTATCCGCCGTTCACCAGCACCTAATCGACCAGTTCTGGAGCCCGCGGGTCAATAAGCGCGAGGACCAGTGGGGCGGTAGTTTCGAAAATCGCATGCGCTTCGGCATGGAAGTACTCAAAGCGGTGCGTGCCGAAGTGGGCGATGACTTCGTGGTGGGTATGCGCATTTGTGGTGACGAATTCCACCCGGATGGTCTCTCGCATGAAGACATGAAGCAGATCGCCGCCTACTACGATGCCACTAAAATGGTCGATTTCTTCGGCGTTATCGGTTCTGGCTGCGACACTCACAACACCCTCGCCAACGTCATTCCTAATATGTCCTACCCGCCGGAGCCTTTTCTACATCTGGCGGCGGGGATCAAGGAAGTGGTGAATGTGCCGGTGATCCACGCCCAGAATATTAAAGATCCCAATCAGGCCCAGCGTATTCTCGAAGGGGGCTACGTGGATTTGGTGGGCATGACCCGGGCGCATATTGCTGACCCTCATCTGATCGCCAAGATCAAGATGGGGCAGATAGATCAGATTAAACAGTGCGTGGGGGCTAACTACTGCATCGACCGCCAATACCAGGGCCTGGATGTACTGTGTATTCAAAACGCTGCCACCGCCCGGGAATACATGGGCCTGCCGCATATCATTGAAAAGACCGAGGGCGTTAAGCGTAAAGTTGTGGTGGTTGGCGGTGGCCCCGGCGGCATGGAGGCAGCTCGCGTTGCTGCTGAGCGCGGCCATGATGTCACTCTGTTTGAGGCGGCTGACGCCCTGGGCGGGCAGATCACTATCGCTGCTCAGGCGCCGCAGCGCGACCAAATCGCCGGTATCACTCGCTGGTACCAACTGGAGTTGGCGCGGCTGAAAGTTGACCTGCGCCTAGGGGCTCGCGCCGATGAGGCAACCTTGCTTGATCTACGCCCCGATATCGTGGTGCTAGCCACCGGTGGCCAACCCTTCCTTAGCCAGCACCCGGAGTGGGGCTATTCAGAGAATGCTGAGGAGAGCCTGGTGGTCAGCACCTGGGATATTCTCTCAGGTAAGGTGGCGCCAGGTAAAAACGTGCTGATTTATGACGCCATCTGCGAATTCTCCGGCGTCTCAGCGGCAGATTTTCTAGCTGATAAGGGCGCCAAGGTCGAGATCGTCACCGACGATATCAAGCCCGGCGCGGCGGTGGGCGGCACCACCTTCCCCACTTATTACCGCAGCCTATACGAGAAAGAAGTGATCATGTCCTCTGACTTGATGCTGCATAAGGTCTACCGCGAGGGCGACAGTCTCGTGGCAGTGCTCGAAAATGAGTACACCGGTGCCTTGGAAGAGCGCGTGGTTGATCAGGTGGTCGTCGAAAACGGCGTGCGTCCTGACGAGGCGCTTTATTACGCCCTCAAAGAGCAGTCTCGCAACAAAGGGCAGGTGGATCTGGAGGCGCTCTATGCCATCCAGCCTCAGCCTAGCCTGAGCGAAGAAGGGGACGACTTTTTACTCTTCCGCCTGGGCGACTGCACGGCTCCGCGTAATACCCATGCGGCCATCTACGACGCCCTGCGAATCTGCAAGGACTTTTGACCTGAGCGAGAGCCGGGGTGCCGGTGGTAGACAGTAGCGAGGGTCATTTGCCATGGCCGTAAAACAGTTCCATACGTTTACGGCATTTCCGCCCTCCATGGCGGTCAGATGGCAAATGTAGCGCCCAGGGATGGGTTTACAGCGCCCTCGCAGAGGTCTGCCGCCGGAGCAGCCCCGCCGCGAAAGATGAGGTGAGTACCATGCTCGAAACGCTCTTGCCGATACTGATTTTTACTGCTCTGGCCCTGGCAGTAATCGGCGCTGTACGCCGTATACGCCTGTGGCGTCAGGGGCGCCCCTCGCGGGTGAACCTGCTCCAGGGGTTGATGGCCCTGCCGCGCCGCTATTTGGTGGATCTGCACCATGTCGTGGGGCGCGACAAAATGATCTCCAATACCCACGTAGCCACCGCCGGAGGCTTCGTGGCTGCCGCCGTGCTGATGATCCTGGTGCATGGTCTTGGTATCGCCAACCCATTGCTAGGCGGGTTGCTGTTACTGGCTAGCACCTCCATGTTCGTCGGTAGCCTCTTTGTAGCGCGTCGGCGGCTTAACCCTCCTGCACGGCTCTCCAAAGGCCCCTGGATGCGGCTGCCAAAGAGCCTGATGGCGTTTTCGATAGGCGTCTTCCTGATCACACTGCCCACAGTAGGTTTGTTGCCTGACGGGTTAGTAGAAGGCAGCGGTAGCTGGCTTCTGGCGCTGGTGTTGGCGGGCGTTGTGGTTTGGGGTCTGGGCGAAATGTTCTTTGGCATGACCTGGGGCGGCCCAATGAAGCACGCCTTCGCTGGCGCCTTACATCTCGCCTTTCACCGTCGGGCTGAGCGCTTTGGTGGCGGCCGGTCAACGGGGCTCAAAGCGCTGAACCTGGAGGATGAAGCGGCGCCTCTGGGCGTGGAAAAGCCAACTGACTTTACCTGGAATCAACTGCTGGGCTTCGATGCCTGCGTGCAGTGCGGTCGCTGCGAGGCAGTGTGCCCTGCGTTTGCTGCTGGTCAACCGCTCAATCCTAAAAAGCTGATTCAAGACATGGTGGTGGGTTTTGCCGGTGGTAGCGATGCTGGCTATGCCGGTTCTCCTTATCCTGGTAAGCCAGTGGGAGAGCACCAAGGCGCTCCCCATGCGCCTATCGTGGCGCCTGTTGTTATGAAAGAGGGAAAGGCGTTGGTTGACGCCGAGACTCTCTGGTCGTGCACGACCTGCCGTGCCTGTGTCGAGGAGTGCCCAATGATGATTGAGCACGTGGATGCGATTGTCGATATGCGCCGCCACCTGACCTTGGAGCGGGGTAAGACACCCAATAAAGGTGCTGAGGTGCTCGACAACCTGATTGCTACCGACAACCCCGGCGGTTTCGACCCAGGCTCACGGCTCAACTGGGCGGCGGATCTTAACCTACCGCTAATGGCTGACCTAAAGCAGGTTGATGTGCTGTTGTGGTTGGGGGATGGCGCCTTTGATATGCGTAACCAGCGAACCCTACGTGCCCTGGTTAAAGTACTGCGTGCTGCCGAAGTAGACTTCGCCGTGTTAGGTGCTGAAGAGCGCGACAGCGGTGATGTGGCAAGACGATTGGGCGATGAAGCGACGTTCCAATCCCTGGCTAAGCGCAATATTGCCACCCTGGCCAAGTATCGCTTCCAGCAGATTGTCACCTGTGATCCGCATAGTTTTCATGTGCTGGGCAATGAGTACGGCGACTTTCTTCAAGAAGGGCAGGGTGGCAGCGATTTCAATGCCAGCTACGAGGTGCGTCACCACAGTACCTTTATTGCTGAATTGTATGATGCAGGACGGCTGACCTTTGCTCCCTGGAAAGGTGGCAGCGTTACTTATCACGACCCATGTTATTTGGGACGCTATAACGGTGAATACGAAGCCCCTCGGCGAGTGCTTAAAGCGCTGGGCATCCAGGTGGCCGAGATGGAGCGCTCTGGGTTCCGTTCGCGCTGCTGTGGCGGCGGCGGTGGGGCGCCAATCACGGATATCCCTGGTGAGCGCCGAATCCCCGATATGCGCATGAATGATGTTAAAGAGAGCGGCGCCGAGCTAGTGGCGGTGGGCTGTCCACAGTGCACTGCCATGCTGGAAGGTGTGGTGGATGCCAGTGCTGAAGTGCGCGATATCGCCGAACTGGTAGCTGATGCCCTGGTTGAGCGTCCTGCTGGCGATGTGTCTGGGGTATCCCGCCGAACCACTGCAGTGACGACTGCTGAAGAGGTGACCTTATGAGTGAGATTATTCGCCGCGATCCGCGTCGCGAGTGGATCGCCCGGAACCGTCTTCATCCAGACCACGCCAGTGTGCTCGCCGCTCTTGGTGTAAACAGTGAGGGCGGCGGAGCAGCCAGTGAGTGGCTGGGGCCCAACGGTGTGGTGCGTAAGAATCCTCGCGCCATTGGTTTTATCGGCCCGAATGGCGTCAAACGGATTGATCGTAGCGGCCTCCAGCAAGGTAGACAGGCCGCCGCGACCACCACGGCGGCCCGCGATAGTCGCCGTAGGGTGACTATTGATCAGCCCGCTTTTCTGGTAGCAGTAGTACCTGACCTGACCGGTGGCCGCCTTTCAAGCCATGATAAGGATCTGTTAGGACTAGCCAGACGCGTGGCGGATGCCGACGCCGAACAGCCTGGTGCCGTGGTGGCGATCCTGTTTGGTGAGCATAAGGGCGAGGGGGACGGCGAGCATAAGGAAGAAGCGCTTGGCGACGCCGGGATCGATCGCGTCGTGCATCTTGATGATGAACTTTACGCTGGGTTTGCTCCCGAGGCACGGCTGGCGGTGTTAAGTGCCGTCGAACGTGAGATGACGCCGCGCTTCTGGCTGTTGCCGGACTCCCCCCTAGGCGGAGCTGATCTGGGGCGGCGGCTTGCCTTACGCCTGGGTGAGCGCGCTGCCACGGGGGTGTGGCAGGTGGAAGTTGATAATGAGGCCTCCTTGGGTTGGCGCTGCACTACCCGTGGCGCCGCTGGAAGCCTGGATATCCAGCGCCCTCTGCCGCGGGTTGCCCTGGCACTGGCCGAGTGCGCTGAGCCGATGGATGAGACGCGGCATGCGGCCGAGTGCCAGACCTTGGCGGCGCCAATTCCCATCACTCTATCGCGCATTGAAGATCTGGGGCAGGTGGCGGTGGATCCCGCTGGCGTGGCGTTGGCCGAGGCTGAATTCATCCTCTCTGGTGGCAATGGTGTTAAACAGTGGGACGCCTTCCACCATGCTGCGAAAGTACTAGGCGCTACCGAAGGGGCCTCGCGTGTCGCGGTGGATGACGGCTTTATGGCTCGTGATCGGCAGGTAGGTGCAACCGGCACCTGGGTAACCGCCCGAGTCTATATGGCGGTGGGTATTTCAGGCGCGATCCAGCACCTACAGGGCATTCAGCGCTGCGACAAGGTGGTGGCAATCAATCTCGATCCGGGGTGCGACATGATCAAACGCGCAGACCTGGCGGTGATAGGCGACAGCACGCAAATTCTTGCTGCGTTAGTGGCGATGGTGGAACAGCAGCGAGGAGGGCAGCGCGATGCGGCCTGAACAACAGCAAAAACAACAAAAGCCGGGTATCGACGTGGCGGTGCTGGTCTCCATAGGCCGTCACCCCACAACCGGTCGTGCGAGGCGCGCCGAGCAGGATGCACGGGGTCTGGAACTTGCTCTAGCCATGGAAGCAGAACTGCCGGGTAGTCGAATTGACGTACTGCACGCTGGTTCTCAGGATGTCGACAGCGAGGCAGCTCTGCGCAGTTACTTGGGTATGGCCACAGGCGTTGGTATGGGGCTTGAGTCCATGACTTTGCTGGAGCAGCCTGAAGGCAGCGATGCTATTCTGCCGCTGGTGGAACATTTAGCCGCTACCTCGCCCCAACTAGTGATCACCGGTGCCCGGGCCGAGCGCGGAGAAGGTTCTGGGCTTTTGCCCTATGCGTTGGCGGAGCATCTCGGTTGGCCGTTAGTGAATAGCTTGGCGTCGATAGAGACAGTGGAGAATGGTGTGATAACGCTGCTTCAGGCGTTGCCACGGGGCCAGCGTCGCCGTCTCAAGGTGCGCTTGCCCGCCATCATCAGCGTGGATGAAGCAGCGCCGGCGGCGCGTCAGAGCGCCTTCGGCCCGGCTCGTCGAGCCACCTTCTTGGTGGCGCCCACTACCTCTGAAGCCGACAGTGAGTTGGCCCAGTGGCACTTGAGCCCCGCACGTAAACGGCCTAAGCGTCTGAAAATCATCAAAGCCGCCTCTGCAAGAGACCGCTTCAAGGCGGCGGCTTCCAAAGCCGAGGGCAAGGGCGGGCAAGTGCTTACCGACGTTACCCCTGAGCAGGGCGCCGAGGCGATCTACAAGCTGCTCAAGGAAGAGGGCGTGCTGCGCTGAAGCTTTTTGATCACGGCATGTTAGCAATCTTAAAGCCCGCCCTCTGTTGGCGGGCTTCTTGTTATCTATTGTTTAATCTCTGAGTCTTTATTTTCGAAGCCTTTACGTTTTAAGTCTTTACGTTCTCTGTCGTTATCTTCTTCTATGTTGTTATGACCTACTTGCCAGTAAAGCCTGGATAAAGCCGCAGGCGCTGTCTTTCCAGGTGTAAACCCATCCAGGCGTGTAGTACTAGTACCGTGATGACGATGGCCCCGCCCAGTAGCGTTGATGCCGTCGGCGTCTCGCCTAGTAGCCACCAAACCCATAGTGTGCCCAATGCGGTTTCCACCAGGTAAAACAGTGCCACCTCGGTAGACGGCAGGTAGCGGGTGGCGCTATTGATCAGCACCGTGGCCAGGGGCATCTGCACTAGCCCCATCAGTGCCAGCACGCCATAACGCTCGGCATCAAGCGCCAGCGGTGAGGCCATGGGCAGAGCAATTGCTGCTGAGAGCAGTCCGCCACCAGCAATCACCGTCATGGGGTCAATGGCTGGATAGCGGCGTAGCAAGGTCAGGTTACCGCCGATGGCCGCCGCAGCCGTTAAGGCATACAGGTTACCCGCCAGCATTCCCATGGCTCCTTCGCCCAAGAACACCAAACCCATACCCAGCATGCAGACGGCAATGGCTACCAACGTTCTTAGCGGCACCTTTTCATGTAGGAAAACTCGTGAAAACAGTGCGGCAAACAGTGGCGCTGTGCTCAGTATTACTACCACGTTGGCCACATTGGCGTTCATCACTGCGAGTACGAAGAGGCTCGACATTAGACCCAGCAGCAGCGCTGAGGCGAGTGACGAAAACGGATGGCTTCTCAGTGCCCCTAATCGATTACCCACACAGCACAGGACTCCCAGTACGCAGAACATCAAAAAACCGCGCCAGAATACGATAGTCCAGCCATCGGTATTGGCTAGGCGGATCAGCAGACCGTCGAAACTGAGGAACACCACGCCCAGTATCACCATGGCCAGACCGCGCTGGTAAGAATTTGACTGCATTGTCTTGGTTCCTGGTCGGTAAAAGAGAGCAACCGCCCGCTAGTTGAGCGGGCGGTTGCGGGGGAGGTTACTTGGCGGTTTTGGGTATCGCGTTAAGCTGTTGCCACTCCTTATTAAGGCCTACGTAAAGGCTGACGCACATCATTAATAGTACCAGTGTGAAGGGCAGCCCCGTGGCTACCGCGCCCGCCTGAAGCGCACTGAGTGCGGTGCTACCGCCGCCATACAACAGCACTCCTGCAATGACACCTTCAAGTGCGGCCCAGAAAACACGCTGGCCCTTAGGGGCATCGGTTTTGCCACCAGCGGTGATGTTATCGATTACCAACGAGCCGGAGTCTGATGAAGTGATGAAGAAAACCAGCACCAGGATAATGGCTAGTGTTGACGTTATGCTGGTGAGAGGCAACTGTTCCAGCATATGGAACATGGCAAGCGAGACATCACCGATGCCGTTGGCCAGTTCGCCTACGCCGTTAGTCGCCTGAAAAAGCGCTGTGCCGCCGAAGGCGCTCATCCAAACCAAGGTGACTAGCGTTGGTACCAGCAGTACGGCAATTAGAAACTCCCGAACGGTACGTCCACGCGATACGCGAGCGATAAACATGCCGACAAACGGAGACCAGGAAATCCACCACGCCCAGTAAAAGATGGTCCAGCCGTGGTACCAGGTGTCGTCCTCGCGTCCAATCCAGTTCGATAGCGGCAAAAGGTGGCTTACATAGTCTAGCGTTGTGGTGCCAATCCCTGTCAATATCATCAGGGTCGGGCCTGCTATCACAACGAATAGAAGCAGTATCGCTGCGATGATCATATTAATGTTTGAGAATAGCTTTACGCCCCCGTCGATACCCCGCCATACCGAGAATAGTGCAATCACCGTGACTACTAGGATAATCGCCAGCTGAGTACCAATAGTGTTGGGGGTGCCGAACAGATAGGCGAGCCCACCTGCCGCTTGGGTAGCGCCAAAGCCAAGCGAGGTGGCTAGGCCAAAAATGGTGGCGAGTACGGCAAGAATATCGATGATATGACCTGCCCAGCCGCGGGTATGCTCACCTAGAAGTGGATAAAATGCGGAGCGAAGGGTGAGTGGCAGGCCCTTATTATAGGCAAAGAAAGCCAGCGAGAGTGCGACGACTGCGTAGATTGCCCAGGGGTGCAGCCCCCAATGAAACATGGTCGCGCCCATGGCAGCACTAGCGCCTTCCGGCGTGCCTGCGGGGGCATTGAGGGGCGTACCGTACCAGTCGGTGTAGTAGGCCACTGGCTCAGCAACGCTCCAGAACATTAGGCCGATACCCATACCCGCCGCAAAAAGCATGGCGAACCAGGACGTGCGCGAGTACTCCGGCTTGGCATCGCTGCCGCCCAAACGAATTCGCCCGAGCGGCAAGCAAATCAGTACGAGGCAGAACACCACAAAGGTATTGCCTGCAATCATAAACAGCCAGTCAAAGTGTTCAATTGACCAGTTCTTGGCAAGCCCTAGATGCGTGTTAGCAGCATCCGGGTAAACCAGTGCGTAAAGAATGAATAGCAGAATGGCGAGAGCAGAGAGTGGGAATACGGGGTTATGAAAATCTAACCCCATTATCTGAGTATTGTCCTGTCCGGGCGACAGGACAGGATCGTCATTGTTCTTCATTAGATGTCCTTGGTGGCTATTGTTAGATATCGGCTATGCGCCCGCATCGCCGACACAACGGATTGTTGGGCCTGTTTCAGGGTAAGAGTGTCGTGAAAGCGACCTCTAGCTATTCGTCTTGGCTAGGATGTCTTGAATAGATATGTGAGTGCCTTTGTGGGGTAAGTCCTTAGGCACGGAGGGGATAGGGTGGGAAAGCGCAATCCACCATCAAGCGCACAACAATAAACAACAGGAGCTAGCCATGAATGCAGCCAACCGCGGAGTGGTCTATAAAGGGCCGGGTGAAGTCGCCGTCGAATCTATTGCCTATCCTGAGCTCGCCATCGGTAATCGAAAGTGTGAGCACGGCGTCATTCTTAAAGTCGTCACCACCAATATCTGTGGCAGCGACCAGCATATGGTGCGCGGCCGCACCACTGCGCCATCCGGCTTGGTGCTGGGTCACGAAATCACCGGCTTGGTGGTGGAGTGTGGTCGCGACGTCGAGTTTATCCAGCCCGGCGATCTAGTCTCTGTGCCGTTTAATATTGCCTGCGGTCGCTGCCGTAACTGTAAAGAAGGTCGTACCGGCATCTGTCTGAATGTGAACCCCTCTCGTCCAGGGGCTGCTTATGGCTATGTCGATATGGGTGGCTGGGTGGGTGGCCAGACCGAGTATGTCATGGTTCCCTACGCGGACTTTAATTTGCTGAAGTTCCCGGACACCGATCAAGCGATGGAGAAAATCAAAGATTTAACCCTGCTTTCCGATATCTTCCCCACCGGCTTCCACGGTTGTGTTACTGCTGGTGTTGGCCCCGGCAGTACTGTCTATATTGCAGGTGCTGGCCCTGTGGGCCTGGCGGCGGCAGTTTCTGCGCAGTTGCTTGGCGCGGCTTGTGTGATTGTCGGCGATATGGTCGAAGACCGTTTAGCCCAAGCGCGAAGCTTTGGCTGCGAGACCATTGACCTGACCCAGGACGGCGACATGGCCGACAAGATTGAGGTGATTCTCGGCGAGCGCGAAGTCGATGCCTTTGTCGACTGTGTTGGTTTCGAGGCCCACGCCTGCGGCTGCAACCATGGTAAAGAAGCACCTGCGACCGTGCTTAACTCGGCGATGTCGCTAACTCGCGCGGGTGGCCAAATCGGTATTCCTGGCCTGTATGTGACCGAAGACCCAGGTGCCGCTGACGATGCCGCTAAGCAGGGTGCTTTGAGTATGCGCTTTGGCCTCGGCTGGGCCAAATCCCACAGTTTTCATACTGGACAGTGCCCAGTAATGAAGTACCACCGCCCGCTGATGCAGGCTATTCTATTCGGAAAAGTTAAGATCGCCGATGCGGTAAATGTACAGATGATCACCCTGGATCAGGCGCCCCAAGGATATGCCGACTTCGATGGTGGAGCCGCCAAGAAATTTGTCATTGATCCCCACGGCAGTGTGCCTGCATAAGCCGGAAGCACCTGCCCGCCCGCAGGGAGGGGATACGAGATAGATAGTTAGAAATAGATAGTTCGGTATAGATAGTTCAGGATAGATAGTAAGACCCTAGACGGCACCCCGCGGGGTGCCGTCTTCGTTCATTCGGTATACCGCCGATCAAGATAATAATGAGTGACCCATGACCGTCCAGACCGTGACCCCCAAGCGCCGCTTTCGCGGCAAGCCCCGCGGCCGTGAACTCGATCCCATCCGTCTTGAGGGATTGCGTGAGCTGCTGGGCGATGAACGCAACGATGCCACCTTGCGTCGACGCGATTTATTAATCGAACACCTGCATGCTCTTCAGGATGCCCGAGGGCATTTGTTGTTGGCAGACCTGCGTGCCCTGGCAACTTATATGAACCTGCCGATGGCAGCGATCTATGAGACAGCTACCTTTTATGCTCACTTCGACGTCATCCATGACGATCAGGACGTGCCCCCAGCGTTGACAATCCGCGTTTGTGACTCTCTGGCTTGCCAGTTAGCTGGCGCTGAGACGCTTAAAGCGCAGTTGGAAGCAAACGTCGATATCGAGCAGGTGCGGGTGTTGCGCGCGCCATGCATGGGGCGCTGCGACACAGCACCCGTAGTGGAGGTCGGCCATCACCACTTAGGTCGAGCCGATGCGGCTCAAGTTCAGGCAGCCATCGATGGCGATAACACTCACCCTGAGCCTATCGATTGGCAACGACTTGATAGCTATCGCAGCGAGGGTGGTTTTGCATTGCTCCAGGCCTGCCGCAACGGGGAAGTAACGGTCGAAGCATTGATGGAAGCGGTGCAGCAGGCCAACCTTCGCGGTTTAGGGGGCGCGGGTTTTCCTACTTTTAAGAAATGGCACTTTGTGCGTCAGGAGGCTGGCCCTCGCTACTGTGCCATTAATGCTGACGAAGGCGAACCCGGTACCTTTAAGGATCGTTATTATCTGGAACGCTCACCGCACCAGTTTCTTGAAGGTGCCTTGGTCAGTGCTTGGGCGGTAGACGCCGAGGCGCTGTATATTTACCTACGCGACGAGTATCCAGCGTTACATGTCGTGCTGCGCGAGGCGATTGGCGAGCTTGAGGCCGCTGGCCTAGTGGCGCCGGGATATATCGTGCTGCGCCGCGGCGCGGGTGCTTACATCTGCGGCGAAGAGTCGGCGATGATTGAGTCCCTGGAAGGCAAACCGGGCAAGCCCCGCCATCGTCCTCCGTTTGTGGCTCAGAAAGGGCTCTTTGACCGCCCAACGCTGGTCAATAACGTCGAGACCGTCTACTGGATTCCGATGATTTGGCAGCGCGGCGCTGAGGCTTTCTCCAGCCAGGGCCGCCATGGCCGCGTGGGGCTGCGCAGTTTCTCGGTTTCGGGGCGAGTTAAGCAGCCTGGCGTTTATCTGGCGCCTGCTGGCATCACGCTAAACGAGTTAATTGACGAGTATTGTGGCGGCATGGCGGAAGGCCAACGCTTGGCGGCTTATCTACCTGGTGGCGCCTCTGGTGGCATTCTGCCCGCTACTAAAGCCAATATTCCTCTCGACTTCGATACCCTCCAGGAGCACGGCTGTTTTATTGGCTCCGCTGCAGTGATCGTGCTTTCTGATCAGGACAATCTGCGCGGGGTTGCTACCAACCTACTGGCTTTCTTTGCCGATGAGTCCTGTGGTCAATGCACGCCGTGCCGGGTGGGAACAGAAAAAATGCTGACGCTGCTCGAGCGTAATGAATGGGACGCTGGGCTTATGACGCAGCTTTCCCAAGTGATGATAGATGCCTCTATTTGCGGGCTGGGTCAGGCGGCACCGAACCCAGTATTGGGCTTGCTCAAGGATTTTCGCAGTGAACTGGCTGCCCAGAACGTTATCGTCAAGGGATAAGGGAGATCAGCATGAGTGAACAGAGCTTAAACCAAAGCTTTACCCTGACCCTGGATGGCGTTGACGTCAGCGCTTACCCCGGTGAAACCCTCTGGCAAGTCGCCAAGCGCGCCGGCGAGACCATTCCGCATCTGTGTTTCAAGGATGCCAGCGGCTATCGCGCCGACGGCAACTGCCGTGCTTGTATGGTGGAGATCGAGGGCGAGCGCACCTTGGCCGCAAGCTGTCTGCGCGAAGCGGCACCCGGTATGGTGGTTAATAGTGCCAGCTCTGAACGCGCGCACACGGCCCGCAAGATGGTCATGGAAATGCTGCTAGTCGACCAGCCTGAGCGCGAAGAGAGCCCCGACAGCTCAAGCCATTTCTGGGCCATGGCTGACCAGCTGGCCATTGATGCCACGGCGGTGCGCCGCAAGCTGCCCAAGCGCGAAGAGCGTGAGACGGCTACCGTGCATCATGTGGCACCTAGGGCGGGTAGCCTGGAGCAAGACAGCAGTCACTCTGCCATGCGCGTTAACCTTGATGCCTGTATTGAGTGCAATCTGTGTGTGCGTGCCTGTCGCGAAGTGCAGGTTAACGATGTTATCGGTATGGCTCACCGTGGGGCGGCGTCTAAGATCGTATTTGATTTCGACGACCCCATGGGGGACAGCACCTGTGTTGCTTGCGGCGAGTGTGTTCAAGCTTGCCCCACGGGTGCTTTAATGCCTGCCACCCTGGTGGATGAGCAAGGGTGCGGAGACTCTGCTGTGGCTGACCGTAAGGTTGACTCAGTATGTCCCTACTGCGGGGTTGGCTGTCAGCTTACCTACCATATCAAAGACGATAAGATCCTTTATGTGGAGGGCCGCGATGGTCCTTCAAACGAGAACCGACTATGTGTTAAAGGTCGCTTCGGCTATGACTATCCGCGCCATCCATCTCGGCTTGTTACCCCGCTGATTCGTCGTGAGGGCGTCGCAAAGGGAATCGACCCAGACTTCGATCCCGCCAAGCCCCTGACGCATTTCCGCGAGGCGAGCTGGGACGAAGCCCTTGAAGTGGCCGCCAGCGGGCTTGTAAACCTTAAAGTGAATCATGGCCCTGATGCCTTGGCGGGGTTCGGCAGTGCCAAGTGCTCCAACGAAGAGGCGTGGCTGTTCCAGAAGCTGGTGCGTACCGGCTTTGGCTCCAACCATGTAGATCACTGTACCCGTTTGTGCCACGCCAGTTCGGTGGCAGCGCTCATGGAGTGTATCGGCTCAGGCTCAGTAACCGCTTCCTTTATGCAGGCCAGTCAGGCCGATGTAGTGATTCTTACCGGCTGTAACCCCGCAGTAAATCATCCGGTGGCGGCCACCTTCTTTAAACAGGCCGCCAAGCGCGGTACCAAGATAGTGATTCTTGACCCCCGTGGTCAGGCGTTGGATGCCTACGCCCATCGCAGCGTTCGCTTTTCACTGGGTACGGATGTGGCGCTGTTTAATGCCATGCTCAATGTGATCATCAGCGAAGAGCTCTATGACACGGCCTATATCGCCGAGCATACCGAGGGCTTTGAGGCACTGAAGACACATACGGTGGACATGACCCCCGAAGCGATGAGCGGTTTGTGCGGTGTTGAGCCAGAGACCATTCGCGAAGTGGCCAGGCTTTATGCCAACGCCGAGCGGGCAATGATTTTCTGGGGCATGGGCATTTCTCAGCATACCCATGGGACCGACAACGCCCGCTGTTTGATTTCGTTGGCGCTGGCTTGCGGTCAAACCGGTCGCCCTGGGACTGGCTTGCACCCTCTGCGGGGGCAGAACAACGTTCAAGGGGCGTCTGATGCCGGCCTTATTCCCATGGTAATGCCGGACTACCAGCCGGTTAGCGATGCTCAGGTACGCAGTGCTTTCGAAGAGCTGTGGAATACCAAACTGGATCCCACACCGGGTCTCACCGTGGTGGAAATTATGGATGCTATCGCTGCGGGCACCATTCGCGGCATGTATATCCAGGGTGAAAACCCGGCGATGTCCGACCCGGATCTGGCCCATGCGCGGGCCGCGTTGGCCAAGCTGGAACATCTGATGGTACAGGATCTTTTTGTCACTGAAACCGCTCAATTCGCCGATGTTATCTTGCCGGCCTCCGCCTGGCCTGAGAAGGATGGCACCGTCACCAACACCAATCGGCAAGTGCAGATGGGGCGTGCGGCCTTGCCGCTACCGGGCCAGGCCAAGCCGGACTGGTGGATCATCCAGGAAATGGCTAAACGCTTCGGCCTCGACTGGAATTACCAGCACCCGCAGGACGTGTTCGCCGAGATGAAGCAAGGTATGGCCTCTCTCGACCATATTTCCTGGGAGCGTTTGGAGCGCGAGCAGTCGGTGACCTACCCTTGCCCAGCGGAGGATGTACCGGGACAAGACGTAGTCTTCAGCGAGTCCTTCCCAACCGTCAGTGGCCGGGCGAAGTTTGCGCCTACGCGCCCGCTGCCACCGGATGAGCCAGTCGATAACGACTATCCGACGGTGCTGACCACTGGCCGCCAGTTAGAACACTGGCATACCGGATCAATGACCCGCCGTGCCAAAGTGCTCGATGACTTGGAGCCGGAAGCCGTGGCGAGCTTGGCGCCCGCTGAGCTTATCCGGCTGGGATTGGCGCCAGGCGATGACCTGACGATCACCACCCGGCGAGGGGCCATCACCCTCAAGGTCAGGACGGATCCGGGCATGCCTGAGGGGATGGTTTTTGTGCCTTTCTGCTACGAGGAAGCGGCGGCGAATCTACTCACTAACCCGGCGCTGGATCCGTATGGAAAGATTCCAGAGTTCAAGTACGCCGCTTGCCGTTTGAGCCGCTCGGAAACCCATATAAAGCGAGTTAGTTAGTCAGCATTTACTGGAGGAAGTAGCGATTGATCAGGCGCTCACTTAAGATCGCTTATCAATCAGCGACTCGAAATGATCGGTTGAGCCAGGTTGTAGCGTTGTCTGCCTCGAAATTTTTAGAGTCAGTAAAGATCTACGATCGCTTAAATATGGTGTGAAAAGCCATTGTTATGACGGCTAGATCAGCAGCTTCAATAGCGGAAAGGGAGGCCGTCTTAGCTGACGGTCTCTTTTTATAATATCGTCATAGTTAGTATGTCAGAAGGGGGGAGATAAGCTGTCTGGAGTATCAATGTCATGGCATACGCCAGGATCATTGAGTGAGATTTTTACAATATGATCACTATACCGCTGGAGAATAGCGGATGCGCCACTGGGATGACGTAAATCAGCGATATGTTTCCAAAATTTTCTACCAAAAATAACCGGGTGGCCAGGAACCTGTAGGTGTGTTGGTTGAACGATATTTTCTGCGCTAGACATGTCTGCTAATAACTTACACGTTTTTTGAGTCACCCAAGGGAGATCGGCAAGCCAAACCGCCGCGGATCGGTAATGATTAAATTTTTCGTCTGAACATAGATATTTGAAAGCATCGCTAATGCTGTATCCAAGCCCTAAATGACTGCGCTGGCTAACCAGCGTTGGGGTGATTGGAGAAAGACCGAGTGATTGAGCCTTATCACCTTCTTTAAGCACAACGGTAATGTTTGGAAAGTGTTGCTGAATAGTTAACAACGTGGAGGTCAGTAGTGTCTTTCCATTGCTTAATTGAGCAATTCTTTTATCGCTACCAAAACGACGAGACTGGCCGGCTGCCATGACAATCACGATGATATCACTACAACTCATGACGTTTTTTTCCACGATAAATACGATGAATATCGGCCATGACGGCTAACGCAATTTCAGCCGGTGTTTTGCTGCCTAAATTAAGCCCAATGGGCATGTTAATGCGTGCTACTTGGGCACTTGTTAAGCCGCCAGAACGCAGCAGCCGCTCTGCGCGCTGCTGTGAGGTTTGCTGGGAGCCCATAACGCCAATATAAAAGGCTTCCGTTCGGACAGCTTCGATCATCGCTAAATCATCGATACGTGGGTCGTGGGTCAAGGCCACAACGGCGGTATTGGCATGGCAGCCACCTGATGAAATAAACACCGAAGGTAGAACTGCCTGAACTTCCACTCCCGCGACCGCAAAATTTCGCCTAGCCTCGTCTCTGGGGTCACAGACAATCACCTCAAACCCCAGCGTTTGGGCAAATAGCGCACAGGGTGAAGAGATTGAAGAGATCCCCGCGATAACCAGCCGTAGCGCAGGGCCTATACGAATATTGACGCTAGCGGTATCAACAATAACGGTGGGCTCGGTGTTTTTCGAGGGGGTAAAGCGCTTGCCGCTGCCATCCAGCTTGATACAGCGGGTTAGCGGTTGGCGACCCAGTAGCGTGGCATGCACCACTTCTAAGTGAGTAAGGTTTGCGGTGTTGGGCGCTAGCCGTTCAACCAGCACTTCAAGGCTGCCACCGCAGGGTAAACGAATATTCGCTGAACCAGCGTCACTGCCACCGCCACCGCCATAGCGCACCCGTTGAACCGGCTCGCTAAACTCACCCGCTTGAAGCCTAGCGATAAACTCATCTTCGACACAGCCGCCCGACAGTGATCCCAGATAGTCGCCTGTTGAACATGCTACTAGCATGGCACCTGGCTCTCGGGGGGCCGAGCCAAAGGTTTTTAGCACCGTACACAACCAAATAGTTCGCCCCTGGTTGGCCCATTTCAGCGCGCGTTCGATAACCTGTAGATCAAGGTGTTGCATTAACTAGCCGCCTCCATGGGAAGTCGATGGGTGGCCTTCAGTGAGTCGCGAATGGTGTCAGGGGTAAAAGGGGGATGGGTAAAGCGTACTCCCGTGGCATCAAAAAGCGCATTGGCAATCGCAGGAGCGCCGGGTAGTGAGGCAGACTCTCCAACGCCGAGTGGGGGCAGTTCAGGGCGATCAAGCAGCATGACGTTGATGGGAGGAAGCTCCGAGAAACGCAGAATAGGGTAGCCGCCCCACTCTTTGCTGGTTGGTAAACCATCCTCAAAGGTCACCCGCTCCTTTAACGTGCGGCTGAGCATTTGGATCACATTGCCATGCACCTGATGGCGAACGCCAGCGGGGTTGACCATTAAGCCCGCATCCTGACCTACATATAAATTCTCGACGACAATCCGTCCACTCTTCACATTGACTTTAAGCTCAATTACCCAGGCGGCGAGCGCGGCGCCAAAGCCGGGAAATTTGCTATGCACGTACTGGGCGTAAGCGAAGCCTCGGCCGTAGCGCCACTCACCCTCGCTTTTTGGGTTGGTGTTAGCGACGCAGGGCTTCCAGTTCGTACGTTCGGCTAATGCTTCGACAAGTTCGCAAGCGCGATTATCGGCTAAATAGCGCAACCGGTAGGTGACCGGATCTTCATTTGCCAAATAGGCAAGCTCATCAATATAGCTTTCATGGGCGAAGGTGCTGGGCAGCGCCGAGACACCACGTAGCCAGGAGGCGCGAACCAGAGTCGGCACGTCGTCGCAGACTATTTGGCGATGAGGGTAGCGGTAGGGTGGCACCGACGTTCGATCTCCCATCTCAAAGGGGATATCAATTGGTGAGGCATTACCGGTTAGCAGTAGTGCCAGGGTGGGTGCACTGTTAGAGGGGTAGCGCGTATTAAAGCGATAGCCTGCTGGGCTGCCATCGGCATTTAAACCGCCTTGGATCGCCATATACTGAGCAGCTCCTTTAGGCTCCCAGGTGTGTTCCTGCTCACGGGTGAGTTGCACACGGACAGGGCGGCCAACCGCCTGAGACAGCAGCACAGCATCCGCGCCAACGTCGTCAGCGCAATTGCGGCCATAGCAGCCCGAGGTTTCCATGCGGGTAATGGTGATAACGCCTTCATCTAAACCGGTAAGGCGGGCGAGGTCGGCGCGCAGACTGTGTGGGTTTTGGGTGCCCGACCACACGTGAAGGCCATTTTCGTTGGCATCGGCGACAGAGCACGAAGGGCCAATGGAGCCATGCAGCTGGAAAGGCCACACATAGTGACGATTGAGCGAATGCTGTGCGGCGGCCAGCGCGTTGTCGAGGCCGCCTTCATCGAGGAGTATGCGCTGCTTGCTGGGTAGGTCGAGCAGTGCTTGCTCTATGTTGTCCAACTGAGGTAAGCCTTCGATGGGTCGCCACTGGACCTTTAGCTGTCTGGCTGCGGCAGCAGCCTGCTCTTCACGCTCGGCCACCACACCAACAAAGTCACCGACCACCACGACGCTTACCACGCCCGGCAAATGTGCCACAGAGCTTTCATCAACCGCGATTAAACTGTTACCAATAAAGTCGCCGTTATCATGGCCTACATAAGGCGGGCGAATCACTCGCCCATGCAGCATATCGGGCAGGCGTAGGTCGTGGATAAAGGTCAATTGCCCGGTGGCCTTGGCGGGTATATCCACGCGAGAGGTCGATTGGCCGACCAGGGTATAGTGGCTGACCGGCTTAAGCGGTACCTCATCGGCAAGCTTTAATGCATGACGGGCGCCCCGCAACAACTCTCCAAAGCTCACGGATGAGTGGTTATCATCACTGGGCATAATAGCGCCGTTTTGGCAGCTAAGTAGTGAGCGCTCAGTGTCAAAGTGCTTTGCTGCCAGTGTTAATAGATACTCCCGCGCTTGAGCCGCCGCACGGCGTAGAGGTTCGGCAGTGATTTGAATCGACGCACTGGCAATGGTGGGGCCTTGGTTGGGAGCTTCAACAGAGTTGCCCAGCACCATGGTAACGCTGTCGAACGCGACGCTAAGCTCTTCCGCAACAATTTGAGCGAGCGCCGTGCGTATCCCTGTGCCCAAGTCTACGTGGCCGTTGAAAGCCACGATGTGACTATCGTTCAGTACGGCAATAAATATTTCTGGCTCATGGGGGGTGAAGTTTGAGTGTGTACCTGGCTGTCCGGGCGCGGGCTTAGGAGGCGTAACCGGATCGCGATAGATCACCAAAACATCAGACCCATACAGCAGTGACTCTCTTTTATAGTCTGATTTATCGACCATGCTTGCCTCCCACGCTAGCGTTTTAAGTAATCAGTGCAGATGAATTTGAGGTGATCAACGAGCAATAACTAAGGTAAAATTGTAGCGCGTACACCATAAAAGCATGGTGAATTGATCCAACGCAAGCCGTATTTAATACGTTGATGCATCATTTTGTTAACCAGTGCCATACTCGATACACGTCGTCGCTAATAGATTAAGGAGATGGAATGACAACGGATAGTGCGCTCAAACACTCGTCTTCCGGCGAGCACCCCACGCCTTCAGAGCAGGGGTATGATTTTTCTGAGCAAGTAGGCCATCTACTGCGTAAAGCCTACCAGCGGCATACGGCTATTTTTCAGCGCTACAGCAGTGATAAACAGCTTACGGCCATTCAGTTTGTCACGCTGTGTACGGTGATGGAGCGAGGCCCCAGCTCGTTAACCGACATCGTTAACGCCACGGCGATTGATCCAGCCACCATCCGTGGCGTCATTAAACGCCTTAAAGCACGTGAGTGGATCTCGCTCACCACCGACCCAAATGATCAACGCAAAGTCATGGTGGTGATCACCGAGCCTGGGGAGACATTAGTCGAGGGCATGGTGCCCAGTGCCAAGCAAATTAGCGATCAGACCATGAAAAATCTCAACCCGGCAGAGCGGGTTGCCTTAATGCACCTGCTGGAAAAAATGAACGCGGACGGATGACACAACAAAGGTGCCCGCTTCACTTGCGTTTTCGGGCACTCCTAACGCTTCATTAAGTAACCCAGTGTTTCATCCAGTCTAATTACATCCCCATATTTGCTATCGATATCAAACAGGTTGGCTTCATGGGGCGCGGGGTGGCGATCGCCCACGCAATCACGTACCACCATCACCCGAAAGCCGTGCTGTACGCCGTCAACGGCGGTGGCGCGAATGCAGCCGCTGGTGGAGCAGCCGGTAATGATCAGTGTATCGATACCCATGGCGACCAGCGTGGAGGCAAGCGAAGTGCCAAAGAAGGCGCTGGCGTACTGCTTGGTCATTATCAGCTCATCTTGATGGGGGGCCACCTCGGGGCAGAACTCGGCGTAAGGGTTGCCCGCCACCATCGCCCGCATTACCGGCGACTTCTTGACCCAAATGCCACCATCGATTTGATCCGGGGCGTGATAAAGGATGTTGGTATGGATGACTGGCGTGCCAGTACGCCGTGCGGTATTGAGTAGCGGTGGCATATTGGCCACCGCATCCACCACGCCCTGGGCAAATAGCGGCGAGCCTGGCGTGGTGTAGCCTTGCATAAAATCAACCACCAGCAGTGCGGGCCTTTTGCCAAAGCCAATGCGTCCATCCCACACGCCCTTGTAGTTGTCCGAGGCCGTATTATCACCAGCTGCGCTGTCAACAACAGAGCTATCAACAACAGTATTATCAGTATTGTGCTGCGACATGGTCGTCTCCTTAATCAGCACTCTAGATCGTTAATCAGCACCTGATCTCGTTAGTAAGCCCCTGACAAGAGAGCACCCGCGCCCGGTACGATGGGTTCCAGGTCGAGTGCCGTGAGCATGGCGTAGGTGGTCGCGATAGCTGCGGTCACCACTGGCTTACCGGTCAGGGCTTCAACCTTGGCGACGGCCGGTAGCGATGGCATTTGTACACAGGCTGACAAGACGATCGCATCCACGTTACTTAAATCGAGACTGGCGACGATTTCGGGGAGATTGGCGGGATCGTGGCGAGCGACATCCAGGTTATTGGGGATCTCAAGCGCCCGGTAGTCGAGCACCTCAATGCCTTCCTGACGGATGTAGTCGACCACCATTTCGGTCAGCGGCTTCATGTAAGGCGCTACTACCACCACACGTTTGGCTTTCATCACACCCAGGGCATCAACCAGCGCACCGGCGCTGGTGACCACCGGCGTGTCGCAGCCATTCTCTTCAGTGCGGCTGCGCAAACGCTTTTGCGACGCTCGGTGGTAGCCGGGCCCCATCGCCATAATGGCAACCAGGCAGGCATACCCCATCACATCCACTGCTGCATCGGAGAGTTCCAAGGCACAGCGGTCAGACTCCGCATCCATCGCGGCCAGCTCGTCCTTACTAACGGTTTTCATGCGCATGCGGCTGGAGTGAAAAGTGAAGCGTTCCGGACGAATCAACTGGCGTGCAGCGAGCATGGCAGGTATCTCCGTCTCCATGGTGATATTGGAGCTGGGGACGATCTGGCCGATACGGTAGGTCTTGGTGCTCTGAGTCATGATTATTGGCCTTGGTTAGAGTTGTGTGCACAGGAAGTCTTCAAAGGCGGCAAAAAAACCGTCGAAGTCATCCCAGGGAATCATGTGACCCGCTTGTTGCGCGGTAGAAACGCGAATCGTCGGTAGCAGGGCGCGTATTTCGGTGCGGTCTTCATCCTGGATAACCCCGCCCTTGCCTGCACACATCAGCAGCGTGGGCACTTTGATAGCGGGGAAGTCCTGGTGGATATCGACGCTGTGGAACTCTTCAAACGCCTGAACAATGGCGGGCTCAAAGCAAGTGTGTAACCACTCGGCGCGTAACCGCAGCTGCTCGTCGCTCCAGGTGGGGCAGTAGTGGCGCATGGTTTCGATGTCTGCGCCCCGGGTGCAGTCGCGAATCGAGTCTACATACCAGGGCAGCTTGCTGGGGTACTCACGGCGCCCTGGCCCTGAAACCGGTGGGTCGATAAGTACCAGTTTGTCGATGCCCTTGGCGCCGCGATTCATGGCGCGCAGAGCAAAGCGCGCCCCCATGGAGTGGCCCGTCAGAATGACGTTGTTTAAGCCGAGCGCATCGATAAAGGCGATCACATCGTTGGCACAGGTGTCGGTGTCATAAGCAAGTTCAGGCCCGGTGGACGACAAGCCACGCCCACGGACATCCAGTACATAAGTGTCGAAGTGCTGGCCCAGGCGCTCGGCCACAAAGCCCCAGGTGATCGCCGGGCTGGTGATGCCGGGTATTAGCACCAGCGGCTGGCGTGCTGTCTCGGCGCTGTCACCAAAGCGCAGGTAGTGCTGACGAATGCCATTGGCGTGTACGTTGGCGCCATAGAGATAGGTGCTGCTCATGCCGGGCTCCCTTGACTGGTGGGTTGCTTCAGCGGTACTTCAAAGGGGTCATAGGCGAATACCCATGCTGGGTCTTCGTCTTCCCGTAACCAAGTATTGTCGTGGGAAACCTGCTGAACCCGCGAAGCGCGTTCAAAACGGTTGGTGCGGTAAAGTTCGAAAGCCTGTTGGTAGTTTTCGGCGCCCACTTCTTCCAGGCAGCGTACCAGCATGGCGGCGTCCTCAATGGCCATGGCCGCGCCCTGGGCCATATGAGGCTTCATCGGATGGCAGGCATCGCCCAGCAACACCAGTCGATTTTCATGCCACAGTGGCAGCGGGTTGCGCTCCAGCAAGGGCCATTTGGTAACGGTTTCAGTGCAGTCAATCAGTGCTTGTACGGTGGGATGGTAACCCTCGAATGCTTTGCGCATCTCTTCCCGGGAGCTGTCGACGAAGGAAGTGCCGTGGTTCCAATCGGGTTCAGGCACGCCAGTCACGTAGTAATACTCCTTCTCGTCGCCGGTCACGAAGTAGACCATCATGTGGCGGTCTTCCGACCACCACTTCACGCAGGCTTCGAAATCCAGGTCGTATGCCTTGAGTTTTTCGGCAGAGATAATGGCTCGGTGAGCAACCCAGCCGCTATAGATTGGCGCCTCCGGACCCAGCAGCTTCTCGCGCAGTCGCGAATTGACCCCATCGGCGCCGATCACCAGGTCGGCCTCTTCTGTCGTACCGTCAGCGAAGGTCATGACGACCTTGTCGCCGCTGTCGTCGACATCGACCAGGCGCTTATCGAAATAAAGATTGTCCTGGTCGAGCTTGCTGACCATTAATTCGTGCAGATCGCCACGGTGTACGGTGATATAGGCTGCGCCATAGTTTTCGCGAGCAAACTCGCCTAGCGGGATACGAGACTGGTACTCGCCGGTCATGCCATTGCGGCTGAACCAGTAATCGGGGTGTGAGCCCATGGTATTGAGCTTCTCTTCAATGCCAATGCGGCGCATTACTTTCATCACGTTGGGGCCAAGGTGAATGCCTGCCCCAAGGCGCGCAAACGCGGGTGCCTGTTCGTACACCTTGGTGGGGTAACCCGCTTTCTGCAGTAGCGCGCCTGCAGCGGCGCCGCCAAGGCCCGCGCCAATAACGGCTATGGTGGGTTTATTGTTCATATTCTGGTTTCCTCGCTGTTTTATTCGCCTATCACTCGTTTCTGCATGCGTTCGCGAATGCTATAAAACAACGTATACACCATTTATTTTTTGGTCAAGAATTAGTTTTGAAATTATTTTTAAACGAAAAAAAAGCGCTGTTTTTATTTAAATATATGAATTTAATGAATTCACGGCTGTTTTTTTGGTTTTATGCAAAAACTTGAAAAACGCATCCATTGAGTGCTATACGTTTATTAGGCTTGTTTTTATAGCGTATGCACCTTTAATGCTCGATGGGTGTTAGCTCTGCACTTAGCTGGTGCAAGTCGATTGGCCGTATATGAAAGGGAGATGAAAATAGGCTGGATTAAGGTGCTACGAAGCGTGTTTGGCAGGCAGTACTTATTAGTAATATCTAAGTCATATCCAAGCCCTATTCAGAGCAAGAGGGCGGGCTTAACAATAACGATGATGATCCCCTATGACGCTAAAGCTAACTATCAATGGGCACGAACACGAGTTGGCCGTGCCGCCACAGACACCATTGCTCAATGTGTTGCGTAACGACCTAGCGCTCAATGGGCCTAAGTATGGCTGTGGTTTGGGTGAGTGTGGGGCATGCAGCGTATTGATTGATGGCATGGCCGCCCGCACCTGCGTGCTGCCCGTGTCTGCTGCTGTTGGTCATGAGGTAACCACCCTTGATGGTCTTTCCCATGGCGATGAGCTTGACCCTGTACAGCAAGCCTTTATCGATGCTCAGGCAGCTCAGTGTGGCTACTGTTTGAACGGTATGATCATCACTATTCGTGCGTTGCTAAATCATAATGCCCAACCCTCTGCGCATCAGATTCGCACCGCTTTAGAGCATAACCTCTGTCGATGTGGCACCCATGTTGAAATTCTCCAGGCAGCGGAGCGTGCCGTGGTTATTAACGCGGCCGCGTTGCAGGAGGCTTCTCATGAGTGAAGGGTCGATGCTCCATGGTAAGCAAAAACAGGCCGGCATCCCCGCGCTGCTAGCGAAGGCACGTTTTGGTGTCGTCGTGCGTCCACCTTACTACCGGTGGAATGGCGAGCGTTTTGAGAGTGATCGCTTAGTTGGCGTCGATCAAAGTAGCATTGCCTCACTCTCTGGCTCTATTGAAGTCGTGGTGGACGGGAATTTTGTGGCGGTGGTTGCCGATAGTTTGGCCTTGGCGACCGACGCCGCTAAACAGTTGAAGATTGAGTGGCAGGCCGTTCATCAAGCATCCGAAAAAGTGCCTGAAGGAGGTCAAGGGCCCTCTGAGTCGCCTCTTGTAAAGCCTAATCAGTCGTCCATGCATTCGAACCATGAGTATGGCTGGCCGAGTCGCATGCGCTGGGGCAGTCACCCCTGTTGGGTAATTGCCGATTGTCGCGACCAACAATTGAGCGTGTGGGGGCAAACCGTCACACCAGCGGCGCTGAAACAGGATTTAAGCCGGTTAACCGCGCTGGATATTAGCCAGATTGAGCTTTACAGCGCCGATGGTAAGCACGCATCAAATCAGGCCTCAGGGCTAGGTCGCCACTGCGGTGACGATGCCGCTGTGGATGCGGCGTTGATGTCGAGGACGGTGGGCGGCCCGGTAGCCGTTTGGCTCGATGCCCGCTACGCCAAGGATGCTCAGGCATTGGGCCAAGCGCAGCGAATTAGCCTAAACGCGGACATTGCCAGTAGTGGTGAGATAGCCCGTTATCATTATCAGCAGGCCAATCTCACAGGTGAGGTGGCTGCCATAGGGTTGTTGTTAAGTGGCAGGGCCACGATAGCAACGCCTAGCGCTGAGGCCCGCGTTGGCGGGCAAGACACCACGCCGTTCTCGCCCTATGTATTTCGCGATCAATATCTTGCCGCACGCTCCCAGCCAGTGTCGCTCTCCACTAACGCCACTTTGATGGGGATACAGCAGACGTTTGCGCGGGAATCCTTTTTAGATGAGGTTGCCCGCGAGAGCGACCAAGACCCTGTCGCGCTGCGGCTTCGCCATCTTGACGATGCCCGTGGCATAGAGCTGATTGAGTCCGTTGCTAAACAGGCCGATTGGCAAAAGGCATCCAATCCACCAGCGGACGCTTTACCCCAGGATCTACTGCGCGGGCGGGGCTTTGCCTACTCGCAGTTGCCCGATCGGAATCAGCGCGTGGAATCGGGAGTGCGCTCGGCCTGGATTGCCGATGTTGAGGTCAATCTTGTTACCGGCGATGTTCAGCTTACCCGTTTGGTGGTGGGGCAGGACGCTGGCCCTGATGTGGATACTGATCGCCTTCAGCAAACGCTACAGGCCCGGGTATTGGGTGAAGCGCGCCCCCTTTTGGGGCAAGCGCCCAGTTTCGACGAGTGGGGTGACGGCAGTCGTACGCTAACGAAAAGTGACTATTCAGCGGGCTTACCAGCCAGTGCTTCTTCGCTAAGCCCTGCTGAGGAGGGTGTTAATCACAGCGTCAGCGAAGATGTGTTAAGCGGTGCGGAGCTATCGCCAGGTGTTGCGGTAATCGCCAATGCACTTTTTGATGCCACCGGCCTGCGTTTTCGCCAACCACCGTTTAACGCCAAGCGTGTTCGCCAGGCACTTGAAGCTTCGTCCATCGAGGAGGCAGGGCGCCCATCTACATTGAAACCGCCGCGGTCAGTGAAACGTCGCTGGTTAGCCGCTGCAGCGTTTACCACCATTGCGGGCACTGCGGCCGTGGCGTGGCCGTGGAAAGGGGCTATTGCGCCTGTCTCACGGCCAGCCGCCAACCTTTATTCCGCCGAGACCATTGAGCGCGGGCGGCTCGTTGCGGCTGCAGGCGACTGCGCGGCGTGTCATACCACAGAGGGTGGCGTGACCAATGCCGGTGGGCGTGAATTTGAAACCCCTTTCGGGACGCTCTATAGCACTAACATTACTCCGGATGAGGCGACGGGGATTGGTCAGTGGTCTTACGCAGCCTTTGAACGCGCTATGCGCCACGGCATTAGCCGTGATGGCAGCCACCTTTATCCCGCGTTTCCCTATACGGCGTTTGCCAAGACCAGTGGTGCCGATTTACAGGCGCTTTACGCCTACTTAATGGCTCAACCTCCTGTCGCGACTGAAAAAAACGCCAATGCGCTCACGTTCCCCTTCAGCGTGCGTAGCTTAATGGCAGGCTGGAATACGCTTTATCACGATGCAACTCCTTTCCAGCCTGACCCCATGCAAAGCGAGCTGTATAACCGGGGAGCCTATCTCGCCGAAGGGTTGGGCCACTGCAGCGCCTGTCATAGCCCCCGCAATGCTATGGGGGCTGAGAAAAACGGCAAGGCGTATTTTGCCGGTGCCTTTGTAGATGGTTGGGAAGCACCGCCGCTTAATAGGCTGTCGCGTGCGCCCATCCCGTGGAGTGAAACATCGCTTTACGACTATCTGCGCCACGGTGAATCTGAGCTTCATGGCGTTGCCTCTGGCCCTATGGCCCCGGTGGTAGCGGGGCTGGCGGAGCTACCTGAATACGATGTGCGGGCGATTGCTCACTATGTGGCCGCCCAGATGCAGGCGCCAGCAGGTAATAGCGATGCGACTGTGGCGGACGCTACGCAGCGCGTAACCAGTGCAGCCGTTAGCTCAACAGGGCTGGAGGCAGGGGAGCGGCTCTTCGAGGGCGCCTGTGCGGCGTGCCATGTCAATTCTGGCGTTCCTACCTTTTCGAGGGCGAGCACTAATCTGGCGCTGAATACCAATTTGCACAGCGACCATCCCGATAACGTTATTCAGTCAATTTTGGGCGGTGTTCATGCCGAACACGTCCCCGGTATCGGCAGCATGCCAGGCTTTGCCGACAGCTTTAGTAATACCCAGGTCGCTGATTTGACGACCTATCTCCGAGCGCGCTTTGCCCCAGAGAAAGCACCTTGGCAACAAGTAAAACAACGCATCACAGAGTTACGCCAGCCTCACTACAACAACACTCACTCTACTCCCTGACGTAATAAAACGAGGTGGATTATGAAACGCAGTAAATGGATATGGCTAGTATGGGCAGTTGTCCTGCTGAGCTATCTAGTGCCTTACACCCTTCTAAGCGGTGTCGCGTTCTGGTACGGCAGCTTCCTGTTTTGGATGTTGGCAGGGCTGATCATCATTGCGCTGAATGTGTTTATCACTAAAGATTTTGAGGAGCACAGCAATGACTGAGTCACTCATCTGGTGGTCCATTGCCATCTATTTATTGATCGCTATTGGCATTGCGATCATGTCTCGCCAAGGCCCTTCCGAAAGTATGTCGGGATACTTCCTGGGTAACCGACAAATGAACGGCTTTGTCTCGGCGCTGAGTTACAGTGCCACTACCTACAGTGCTTTTATGATGGTGGGCTTGGCAGGTCTTACCTATGCCGGCGGCGTGGGAGCGCTCGGTTTTGAAATCATCTATTTTGCCGGTGTGTCGCTTGTGGCTATCTTCGGGCCAAAATTCTGGGCGGTGGGCAAGAAGTTTGGCTTTGTCACCCCCAGCGAAATGTTGGGCCATCGCTACAACAGCAAACATGTGGCCATGGCTGTCTCGATTGCCAGTTGCATCTTCCTGATTCCCTATTCAGCCGTTCAGCTCGCAGGTGTCGGTTACCTATTGCAGGGTATTACTGATGGCGCGATTACCTTTACGACTGGGGTGGTGCTGGCCACTGTCATTGCCATCTTCTTCTCCTATATCGCGGGTATTCGTTCGGTGATGTGGACCGACTCGCTCCAGGCCATCATGATGATTGTTGCCTCAACCCTAGTGGCCTTCTTGGTGATCCAGGGCTTGGGTGGTTTCGGCGCACTATTCGATACGCTGGCAACGGAACATCCACAGTCGCTGACGGTGCCCGGCCCTGGCTTGTTCAGCTTTGTCACTTTCCTGGGGCTTACTATTCCCTGGTTCTTCTTTAGCATTTCCAACCCGCAGGTCAGTCAACGCCTGTTTATGCCTTCCTCGCTGCGCTCCATGCGCCACATGCTGATTGGCTTCCTGGTATTTGGTTTTATCTACACCATGGTCTCTGTGCTTTGGGGCTTCTCTGCTTTAGCCGCATTCCCAAGTCTTGCAAGTGCAGATTTAGCCACGCCTACGCTGCTGGCCTCGGAGTTTGTACCGCCAGTATTAGGGGTGATTGTGATGATCGGCATCATGGCTGCTGCCGTCTCTACTATCGATTCGATCATGCTGACCTTGGCCTCTATGGTTTCCCGCGACGTCTATGCCAACGTCAAACCGAACGTCAGTGAAAAGAGCCAACTGCTGGTGGGCAAGTTCGTGGTGCCAGTGATCGCACTGATGGCGCTGGCCTTTGCCGAGCTGCAGCTTGACCTTATTGCAGTGCTGTCGGTGGCCGCTTCCTCGGGTTTGGTAGCGATGGTGCCAGCACTTATCGGTGCCTTCTATTGGAAGCGCGGTACTGGCGTCGGTGCACTGGTAAGCGTAGTGGGCACCAGCGCCTTTGTGCTGTTGATGTATGCCACTGGCAATTCGCTGTTGGGCCTACCCGCAGGCGTTTGGGGAATTGTGGTCGCTAGTGTGCTGTTTGTTGGCGTTAGCCTTATGACCAAACCTCATCAAGCCTCTTCGGACGCCTTCTTTACCGCCATCTCGGAAGAGCTGAGTAAAAAGCGCCGTACTACCACCGATCAAGCGACGAAAGAAGCGGCTGCCTAATTGACGTTCAGCTTTGAACCGATAACACCACAGAGCGCTTGGTGTGCCCAAAGGTGAGCACGAGCGCTCTCAGCTAACACTCCCCGGTATGCTATAGCTGTGCTTTCGCCTGGGGAGTTAGGAGTATGTATGGATCACGCAAGCTTTGCCGAAATTTGCCTCCATCAGCTAAAAATGTCCGGCGTACATGAAGGCGAAAAACTCGTCGTACTGACCCAGGGTAGCGAACGCCTTGATTATGCGGATGCCTTTATGGCGGCGGGACAGCGTTTAGGCGCCAATATTTACCACATGCGGTTACCCGCGCCGTTACCTACCGGTGGCTGGGCCGTGGGAACAACGGGGCTTGCTAGCATGCCCGATGCGGTGGAAGCGCTGAAAAACTGCGACATGTTGATCGATTGTATTTTCCTGCTGTTTTCTCCCGAGCAAATGGCGATCCAAGCCGCGGGTACGCGTATATTGACGGCGGTTGAACCGCCAGAATTGCTGGCCAGAATGTTGCCCACCAAGGAACTAAGGGAAAAGGTTGAACTGGCCGCCGCGCTGCTGGAAAAAGCCAAAGTGATGCGCATCACCTCGCGCCATGGCACTGATGTCACCTACCAACTGAATACTTATGAGACGGTTGCTGAATATGCCTGTACCGACGAACCGGGGCGTTGGGATCACTGGCCCTCTGGCTTTGTGTTTACCGGAGGAGATGACGATGGCGTTGATGGCACCATTGTGGTGGCGCCGGGCGATATTCTGCTACCCCAGAACATATATGTCAGAGAGCCGATTACCTACACTATTGAAAAGGGTTGGATTACCGACATACGTGGTGGCTTGGATGCGGAGCTAGTGAAATCCTATATGGATAGCTTTAACGATCCGCGCGGCATGGGCATGAGCCATGTGGGCTGGGGCATGAACCCAAACGCCAAATGGCACCGCATGGTGCCGGGGGAGTTCCCGGGGGGTATGGGGATGGAGCCGCGCAGCTTTTATGGCAACGTGATGTTCTCCACCGGCCCGAACAGCGAGCTAGGTGGCACAAATGATACCGCCTGCCACTTGGATATCCCGATGCGTAATTGCTCATTGTTTCTTGATGATGAACCCATCGTGATTGATGGTGATATTGTCGTAAAAGAGCTGCAGATGGACAGAAACTGACAGGCAAGCAATACATAGTGCGAAGAGCAATACATAGTGCGAAGAATGGTGCGAAGATGAACGCAACGATGCCATTGTACGTTTAAGTATGCCGCTTGCCGCTTGCCGCTTGCCGCTTGAATATGACCTAACCGATAGCGCTGCTCCTGTCCATGGGGGAATCCTCCATGGGCATTGCTGTGTCTCGATGCCAAAAGATATCTCCCATAGTTGACTTTGCTATGCCTATGTTAGGTTGATATTCAACGCTAATTGTCCTCCCCGGAAATTGTAATGCGCTACAAACTCACCTTATGGTCATTAATAAGTATTAGGAAAAAAATATAAACCAATAGGGGGCCCGGGGATGTGTGGAGGCATGTGTTGAATTGTGCACTTACCTTTGCGCAACAGGGCTTTTAACGGGGAATGTGCATGAATGAGACCCTTGCAGATGCTGGGGGGACGACGGCGGCAACGACAGAAGCGCCGTCGAGTTTTGCCCGCTTCGTCAATGTCCAAAAGAGTTATGACGGTGTTGAGCTGGTCGTCAAGGACTTCAATCTTGATATCCGCAAGGGTGAATTCGTCACCCTGCTAGGCCCTTCGGGCTCTGGAAAGACCACCTGTCTGATGATGATGGCAGGCTTCGAAACCCCCACCCATGGTGAAATTCTACTCAACGACGAGCCAATTAGCGGCTTGCCGCCGCACAAGCGTGGCATTGGCATGGTCTTCCAGAACTATGCGTTATTCCCGCACATGACGGTGGCCGAGAATCTTGCTTTTCCGCTTGAGGTTCGTCATCTCAGCAAAGCGGAGATCAAGGAGAAAGTGGCTAAAGCACTGGCCATGGTACGCCTGGAAGAGTTTGGTGATCGCCGCCCGGCGCAGCTCTCTGGCGGCCAGCAACAACGGGTGGCATTGGCTCGTGCGCTGGTCTTTGAGCCTGATCTGGTGCTGATGGACGAACCGCTGGGCGCGCTGGACAAGAATCTTCGCGAAGAGATGCAGTACGAGATCAAGCGCATTCACGCCCGTCTTGGGGTAACCATGATTTACGTCACCCACGACCAGACCGAAGCACTGACCATGTCTGACCGGATCGCGGTCTTCAACGATGGCATTGTGCAGCAGTTGGCCTCTCCGGACGAACTCTACGAACGGCCGGAAAATGCCTTTGTGGCGTATTTCATCGGCGAGAACAACCGCTTGGTGGGTGACGTTATCGAGCACCTCGGTAGTGACTGCAAGGTGCGCCTGGATAGCGGCGACATGGTGATTGCCAAAACGGTGGCGGCGGGCGATGTAGGCTCGCGTACGACGCTATCACTGAGACCCGAGCGGGTCAGCATCCTGCCGGATGATACCGACGGCGCGCAGTTCGACAACCAGTTCACTGCCACGGTGCAGGAGGTTATCTACCTTGGCGACCATCTACGCACGCGGGTGTCGGTGTGCGGTAACGAGGACTTTATTTTGAAAACGCCCAATGCCCAAGGGTGTGGGGTGATGCGCCCCGGCCAGCAAATTCAGGTTGGTTGGTCGAGTGCCGATTGCCGCGCGTTGGATGCATGAGCCGGACGGCAGTCAAGTGCGCCGTTTCTCGGTATCCGATGGTGTCGACGGCGATGACAACAGTAAACGGAGAATCTCTATGAAAATCAGCAATCGCGTTGTTAAGACAAGTATCGCTGCCGTGGGGATGTCGGCACTTGCCGTGGCGGTTAGTGCCCATGCTCAGCAGACGCTGAATATTGTTTCTTGGGGCGGTGCTTACAGCATGAGCCAGCACGAGGCTTACGATAAGCCGTGGATAGAGAAGACGGGTGACGAGATTGTCAATATCGACCGCAGTGGTAACGCTTTGGCCGGTCTGCGTGCTCAATCTCAGGCTGGCAACGTGACCTGGGATTTAGTCGACATGCTCCCCGCCGATGCCATGATCGCTTGTGACGAAGGGCTTATCGAGCCTCTCGACCACGATGAGCTGCTGGCCGACGCCCCGGATGGCACGCCGCCAAGTGAGGACTTCGTCGAGGGGGGCTTGGGGGACTGCTTTGTGGCGTCCATCGTCTATTCCAATATTGTCGCCTTCAATAGCGAGATGTTCCCAGAGGACGCTCAGCCCAGCACCATCGAGGATGTCTTCGACCTGGAAAACTACCCCGGCAAGCGGGCTCTGCTGCGCAAGCCGATTAACAATATGGAATGGGCCTTGATCGCCGATGGTGTCGAACGTGATGAGGTTTACGCCATGCTTGAGACCGAAGAAGGCGTGCAGCGTGCCTTCGACAAGCTGGATACCATCAAGGATGAAGTCATCTGGTGGGAAGAGGGCGCCCAGCCACCTCAGCTGTTGGCCGATCAGGAAGTCGCCTTTGCCTCCGCCTACAATGGTCGGATCTTCAATGCCATGGTCACTGAAGACCAACCCTTCGAAATCATTTGGGATGCGCAGGTGTTCGAGCTGGATGGCTGGGTTGTGCCCACCGGCAAGCTCGACAAGGTGAAGGATTATCTCTATTTCGCCACCGATACCCAGCGACTCGCCGACCAGGCTCAGTACATTTCCTATGGCCCGGCACGTCTTTCTTCCTCTGAGCTGGTGTCCACCCATGCCGAAACTGGTATCGATATGACGCCGCACATGCCAACCCACGAACCGAACTTCGCAACGGCACTGCAAAAAGATGACCTGTTTTGGGCTGACTACAACGATGAGCTGACCCAGCGCTTTAACGCCTGGCTATCCCAGTAAGGCGCTGCCGCCGTCCGTCGACAATCGGGCGGCGGCATACCGATAGCCGATCGTTGTTGATCGCTTTTCTTGCCTGACGGAGAGATCTAAGTGTCCGAACCGCCTGCAGCTCCTCTGACAACGGCCGATGGCGTGCCGCTCAAGGTTAGCCTGCGTCGCACCGTGCGACGCTCGAAAATCAAGGCACTGTTGCTGGTTGCGCCGCTATTGGCATTTTTGTTTATCGCCTTTCTGATGCCCTTGTTCGAAATGCTGTGGCGCAGTGTCGATAACCCTGAAGTGTCTACCCATCTATCACGAACCGTTTCAGCGCTGGAAGGCTGGAATGGGGAGTCATTACCCGATGAAGCCGCCTTTGCCGCCTTGGCTGAGGACCTTCGCGTCGGACAGCAGGAACGCAACTTAGGGCTGTTGTCCAGCCGGCTGAACTATGAAAAGTCGGGCATGCGTTCGACCATTAGCCGCACGGCGCGCCGCGTCGGTACCTTGGAACCGCCGTATCGCGAGTCTCTGATCGAGGTCAACGATACCTGGGGAGAACTCGATACCTGGAAGCTGATCCAGCGTGAGGCGTCGCCCTACACCATTTCGTATTATCTGGCAGCGGTCGACCGTCAGTTGAACGCGGACGGCGAGATCGCCAAAGTGCCGGAACATATGCAGATCCACGCCACCTTGTTTTGGCGCACGCTATGGATGAGCGCTGTCATCACGGGCCTGACGCTTGCGCTCGGTTTTCCGGTGGCCTTTCTGCTGGCGAACCTGCCAACGCGCCACTCCAATCTGCTGATGATCCTGGTACTGCTACCGTTCTGGACCTCGCTGCTGGTGCGCACCACCACCTGGATTGCCATCCTGCAGTCACAGGGGGTGCTCAATGACGTGATGGTGGCTCTTGGCGTGATCGCCGATGAGGCGCGGTGGCAGATGATCCACAACAAGATGGGCACGATCATCGCCATGACGCATATTCTGCTGCCTTTTATGATTCTACCGCTTTACTCGGTGATGAAGACCATTCCACCCAGCTATATGCGCGCCGCCCGCTCGTTGGGCGGCAAGCCGTTTCTCAGTTTCCGCCGGGTCTATTTCCCTCTGACGATTCCAGGCATTGCCGCTGGTGGCATCTTGGTATTCATACTGTCGATTGGCTACTACATCACACCGGCGTTGGTGGGTGGGCAGTCGGGTCGCTTCATCACCAATTACATCGCCTACCATATGCAGACATCGCTCAACTGGGGACTGGCGGCTGCGATTGCCTCCATCCTGCTGTTCGTGGTGATTATCTGTTATCTGGTATTCAATCGTCTGATCGGCGTCGACAAGGTCAAGCTGGGGTAAACGATGGCTATTCCTTCCTACGCCACCCGTGGCGAGCGCATTTGGCATTACATCTTTCTGGCTATCTGTGGCCTGGTGTTCCTATTCCTGATCGGGCCGCTATTGGTGATCATACCGCTGTCATTCAACGCGCAGCCCTACTTCACCTTCAGTAAGGAAATGCTGACTTTCGACCCAGCCGGTTATTCGTTGCGCTGGTATCAGGACTTCTTTACATCGAGCGAGTGGCTCAATGCCATCAAGAACAGCTTTATCATCGGTATTGCGTCCACGCTGCTAGCCACAGTGCTAGGGACGGTGGCGGCGTTAGGGTTGTCGAGTCGGCATATGCCTGCGCGTGGCGCGATTATGGCGCTATTGATCTCACCGATGATCGTGCCGTTGATCATCTCTGCGGCGGCGATGTTCTTCTTCTTTTCCAAGGTCAATCTCGCCCAGACCTACGTAGGCGTGATCCTGGCCCACACGGCGCTCGGCATTCCCTTCGTGGTCATCACTGTGACCGCTACGCTATCGAGCTTCGACACCACGCTGATCCGCGCGGCGCATAGCCTCGGCGCCAATCCCACGCGGACCTTCTTCAAGGTGGTTCTGCCACTGGTCACGCCGGGGGTGGTGTCGGGGGCGTTGTTCGCCTTCATTACGTCATTTGACGAGGTGGTGGTGGTGCTGTTCATCGCCGGGCCCGAGCAACGTACCATGCCGATTCAAATGTGGTCGGGCATTCGCGAGCAGATAAGCCCAACGATCCTCGCTGTGGCGACCCTACTGGTGCTGCTTTCGATGCTGCTACTCACTACGCTTGAGCTGCTACGTCGGCGCAGTGAGCGTCTGCGGGGGCTCTCTCCCGACTAAGCCCAAACAGCGTTTTTACCGCGCCGGTTTGATGTGAAAACTAAAGGTCTTTGACCAACCTAAGCGCGTCGTAGATGGCCGCGTGAGTATTACGGGACTCGACGGCATCACCGATACGGAACAGTTGGAAGCTGCCATCCGGATTGCGCGTTATGCTCTGGGGGGCGCCCACGATTAGGTCATCGTAATTCACCTCGCCGCGGTTGCTGGAGTGCGGCTTTAGCTCAAAATAGAGTTCGGCCATCGGTGTAATGCCGTAGTTGACCACCACTTGGTCGATTTGCCGTGCATGCTCCCTATCCTGCTGGCCGTGAACAACATAATCGCTGGTGATCTCGGCGAGCAGTTGGTTGCCGTCGCGCTGCACGGACTTCAGTCGATAAGTCGGCGTGAATATGACGTTAGCGCGCTGTAGGGAGCGCATGTAGGGCACCAGATTCATGGCCATGATCTCTGCGGAGAAGGTGCGGTCCGGCGTCATAATCTCAAGCTCTGCTCCCGTGGCGGCAATGATCTCTGCCGCCTGCAGAGCGGCATGGTCGCCGGCATCGTCGAACAGCAATATCCGCTTGCCCGGCGGCACGTGTCCGGAAAGAATGTCCCAGGTGTTGATCACTAAGTCGTGGCCGACGGTGGGTTGGTCTTCCATGGGGTAGCCGCCGGTGGCCACGATCACCACATCAGGCTTTTCGGCGAGCACGTCCTCGGCCTCGGCCCAGACGTTGTAACGGATCTCGACGCCAAGCGCCTCGCAGCGTGCCAAGCGCCAATCGATGATGCCTAGCATCTCGCGACGTCGCTCACTCTGTGCCGTGAGCCGTATCTGTCCTCCAGCATCGCTGGCGGCTTCTAATACCACCACCGAATGGCCACGCTCGCCGGCAACACGAGCAGCTTCTAATCCTGCTGGACCTGCGCCGATAATGACGACTCGCCGTTGCTGTGCCGCCTTGGAAATGGTGTGGGGCATGCTGGTTTCACGCCCGGTGGCCGCGTTATGGATGCAGTAGGCGGCACCGCCTTGATAGATGCGATCAAGGCAGTAGTTGGCGCCAACGCAGGGGCGGATCTCTTCCTCTCGCCCCTCTACGATCTTGCGCACGATGTGCGGGTCGGCCATGTGGGCACGGGTCATGCCGATGATGTCGACCTTGCCGGAAGCGATGGCGTAACGGGCAGTGGCGACATCCTGAATCTTGGCGCCATGAAAGGTGGGGAAATCGGTCTCACGGCGTATTTCTCCGGCAAAATCCAGGTGCGGGGCGCTGGGCATGCCTTGGATGGGAATCACGTCGGTGAGCCCTGCGTCGGTGTCGATGTGGCCGCGAACCACGTTGAGGAAGTCTATCAGGCCGCTACTCTTTAAGCGTCGTGAGATCTCCAGCCCATCACTGGATGTCAGTCCACCCGATAGCATTTCGTCGCCGGTATAGCGAACGCCGACGATGAACGCCTCGCCAACTCGCTGGCGAATGGCGCGCAGCACGTCAAAGGTGAAACGCAGTCGGTTATCGAGATCCCCACCATAAGGTTCCTCTAAGGTATTGGTCAGTGGCGACCAAAATTGATCCATCAAGTGGCCGTAGGCCTGCAGCTCGATGCCATCGAGTCCGGCAGCGTGCATGCGTTCGGCAGCATCGGCGTAGTCACGGATCAAACGTTCGATATCCCAGTCCTCGACCTGTTTGGGAAAGGCGCGGTGGGACGCCTCGCGGCGATGAGAAGGCGACACCGCTGGCAACCAGTCACCTTTGTCCCAACGTGTACGTCGGCCCAAGTGAGTCAGTTGGATCATTACCGCGGTACCGTGCTCGTGGCAGGCATCGGTCAGCTCACGCATCCAAGGTACGACTTCATCCTTATAGGCGAGAATATTGTTGAACACCGGCGGGCTGTCTTTTGCTACCGCCGCGGATCCTGCCGTCATGGTCAGGCCAAGACCTGCCTTGGCCCGTTCGACGTGGTAGGCACGGTAGAGTGCTTTGGGCATCCCATCCTCAGGATAAGCGGGCTCATGAGCTGTCATCATAAGCCTGTTTTTTAGGGTCAGGTGTTTGAGTTGGAAGGGCTGCAACAGCGGATCGTTAGCCATGGATAGCACTCTATTTTGTTGTGTATTTAACAAAGTTAGGTGCCGATGTTCATGTATGTCAATTTAATGTTCATTAGTGTACGTTGGCGGGGCGGTAACTGACATAAACCCGTCGCTTATCGTATCGGCCGACTACTCTTCTATGTACCCATGGCGGGCATGGAAGCGTTGCAGTTCCCTTGCGTCAGGAGACTGGCCGGTGAATATTTCGACATAGGCGGGGATGCGCTGCATACGCACTTTGATCGGCTCCTGCGTCTTCATCGAGATATAGCCGATCTGGGTTAGGTAGATCGTGCGGCCACGAACGTTGGCCGCCAGTGAATCATAACCGTAGCGCTGGAACATGCGTGTCAGGGCTTCGATACGTGTGGCATCGGCAGTCTCGATTTCACTCACCACCGGCGCCGACTGTAGTGCCCAACTGCGCATGGCGAATTCTAGCGGGGAGTCGAATAAGTTAGGATCTAACCAGCAGTCGAAGACATTAAGCATCGCCTCGACGATATTCTCGGCATAAGCTTCAGTCTGATGCACCAGTCCCTGGGTGTTCTTTTCACGCCAGCGTGCGATCAGTGCTTCCAGCAGTGACTCACGATCCTTAAAGAACCAGTAGAAACTGGTCCGAGAAAGCTTTAGGCGCTTGGCCAGGGGCAGAATGCGTACACTATCGATGCCTGATTCCAGTAGCGTCTCAAACGCCGCATCAAGCCAGACGTCTTGGGAGCCCTTGGTGGCGGACGTATTGGGGGAGGGCATGGGGCTAACCTTTAGGAATGTTGCGATACAGTGTACACATGTGTCTTTTATGTGTACACGTGGTTAGCGCTCTCGGCTGAGTTCTGGTGAAGGTGACGATCAATGTCTCTATGCGCGCCGCTAAACAAGTCTGGCCCGCATAAGCGGGCCAGATGGATGGGGAAATTACTCTGCAAACGTCAGCCTTGCGCTAGCTGTAACGTGGGAGCCTCGTGGCCTAGATTCTCAAGCATGCGGGCGGCGTACCAATTGACAAAGTCGATAACACCGAACTCATAGGTTTCAGAATAAGGCCCAGGCTGATAAGCCTTTGAGTTGATGCCGCGCTGGTTCTCTTCGGCGAGCTGGCGATCCTGGTCGTTGGTGGCATCCCATACTCGGCGAAGCTGTTCGGGGTCGTAGTCGACGCCTTCCACGGCATCCTTGTGAACCAGCCACTTGGTAGTTACCACGGTTTGCTGCGGACCAATTGGCAACACGCGAAATACCACTGCGTGATCGCCCATGAAATGGTTCCATGAGTTGGGCAGGTGAAGGATACGCAGTGAGCCCATGTCGGGGCTTGATAAACGCCCCATCAGTTTCTTGCTGCCGGGCTTGCCATCCATTGTCATGGAGACAATGCCATCCAGCAGTGGCGTACGCGTCAGGCGGTTGCGTTTACCAAACCGCTTTAACTGGTAGGGCACCTGTTCGGCATCCCAGTCTGCTTGTTTACGTGCCACCAGCGCTTTATAAGCGGGTGTTGCGCGGGGGTCGTCGGTATCATCAAACTCCTGCAACGAATTAAGCAGTTCAGGGTGCGCGCCGTTACAGTGGTAGCACTCGCGGTTGTTTTCGATCACGAGTTTCCAGTTGGCTTGCTCGACGATGCTGGATTCCGTGGCAACCTTGACGCTGTCCATCTGGTACGGCTCGAGATAGTGCTCAAGCGTTGTCAGAAAATCGTCAATTGCAGGTGGTTCATCGCTCAGGTTGATAAAGATGAAGCCGCCAGCTGTTTGGACGTTGACCGGCTTGAGGCCAAACTGGTTGAGGTCGAAGTCAGTGCCCATGTCGCTACCGGCAAACAGCAAGCGGCCATCAAGCTCGTAAGTCCACTGATGATACGGGCAGACGAGTTTTGCCACCTTGCCCTTATCTTTTACGCACAGACGCGAACCGCGATGGCGGCACACATTGTGAAACGCATGAATAACGCCTTCACTACCGCGCACAATAACGATGGGGTTGTCGCCAATATCCAAGGTGATGAAGTTACCCTTGGAGGGGATCTCGCATGTCATGCCTGCGAACAACCACTCTTTTTCGAAAATCTCTTGCATATCAAGAGCAAACAGGCGGGCATCGTTATAAAACGGTTGCGGAAGAGAAAAGGTACGCGCCCTTTCCTGCAGCATATGGGTCGTTGACTCACGAGCCGCAGCGAGTGGGTCGTCCATCATATTAGAAACACTTTTTTCCATACCAGTATCCTCGTAAACCTCCGCTTTCCCCTCAAGGGCTGCGTGGCGGCCGTTAGTCAAGATTGTTTATCTTGTTGTTCTGTTGCGTAACCTGGCGTTTTATTCGAATGGGGCCTGATGCCAGTGTCTGATTGTGTTGCAGGCACATCCTTGCCAATTATCTGCCCGCGACATCAGGTGGCGTAGCGGCGACTAAAGAAGAGCTTTCTAAGCAATAAAGAGTGGCACGAGGTAAGTGCGCGTCGTTGTCAGGTAAGTCGGCTAAGAGGAGCGTCCCCAAAATGCACATCAACGGTGCTGGGCTGTATAGCGAATACGGTTCGGTAATGCATAGCGATGAAGGCTGGTCAGGCAGAGGCGATAATGACAACTAATTTCTTTAACCCGGTCACGACCCAAACCTGGACTAACGGCCGCCACCAGGTACGTTGCGTTAAGGTGATCCAAGAAACCCAAGATGTACGCACGTTCTGTTTTATGGCGGAGCAACCCGTACTGTTCTTCTTCAAGCCTGGCCAGTTTGTGACCCTTGAGCTTGAGATCGATAATCAGCCGATCATGCGCTCCTATACAATCTCAAGCTCACCCTCTATTCCTTACAGCTTTTCGATCACTGTTAAGCAGGTGCCGGGAGGCAAGGTTTCCAATTGGCTGCATGCCAATTTAAAAATAGGCGACGAGCTGGTGGTGCATGGGCCGGTCGGTAACTTTAACTCGATCGACTTTCCCGCCGAGAAAGTGTTGTTCCTCTCAGGCGGTGTTGGCATTACCCCTTTAATGTCCATGACACGTTGGCTTTTTGATACTAATGCCGCTGTGGATGTTGAATTTATACATAGTGCTCGAGCTCCCCGCGATGTCATTTATCATCGTGAATTGGTGCATATGTTTTCGCGTATCCCTGAATTCAAACTGCATATTATCTGTGAGAGTAAAGAGGATATTGGAGAGGCGTGGGCTGGCTACCGGGGTTATCTCACCGAGCCGTTATTCGAATTAATGGTGCCGGACTTTATGGAGAGGGAGATCTTTTGTTGCGGCCCAACTCCCTATATGAACGCCATCAAGCGTATTTTGCAGCACCATAACTTTGATATGAGCCATTATCACGAAGAGTCGTTTGGCGCCACGCCTATCGACGTTCGTGATGATGTGCGTGAGCTGGCCGAGCAAGCAGAAGTCGATGCTGAAAATGTTGATAGCAATGACTTGCACAGCATTGAGTTCGCATCGACCGGCAAAAGTGTGCGCATTCAGCCAGGCGAAACAGTGCATGCAGCAGCGGCGAAGTTGGGTCTGCATATCCCCAAAGCATGTGGTATGGGGATATGCGGTACTTGCCGCGTAGAGCTCAAGTCGGGGGAGGTGGATATGGAGCATAACGGGGGCATTACGGATGAGGATGTCGCAGAAGGCTACATTCTATCTTGCTGCAGTCGTCCTAAAGGGGACCTCGTCGTCGATTTTTAACGCAGTCATTTTTTAATACTTCAGTAAAGCGCCCTTTATGGCTTTTGCCGTTTAGGGCGCTTTTTTATGGGTAATCAATGACGGTCTATCTGCGCAGCCTGGCTAATTGATGTCGATGTCGCAAATGCATCGAGTGGTGACGTCAACAAGTATCTTGGGCCAGGAAACCAACGATAGTATCGCGGTAAGAAAACGTTGATAGGAACCTTGGTTGATAGAAACCTTGGTTTGTCAGCGTTAAAGAGAACGTCCAGCACTTAATAAAAAAGTCACTCATCAGGAGGCGATAATGCTTCAAAGTAATTTTTCCCCAAAAGCACGTTTGGCCAGTTACGACAGTTTGCTTGCAGAAGCAATTGCTGAAGAAACGGTACGCCAAGAAGCGCATATTGAGCTGATCGCCTCCGAAAATTACACCAGTCAACTTGTCATGGAAGCGCAAGGCACTCAGCTGACCAACAAGTATGCGGAAGGCTATCCAGGCCGTCGCTACTACGGCGGCTGTGAGTTCGTCGACAAGGTTGAAGCCTTAGCCATTGAGCGTGCTTGCAACTTATTTAGTGCCAATTATGCCAATGTGCAGCCGCATTCCGGTGCCCAGGCAAATGCCGCTGTGTTTATGGCGCTGGTCAAACCTGGCGATACGATTCTAGGTATGAGCCTTGCCCACGGCGGCCATTTAACCCACGGCGCCGCTCCTAACTTCTCGGGCAAACATTACAACGCTGTTCAGTACGGCCTCAAGCCGGAAACCGGTGAGATCGATTACGAAGAAGTTGAGCGTTTGGCCCGTGAGCATCAGCCGAAAATGATCATTGCCGGTTTCTCTGCCTACTCTCGCGTGGTGGATTGGCGTCGTTTCCGCACTATCGCTGATGAAGTGGGTGCTTACTTAATGGTCGACATGGCCCACGTTGCAGGTTTAGTGGCAGCTAACCTTTATCCGAGCCCGCTGCCTCATGCCCACGTCGTCACCACGACTACCCACAAAACGCTGCGTGGCCCCCGCGGTGGCCTGATTCTGTCTGCGGATGGCGACGAGGCGCTCTACAAAAAGCTTAATGGTGCGGTCTTCCCAGGCCAGCAAGGTGGCCCATTGATGCATGTTATCGCGGCGAAAGCGGTGGCGTTCAAGGAAGCCATGAGCCAGGAGTTTGTGCGTTACCAGCAGCAGGTGATTGACAACGCCCAAGCCATGGCCAACGTATTCATGAAGCGCGGCTATGATGTTGTGTCGGGTGGTACCGAAGATCATCTTTTCTTAGTCTCGCTTATCCAGCAGGGCGTCACGGGTAAGGATGCGGATGCCGCATTGGGCCGCGCGCATATCACCGTTAATAAGAACACGGTGCCCAACGACCCGCAGAGCCCCTTCGTGACATCGGGTCTACGTATTGGTACCCCCGCGGTTACCACGCGTGGCTTCAATGCCCAAGAGTGTGGCGAACTAGCTGGCTGGATTTGCGACATCCTAGACGTATTAGCTGCTGGGAGTGATACCGCTGCCATCGAGGCCGAGGTGCTGGCTAAAGTGAGTGACGTGTGTGCCCGGCACCCTGTCTATGCTGAAGCTGTCGCTGAAGCCGTCGAATCTATTGCTTGAATCGGCTTGCCGGCAAGGCCCGGCGCGGCTGAACTAAGGAGACCATTATGCAACGCTATTCCGGCTTCGGCCTGGTCAAGCACGCGCTGAGCCACCATGAAAACTGGGAGCGCCAATGGCGCAATCCCACGCCTAAGAAGCAGTACGATGTGATCATCGTCGGTGGTGGTGGCCACGGTTTGGCCACGGCTTACTACTTGGCCAAAGAGTTCGGTGTCAAGAATGTCGCGGTGATCGAGAAGGGCTGGTTGGGCGGTGGTAATACCGCCCGTAATACGACCATCGTGCGCTCGAACTACTTATGGGACGAATCGGCAGCCCTTTACGAACATGCCATGAAGCTGTGGGAAGGGCTTTCTCAAGACCTTAACTACAACGTCATGTTCTCCCAGCGAGGGGTGCTCAACCTGGGGCATACCTTGCAGGATATGCGCGATATCCAGCGCCGGGTTAACGCGAATCGCCTAAATGGCATTGATGGCGAAGTGTTGGACACCAAGGGTGTGCAGGCGCTGGTGCCAATCATGGACTGCTCCAAGAATGCTCGCTACCCAGTGATGGGCGCTTCCTGGCAGCCGCGTGCTGGGGTAGCGCGTCATGATGCTGTGGCCTGGGGCTATGCGCGCGGTGCTGATGCTCACGGGGTGGATATTCTCCAGCAGACCGAAGTTACCGGCTTCAAAATCCGTGACGGTAGGATCTACGGTGTGCACACCAACCGTGGCGATATCGAGGCCAAGACAGTGGGCTGTGTGACCGCCGGTAATTCTGGCGTGTTGGCCAATATGGGCGGCTTTCAGTTGCCTTTGGAATCCCACCCGCTACAAGCCCTGGTCTCCGAGCCGATCAAACCGATTCTCGATACCGTGGTGATGTCTAATCACGTGCATGGCTATATCAGTCAGTCTGATAAAGGCGACTTAGTCATCGGCGCTGGCATTGACGGCTATAACGGCTATGGTCAGCGCGGTAGCTATCCTACCGTGGAACACACCCTTCAGGCGATCGTCGAGATGTTCCCGATCTTCTCTCGGGTGCGTATGAATCGTCAGTGGGGCGGTATTGTCGATACCTGTCCGGATGCCTGTCCGATTATCTCTAAAACACCGGTGAAGGGGTTGTTCTTCAACTGTGGTTGGGGCACGGGTGGCTTCAAAGCTACTCCAGGATCGGGTCACGTGTTCGCTGCCAGCTTGGCTAAGGGTGAGATGCACCCCATTGCTGAGCCGTTCTCCATGTTCCGCTTCCATAGCGGTGCGCTGATTGATGAGCACGGCGCCGCCGGCGTGGCCCACTAGGGTAAATACGAGAGGAGTATCCGCCATGTTTTATATCTATTGCCCCTACTGCGGCGAGCACCGTGAGGAAGAGGAGTTTCACCCCAAGGGCCAGGCGCATATTGAGCGACCCAAAGAGCCCGAGGCGTGTAGCGATGAAGAGTGGGGGAACTACCTTTTCTTCCGCAACAATCCCAGAGGGGTGCATCACGAAATGTGGGTGCATGCGGTGGGTTGCCGCAAGTTCTTCAACGTGACGCGCCACACGGTGAGCTACGAGATTCTTGAGACCTACAAAATGGGCGAGCAGCCGACGATTACCGCCGACAGCCAAAAGCAGCCTCGCGAGGCGGCAGCGGTAAGCCATCAAGAAGGAGTGCGGGCATGAGTCAGTCTAAGCAACAAGTGTTCCGCCTAAAGACAGGTGGCCGAATCGATCGCTCTCGCACGTTGAGCTTTACCTTTAACGGTCAGCGTTACCAAGGGCACCCTGGAGATACCCTGGCCTCGGCGCTGCTGGCTAACGGTGTGGATATCGTTAACCGCAGCTTTAAGTACTCGCGCCCCCGAGGCATCGTTGCCGCAGGCGCCGAAGAACCCAATGCCATTGTTCAATTAGGCAGTACTGAAGCGGCACAGGTACCCAATGTTCGCGCTACCCAACAAGCACTGTTTGATGGATTAGCCGCCTGTAGCACCAACGGTTGGCCTAATGTACAGCGCGACTTGATGGGCTTGATAGGCAAGTTAGGTGGGCAATTTATGCCGCCGGGCTTCTACTACAAGACGTTTATGGCACCGGCGTCGATGTGGCTGACCTACGAAAAGTACATTCGTAAGGCGGCAGGCCTGGGCCGCAGCCCTATGGAAGCCGATCCAGACAGCTATGACCACCTTCATCAACACTGCGATGTGCTGGTCGTTGGCGCTGGCGCTGCTGGCTTGTCTGCAGCATTGGCTGCTGCCCGTGGCGGTGCGCGGGTGATCGTTGCCGATGAGCAAGAAGAGATGGGCGGATCACTGTTGGGTAGCCGCGAAACTCTGGATGGCAAGTCGGCAGACCAGTGGGTTGCTTGGGTGCTTGAAGAGCTAGCCGGATGTGAGAACGTCACACTGCTGGCACGCACCACGGCTAACGGTTATCACGATCACAATTTTGTGACACTGCACGAACGGCGTACTGAGCATCTGGGCGAAACGGCGCCTGTCGTCAATGGCCGCCGCCCGGTACGCTCCCGCATGCATCGAGTTCGCGCTGGCCAGGTGATCCTAGCCACAGGCGCTCACGAGCGGCCATTGGTGTATGCGGGAAATGATGTTCCAGGCAATCTATTGGCAAGCGCTGTTTCTACCTACATTCGACGCTATGGTGTCGTGCCAGGTCGCCAACTGGTGCTCTCCACCAGCAACGATGATGGCTATCGCGCCGCCTTAGACTGGAAGGAAGCAGGCTGCGAGGTGGTAGCAGTTGTTGATGCCCGCGAAGCACCTGCAGGGGATTGGGTCGATGCCGCCCGCGCCCAAGGTATCAAGATCATCACCGGCAGTGCCGTTATCGAGGCGAAAGGCAGCAACCGAGTCACTGCCGCTCGGGTGGCCAAGATCGATATTGGCGCTTACCGAGTCAGCGGCCCAGTCCAGGAGTTGGCCTGCGACACTATTGCTAGCTCAGGTGGTTATAGTCCGGTCATCCACTTGGCTTCCCATACCGGCGCGCGGCCTACTTGGCGTGACGATATCCTCGGCTTTGTGCCAGGGCTAGTGAAAGGCGTTCATGCCTGCGGTGGCGCTAATGGCACCTATGCGTTGGGAGACGTACTTGCCGAGGGTGTTGAGGCTGGTGTTAAAGCAGCCGCAGCCACAGGCCACGCGGCTCAGCCGGTTAATCTGCCTAGCGTTGAGCGTCTCCAGCAGGGGCCAGCGGTGGCGCTTTTCCAGATTCCCCATGAGAAATCCACGCTACGCGGGCCGAAGCAATTTGTCGACCTGCAGAACGACGTCACCGCGGCGGGCATCGAACTGGCTACCCGGGAAGGCTTTGAGTCTATCGAGCATATTAAGCGCTATACCGCGATGGGGTTCGGTACCGACCAAGGCAAGCTGGGCAATATTAACGGTATGGCCATTGCAGCTCGCTGCCTGAATCGCTCCATCCCCGAGGTGGGCACCACGGTATTTCGGCCAAATTATACGCCGGTGACCTTTGGCGCCATCGTGGGTCGCCACTGCCGTGATCTGTTCGATCCCGAGCGCTATACCGCTCTTCATCAGTGGCACGTTGAGCGCGGCGCCGAGTTTGAGGATGTCGGCCAGTGGAAGCGTCCCTGGTACTACCCACAGAAGGTGAATGGCAAGACCGAGACTATGCACGAAGCTGTAGCTCGCGAATGTTTAGCGGTGCGCGAGAAAGTGGGTATTCTCGATGCTTCTACGCTTGGCAAGATCGACATTCAAGGGCCGGATGCGCGTGAATTCCTGGCGCGTGTCTATACCAACAAGTGGGAGAAGCTGGCAGTTGGTAAGTGCCGTTATGGCTTGATGTGTAAAGATGATGGCATGGTCACGGATGACGGTGTGACCAGCTGTCTTGCTGAAAATCACTTTTTGATGACCACCACCACCGGTGGTGCAGCAGCGATATTGGAATGGTTGGAGTTATGGCATCAGACCGAGTGGCCAGAACTGGATGTCTACTTCTCTTCAGTGACTGACCACTGGGCCACCATGACGATCACTGGCCCCGAAGCGCGCAAGCTGCTGGCTGAGATGACGGATATCGATCTCGACCGCGATAGCTTTAAGTTTATGGAGTGGCGTGCGGGGAAAGTGGCCGGGGTGCCTGCGCGTGTCTATCGCATCTCTTTTACCGGTGAGTTGACCTTTGAGATTAACGTTCAAGCCAACTACGCCATGCACGTGTGGCAGACCCTGTTCAAGCATGGCGAAAAGTATGGCTTAACGCCCTACGGCACAGAGACCATGCACGTCCTGCGTGCTGAAAAAGGCTTTATTATCGTTGGCCAGGAAACCGACGGCTCGGTAACGCCGGAAGACCTGGGCATGCAGTGGTGCGTAGGTTACGACAAGCCTTTCTCATGGATTGGTAAGCGAGCCCTGACGCGAACGGATACCAAGCGCGAAAACCGCAAGCAGCTGGTGGGTCTCAAACCGAAGGATCCAACGGTGGTGCTGGAAGAGGGCGCCCAGATTGTGTTTGATCCCAAGCATGCGATCCCAATGCCCATGGTGGGGCATGTGACCTCAAGCTACTACAGCCCAATTCTGGACTCTGGATTTGCTTTAGCGGTGGTGAAAGGCGGCCTCAAGAAAATGGGCGAAACCGTCTATCTGCCCATGGCAGACGGCCAAGTTCACGAAGCCGAAATCGTCAGCACCATTTTTTATGATCCCAAGGGAGAGCGCCAAAATGTCTAATGCGGCCACTTTCGATACCCGTACTGATACCGCTATCCCAGTAGAGTCTCCGTTAGCCTTTAGCTACCGTCATAGCGGTGCTCCTCGTACTGGTAGTTCAAGTCGGGTTCAGCTACGCGAGCGGGCAATGCTAGGGCATCTGATCTTACGAGGCGGTGCTATCGTTCTCGATGAGGCGGTGCGCGACGTGCTGGGGATTAGCTTACCTGGTAAGCCCCAGGCGCTGGTGCAGGATGCCAGCGGCGAGCGGTCCATTCAGTGGCTTTCTCCTGACGAGTGGCTGGTGATTGTGCCTGGCGGTGAGGAGTTTCCGCTAGAGACGCAGTTGCGGGAGCGTTTAGGGGATTCCCATTACGCCATCAGCGATGTCAGCGGTGGGCAGACGGTGTTAGAGATTACCGGAGAGGCGGCCCGCGAGCTGTTGATGAAAGCGGTGATCTACGACGTTCATCCCCGCCATTTTCCCGTGGGCAAAGGCGTTACTACCGTTTTCGCCAAGGCCACGACCATCCTTCGTCGGCCCAGTGAGGAGCGTTGGGAGTTAGTCGTGCGGCGCAGTTTTGCCGACTACTGCTACCGCTGGCTACTGGATGCAGCAGCAGAGTATGGCGTGAACGTAGAACAATAAGCAGGCAGGCCGAAACGCTGTTTCAGCCGCTATCTTCTGCCGCTAACAGAGATACATGCACTATGAGCCGAATGAGTGATACCTGGATACTTGCCGCCCAATGCCCAAGCCGTTTGGGAACGGTGGACGTCGTCACGCGCTTTTTAAAAGAGCAGCAGTGCTATATCACTGAACTTAACTCTTTCGATGACCGACTGGGCGGGCGCTTTTTTATTCGTGCCGAGTTTCGTCCAGAGCGAGATGAGTTCCATGAAGAGCGCTTTCACGCCGATTTTGTAGCGCGGGCAAGCGAATTCGACATGCAGTTTGAGCTGACGGCGCCGGGCAAACGCACAGGCACCGTGATTATGGTCTCCAAGGCCGATCACTGCTTGAATGATCTGCTCTACCGTTATCGGACGGGCCAGCTTCCGCTGGATATCAAAGCGGTGATTTCCAACCATCCTGATCTGGAGCCGTTGGCAGCATGGCACGATTTGCCCTATCACTACCTGCCGATCACGCCCGAGACGAAATTGCAGCAGGAAGCGCAGATACGCGAAATCATCGCGGATACTGACGCTGAGCTGGTGGTGCTGGCAAGGTATATGCAGGTACTTTCCCCCTCAATGTGTGAACTATTAGCCGGCCGAGCTATTAATATTCATCACTCTCTACTGCCCGGTTTTAAAGGCGCTAAGCCTTACCATCAGGCATACGAAAAAGGAGTTAAGTTGGTGGGGGCAACGGCGCATTATATTAATAATGACCTTGATGAAGGGCCAATTATTGCTCAAGGAGTCGAGCCCGTCGACCATACCCATTATCCCGAGGATCTGGTGGCCAAGGGGCGGGATATTGAGTGTCTCACCCTGGCCAGAGCGATTAGCTATCATTTAGAACGTCGTGTGTTCTTTTACTCGGGGCGCACGGTGGTTTTTGGTAACTAATGCTTTTTACCTAATTCTACTGTTAGTAAACGCAAACAGTTCGAACACGCTTTTATAGTTGGGTTGCTGTCGCTGCTAAGCTTTTGCCAGAGCGATATGTAACCCCTTGTTATGTGTGAGAAATCGTGTTTAAAAGTATATATTTTATAAATATAAAAATATCTTCAATAAAAGATAGATTGGTTTTATTTGTTATCACATAAATAACTTATTGAAATTTTCAGGCATCGCCTGATTTTCCCCTGTTTATACGTCAAGAGGTGCTCCAATGCCTATCAGTGTTTTCGACCTTTTTAAGATTGGAGTAGGCCCCTCCAGTTCCCATACCGTCGGGCCCATGCAGGCCGCTTTTAAGTATGTTACATCACTACGCGACGCCGACCTTCTTGATGAAGTGGCCCATCTAGACGTTCATCTTTATGGCTCACTGTCAGCGACGGGCGTAGGGCACGCAACGGATCACGCGATTATTATGGGGCTGATGGGTGAGCGCCCCGACACGATTGACCCTTTGATTATTAGGCCATCTATTGCGTCGCTTAAAGAGAGTCAGTTATTAGAACTTGGACGCCAAAAAACAATCGCTTTTGATTGGGATCGCGATATTTATTTTCATGAAGAGAGTTTGCCTCATCATCCTAATGCCATGCGGCTTGCTGCCTTCACACATCAAGGTGAATTGCTGCATGAAAATATCTACTACTCGGTGGGGGGCGGTTTTGTTGTTGAACAAGCCCAGGTAGATATGCCGTTAGAGGATTTTGATGGGGCAACTATTCCCTACAACTTCGATACAGCTGAAGAGCTGCTAGCATTATGTAAAAAAGAGCAGCTGAGTATTAGCCGCTTAATGCTAGAGAATGAGAAAGTATGGCGGACGGAAGACGAGGTCAGAAATGAGTTGTGGCGAATCTGGCAAGTCATGTGTGAATGCATTGACAATGGGTTAGCCCATGAAGGGATATTGCCGGGTGGGTTAAACGTAAAACGCAGAGCTAAGCTGCTGCATCAGCGGCTTTTAGCGGCTGAACAGAATGATTGCCTAATCGCATCGACGTTTTCAGCGATGGAGTGGGTCAATATTTTTGCCCTCGCGGTTAATGAAGAGAATGCAGCGGGTGGGCGGATGGTAACGGCGCCCACCAACGGCGCTGCAGGCATTATTCCTGCCGTCTTGCACTACTATATGAAATTTCAGCCCAACGCCTGCGAGAAAAACGTCGTGGATTTTCTGCTAGCGGCAGGTGCGATTGGCATTCTCTGTAAGAAGAACGCGTCGATATCGGGGGCGGAAGTGGGCTGCCAAGGGGAAGTCGGCTCGGCGTGCGCCATGGCGGCAGCTGGCTTAGCGGATGTGATGGGAGGAACGCCCGAGCAAGTAGAGCATGCGGCCGAAATCGGCCTGGAACACAATTTAGGGTTAACCTGCGACCCGGTGGGAGGGCTGGTTCAGGTGCCGTGTATCGAGCGCAACGCTATTGCCACCATAAAAGCCATTAATGCAGCGCAAATGGCGTTGCATGGTGATGGCACTCACTTTATATCGTTGGATAAGGTCATTCGCACTATGCGCGATACGGGGAGAGACATGCTTGATAAATATAAGGAAACATCCAAAGGTGGACTGGCCGTCAATGCTATTGAATGTTAATCGCTAATGTATCCGGCAGGGTGGTTAAATCATCAGTCGTTTGGGTGCGCTTCATTGTCGGAATGCCTAACACCGATTACACCCAAGAAGATCTACTTGAAGGCGTTGGTGTTGCGGCGCCAGGACCAATGGCAGAAATGATGCGCGATCCCGCCATTCCTGTATTCAGCTTCTAAAACGTTAGTGCCATGCTGGCAAGTATGAAGCCGCTACTTTTTAGTAGCGGCTTTTCTGTGTGTTGGAGTGTTGCACTATGAGCTTTTCCAACAATACTTGAGAAATTATTGATACTTATACCACTAGTAGGGTGTACTTACGGTTACCCACTTTTTGAGTGGTTGCTCCATGGAAACGTGACTGGTTCTAACGCTGGCAGCACTGTTCTGCACTACGTGATCTATTCCATGGAGTTTTGCTCACCTAAAGATTGCCAACCACTCGGTATGCCATAAAGCTATGAAATACACAGATTCCTCTATTACACGTAAGTTGAAATTTCATCAGCTAATGGTCTTTGAGCAGGTGGTTTTAAGCGGCTCAATGCTACGAGCTTCCCAGATGCTCAATTTGACACAGCCAGCCGTTAGCAAAGTGATACATGACTTAGAAGTATATTTTGACAGCCCGCTACTCGTCAGGGGGAACCGTGGGGTCGTTCCCACTGAGTTAGGTGAGCTTGTTTTGAAACGTGCAAAGCTGCTGATGGCAGAGCTGCGCAGCTTGACAGACGAAGTGAATGCTTTTCAGGAGGGGACCAGTGGTCATGTCGTCGTCGGCACGTTGATTTCGGCGTCAGTTTCCTTGCTTCCAAAAGCAATCCGATTGCTTAAGCAAAGAGCACCCAACGTCATGGTGTCTTTACGTGTCGGTCAGATGGATCAACTGTTTCCTGCAGTGGAAGTGGGCGACGTTGACTTGGTGGTTGGACGTGTTCCTGATGACTGGCGTTGGCGAGATGAGGCTAATAGTCTTACGGTGGAAACCCTCTACAGTGAAGAGTTATGCATTGTCGCCGGTGCGAAACATCCCCTGCACGAAAGCCAATCGTTAACCCTTGAGAAGTTACATCCCTTTCCATGGGTCCTGCCTACTCGAGAGTCATTATTAAGACGTACTGCCGATAAACTTTTTGCCGAAGAGGGTTTGACCGTTCCCTCCAATGTTGTCGAGTCTTTATCCATTCTGACGAATTTAACCTTGATGCAAGATCAAGAAACCGTTGCTTTGATGCCTTACGAGGCGGCTTCGCCTTTCGCAGAGGCGGGGCTACTCAAGGTTTTTAAGCTCGGAAAGTCGCTGGCTTTTGGCGATATCGGTTGCTTTTCCGCTTCTGGTCGAGAGCTAGGCCCTGCCGCAAAACTGTTTCGTGAATGCCTCAAGGAGGCGTGACTTCAGTGCATTTTTGCGCTCAGAGTTCTACGGCTATGAGTTTACAACGCTTATATAACCAGGTGCCCTTTTTGGATTGGCGGCTTGATGGGGAGGGGCCGGGCGCTGACAGGGTCAGGTATTCTTTTTTTAAATACCTGATTGGTTTTTATTGATTATGCAATGATACCTGCCCTGCCTACACTCTTCCGAAATGAATTAAAACAACGTTTCGGAGACAACCGTGTCGACCATAGCCCCCCAGCTTCTCAATTATGTCGGCGGTGAATTTCTTGCCACCGAACAGACTTTCCCCAATATCTCACCCATCGATGGCCGTTTGCTGAGTCAGGTCTGCGAAGCCGACGAAGCTTTGGTGGGGCGCGCCGTTAGTGCCGCCAAAGCCGCCCAATCTGGCCCTTGGGCCCGCACCAGTGCCAGTGAACGAGCCGATGTGCTGATGCGTATCGCCGCGGGTATCGAGCGCCGTTTTGAAGAATTTGTGGCCGCAGAGGTGGCCGACACCGGTCGCCCGGTGGAACAGGCTCGCCGTCTGGATATCGCGCGTGGTGTGCACAACTTCCGCACTTTTGCCGAGCTTATCCGCCAGTCTGGCGGCGATTACTTCGAGATGCGTGCTCCCTATGGCAGTGATGTGTTCAGCTACTCGGTGCGTAAACCCCATGGTGTGGTTGCGATTATCTCCCCCTGGAACCTACCGATGCTGTTGCTTACCTGGAAGGTGGCACCCGCCTTGGCTTGCGGTAACTCGGTAGTGGTTAAGCCCTCTGAAGAATCTCCCTCCACAGCTACTCTGTTGGCCGAAGTGATTCATGACGCAGGGCTGCCCGAAGGCGTATTCAACCTGATCCATGGCTTTGGCCCAGGCTCCGCCGGTGAGTTTTTGACCAAACACCCCGACGTAGACGCTATCACCTTTACCGGTGAGTCTCGCACCGGCAGTGAAATCATGAAGGTGGCCGCCGAGGGTGTTCGTGACGTTTCCTTCGAATTGGGCGGCAAGAATGCCGCCGTGGTCTTTGCTGACTGTGATTTTGAGGCGGCGGTGGCTGGCGTGGCCCGCTCCAGTTTCACCAATGCCGGTCAGGTGTGCCTCTGCTCCGAACGAGTCTATGTAGAGCGTCCTATTTTTGAGCGTTTCGTGGCCGCTCTCAAAGAGAAAGCCGAAGGGCTCAAAATCGGCTATCCGGATGAGCCCGGTGTTGATATGGGGTCAATGATCTCTCGCCAGCATCGCGAGAAGGTACTCAGCTACTTTGAATTAGCTCGGGAAGAGGGCGCCACTGTGGTGACTGGCGGCGAAGTGCCAACGTTTGGCGATGCTCGCGATCAGGGGGCTTATGTACGGCCAACTATCTGGACCGGCCTAGCCGACGATGCTCGCTGTGTCCAGGAGGAGGTCTTTGGGCCTGTCTGCCATATCGCCCCCTTCGACCGTGAGGATGAGGTGATCGAGCGGGTTAACAATACCGTTTATGGCCTGGCAACAGCGCTTTGGACCCAGGATCTGGGCCGTGCCCACCGAGTTTCTCGTCAGTTTCATGTGGGCATGGTATGGGTCAATACCTGGTTCCTGCGCGACTTGCGCACGCCCTTCGGAGGAGCGCGGCTTTCTGGCCTTGGACGCGAGGGCGGCCGCCACTCCCTCGATTTTTATTCCGAACTGACCACCATCTGCGTTAACCCGTGAGCGAGGAGATTGCTATGCATACTGCCCTGATCGAGGCCGCAGAGCGCCTCAGCCAAGCCCAGGCGACAGGACAGCCCTGTAAGCCGGTGCGTGAGCTGATTGCCCGTGCCCAGGTGGAGGAGAACGCCGCTGACCCGGTGGTCTTAGCCTACGCCGTCCAACAGCACAACACTCGCCTAGCCCGGGAGCAGGGGCGCCGCCAAGTGGGCTTTAAGGTAGGGCTTACTTCTCGCTCCGTACAGCAGCAGTTAGGGGTTAATCAGCCTGATTTCGGAGTGCTTTTCGCCGATATGGCGGTGGGTGACGGTCAGCCTATCGCAGTGGATGCCGTGCTTCAGCCCAAAGTGGAAGCGGAGATCGCTCTGGTGCTGGCGCATGACCTGGATCACGAGCGCCATACCTTAGCGGATCTGATTCGGGCTACCGCCTTCGCTTTACCTGCCATTGAGGTGGTGGGGAGTCGCATCGCTAAATGGGATATCCGCCTTGAGGACACCATCGCCGACAACGCCTCATCGGGCTGCTTTGTACTCGGCAGCCGTCCAGTGAAGCTGGAGGTTCTCGACTTAGTGCGTTGCGGTATGAAGATGACCTTGCGCGGTGAGCCAGTGTCAGTGGGTGCGGGTGCTGCCTGTCTCGACAATCCCTTGAATGCCGCCGTATGGCTGGCCGATACCATGGCCCGCTTTGGGGAGCCGTTGCGCGCTGGTGACATTCTGCTTACCGGTGCTCTTGGCCCCATGGTGCCCGCAGCAGCAGGCGATATCTTTCACGCCGAAATACAAGGCCTGGGTGGTGTGACCGCTGCTTTCGCCAAGCCACAATGAGAGAAAAGATCATGAGCAAAAAAGTCAAAGTGGCCATCATTGGCTCCGGCAATATCGGCACCGACCTGATGATTAAAATTCTGCGGCACGGCCAGTACCTTGAAATGGGAGCCATGGTGGGAATTGATTCGGCCTCAGACGGTTTAGCGCGCGCCCAGCGCTTCGGCGTCCCTACGACTGCCGAGGGAATTGATGGTCTGCTGGCCATGGAGAATGTTGACGACATCAAAATCGTCTTTGACGCCACTTCTGCTGGCGCCCATAAGCGTCACAACGAGATGCTACAAGATCGTGGCATCAACGTCATCGACCTGACCCCGGCAGCCATTGGTCCCTATGTGATTCCGTCGATCAATATGGATGAGCATCTGGACGCCCCGAATATCAATATGGTTACGTGTGGCGGCCAGGCCACCATCCCCATGGTAGCAGCAGTTGCCCAGGTTGCCAGGGTGCACTACGGCGAGATTGTCGCCTCTATTTCCAGCAAGTCTGCTGGCCCGGGTACCCGCGCCAATATTGATGAATTTACCGAGACCACCTCCCAGGCCATCGAATCCTGTGGCGGTGCTGCCAAGGGTAAGGCAATCATCGTACTCAATCCTGCCGAGCCTCCATTGATCATGCGCGATAGCGTTTTCGTACTCTCTGAGGAGGCAGACCGAAACGCCATTGAAGCCTCTATCAATGCAATGGTGGCTGCGGTGCAAGCCTATGTGCCGGGCTATCGCCTTAAACAGCAGGTGCAGTTCGAGTCAGTGCCCGTGGAGTGTCCGGTTAACTTACCCGGCCTTGGCCTGACTCACGGTCTCAAAACCTCGATCTTTCTGGAGGTCGAAGGGGCTGCCCACTATTTACCCGCCTATGCCGGCAACCTGGACATTATGACCTCCGCTGCGAAGAGCTGTGCTGAGCGCCTCGCTGAAACCCGCTTGCTGGCCGCCATTGCCTGAGGAGCTTCATGATGAACAAGAAACTTTATATCTCTGATGTGACCTTGCGTGATGGCAGTCATGCAGTGCGTCATCAGTACAGCATTGAGGATGTCCAGCAAATTGCCCGCGCGCTCGACGCAGCTAAAGTGGACTCTATTGAAGTCGCCCATGGTGACGGTTTGCAAGGATCCAGCTTCAACTACGGCTTTGGAGCCCACAGTGACCTGGAGTGGATTGCCGCAGTGGCCGAGGTGGTCGAGCATGCCATGATCACCACCCTGTTGTTGCCTGGAATTGGCACCGTACATGACCTGGACGCCGCCTATGCTGCTGGTGCCCGGGGGGCTCGGATTGCTACCCACTGCACCGAAGCGGATGTCTCCCGCCAGCACATCGAGCATGCTCGCAAGCTGGGTATGGATACCGTGGGCTTTTTAATGATGAGCCACATGCAGACGCCCGAGGGGCTGGCCGAGCAGGGGAGGCTGATGGAGTCCTTCGGTGCCCAGACCATTTACGTGGTGGATTCTGGCGGCGCCCTGACTATGGATGGCGTGCATGATCGCGTAAGCGCCATGAAAGCAGTGCTCAATCCAGCGACTCAACTAGGCATCCATGCCCATCATAACCTGAGTCTCGGCGTGGCTAACTCTATGGCTGCAGTGGAAGCAGGCTGTGACCGGGTCGACGCCAGCCTTGCAGGCATGGGGGCCGGCGCTGGCAATGCTCCCTTGGAAGTCTTCATTGCCGCTGCCGAACGCATGGGCTGGAATCACGGCACTGACCTCTACACCTTGATAGACGCCGCCGACGATATAGTGCGACCGCTGCAGGACCGTCCAGTGCGGGTAGATCGCGAGACCCTGGCGTTAGGTTATGCGGGCGTTTATTCCAGTTTTCTGCGCCACGCAGAGGCTGCCGCCGAGCGTTATGGTTTGAAAACGATTGATATTTTAGTGGAGCTGGGCCGCCGCAAGATGGTGGGTGGCCAGGAAGATATGATCGTCGACGTGGCGCTGGATCTTCTGGCTAAACAGGGAGAGCCCGCATGAGCATCAATATTTCCACCATCGCCACGGCACTGGATCAGGCTGCTCGACATGCCGAACCACTGGCTCAGTTCAGCACCCATACGCCTTTTTCTTTGGCGCAGGCCTATGAGATCCAGCGCGTCTCCATGCAGCGCCGCTACGCAGACGGCGAGCGCAGCATTGGTATCAAGTTGGGCTTCACTAGCCGCGCCAAAATGCAGCAAATGGGTGTGGACAGCCTGATCTGGGGCTGGCTTACCGATGCCATGCTGGAAGAGGACGGTGGCGAAGTGGCGCTGTCGCGTTATATCCACCCTCGTGCCGAGCCGGAAGTGTGCTTCCTGGTTGGTCGCGCTATCGACCGCCCACTGACCCTATTGGAGGCTGCCGAGCATATTGAGGCAGTCGCGCCGGCCATCGAGATTATCGACTCCCGCTATGAGGCGTTCAAATTTAGTCTTGAAGACGTGGTGGCAGACAACTGCTCCTCCTCTGGCTTGGTGGTGGGGCCCTGGTCCCGGAACCTCTCGGGCCTGGACAACGCCGGAGTGCTGATGCGCCTGGATGGTCAACTGGCGCAGGTCGGCTCCACCGCCGCGATTCTCGGTAATCCGCTGCGCAGCGTGGCTGAGGCCTCCAAGTTGGTTAGCGAGGCGGGACTCAGCCTGCCCGCTGGCAGCCTGATCATGGCCGGAGCCGCCACTGCCGCTGAAGCGTTGCGCCCAGGCGTCCACGTCAGTGTAGAAATTGCCGGTTTCGGTGAATCCGCGTTCACCTGCCGCTAATTCAATAGCAAGGAGCATGTCATGCATACCAGCCGTGCCACCCTGGTTGAGGGTAAGGCCAAACCCCGGGGCGCCTTTCCTCATATCAAACGCGCCGGAGACTTTTTGTTCGTCTCTGGTACCAGCTCGCGTCGCCCAGATAACAGTTTCGAAGGCGTCGACGTCGATGAGATGGGGACCACTCAGCTTGATATTCGCGCTCAGACGCGGGCAGTGATTGAGAATATTCGCGACATCCTTGCTAGCGAAGGAGCGCGCCTGGCTAACGTGGTGGAGATCAGCACCTTCCTGGTCGATATGAACGATTTTGGCGGCTACAACGCCGTTTATGCCGAATATTTTGACGAGCAGGGCCCGACCCGGACGACGGTGGCCGTGCATCAGCTCCCCCATCCCCATTTGCGTATCGAGATCAAAGCGATCGCTTACGCCCCAACTCAGTGAGGTGACTTCCATGGATAAGCATCACTACAGCGCACCGCTCAATTTTAATCGCTGGATTGAAGAGCATGCCCATCTGCTCAAGCCGCCGGTAGGCAATCAGCAGGTCTGGAAAGACAGCGATTATATGATCACCGTGGTGGGTGGCCCCAACCAGCGAACCGACTTCCACGATGACCCGGTAGAAGAGTTCTTCTACCAGTTCAAGGGCAATGCCTACCTGAACATTTGGAACGATGGTCGCTATGAGCGAATTGATCTCAAGGAAGGAGATATCTACCTGATGGCCCCTCATGTGATTCATTCTCCCCAGCGTCCAGAGCCCGGCAGTCTCTGCATGGTTATCGAAAAGACTCGGCCCCAGGGGCTGCATGACGCGCTGCAATGGTCCTGCGCGCGCTGTGGCAACCTCATCAAGCGCTACGAAATGCAGCTGGAGAGCATCGTCACGGACTTGCCGCCGGTTTACGAGCGCTTCTATGCCACGAGTGAGGAGGAGCGTCGTTGCAGCAACTGTGGCGAAATTCATCCCGGACGTGACTGGGAAACCTGGCATCGCATGCTCAGCGAGGTGCACGGTCAATGAAAATTGATATTCACTCTCATTTCATGCCGCGGATCAGTCAGGCCGAAGCGGCACAGCTTGATCCCGAGCGAGCGCCTTGGCTGAAAACCGAGGGGCGTAGTGGCCAGATCATGGTCGGTGATAAGCCTTTCCGGCCGGTCAACGATCTCCTCTGGGATGCTGAGCAGCGTCTGGCCTATCTGGACGAACAGGGCCTCGACGTGCAGGTCATGTGTGCCACGCCGGTGATGTTCGGCTACGACCAACCGGTGAGTCGAGCGATGCCCTGGGCTCGGCTAATGAATGATAAAGCCCTTGAGATGACAGCCACGGCACCGGATCGCCTCAAGGTTCTCGCCCAGGTTCCGTTGCAGGACATTGATGCTGCCTGCCGGGAAGCGAGCCGCGCCAAGAAGGATGGCCACTTAGGTGTGCAGATTGGCAACCATGTCGGCCCTAAAGATCTGGACGAGGAGGGCTTGGTTACCTTTCTGCAGCACTGTGCCGCGGAGGGCATACCGCTGCTTGTGCACCCTTGGGACATGATGACCGATGGGCGCATGAAAAAGTGGATGCTGCCCTGGCTGGTGGCAATGCCAGCGGAGACCCAGCTGGGGATTCTGTCACTGATCCTGTCCGGCGCCTTTGAGCGTATCCCTACGTCGCTAAAACTCTGCTTTGCCCATGGGGGTGGTGGCTTTGCTTATTTGCTGGGGCGGGCCGACAACGCTTGGCGCCATCGCGACATCGTGCGCGAAGACTGTCCTAGCCTGCCCTCCAGCTATGTAAAACGCTTCTATGTGGACTCGGCGGTTTTCGATGATGGCGCGCTGAGTTTGCTAGTCGACGTGATGGGCAGTGATCGGGTGATGCTCGGTTCGGATGCTCCTTTCCCCCTGGGAGAGCAGTCTATTGGCGCAGGCGTTAGTGAACACCCAACACTGGCGGCAGAGGATAAGTCGCGAATCCTGGCCGGTAATGCCCGCGACTTTTTTGGAATTTAGCGCCCGTACAGAAAGCGCATACGCCTCAGGTATTCCATAAATCAATATCTGAGGAGGAATGGTTGATTTATAAATAATAGCTGCCCTGGCTAGACTTCTTAAGCATCCACCTGCCGCGTTTGGGATAGATCCAGGCGTGATTCTAACAACATAAAAAAGCTGAGATATCCTCATGAATAACGTCAACAAACTGGTATCTGCTACCTTTGCCATTGGCCTGACCATGGTTTCCTGGAGCGCTCAGGCGCGGGATTTTCGCTTGGGCATGATTACGCCGCCTTCCCATCTTTGGACGCAAGCAGCCGAAGCCTTTGGCGATGATCTGGCCGCTGCTAGTGGCGGTGAGCATAGCGTTAGCGTCTTTCCTTCTCAGCAGTTGGGAAACGAGGCACAAATGGTGCAGCAGCTGCAAGCGGGATCGCTGGATATGGCCTTTCTAACCATTGCCGAAATGTCTAACCGAGCGCCTGACTTTGGCGCTCTCTATGCACCCTACCTGGTAGAGGATGTGGCACATGCCGCGCGCCTGCTTCGCTCCGATACCGCAACCGACCTGCTTGAACTACTGCCAGCCCAAACGGGATTAGTCGGCATTGGCTATGGCATGTCCGGCATGCGTCAAATCCTCAGCCGTAATAGCATCGACTCGCCTGAGAATCTCGAGGGACTGCGACTGCGCATCACCCCCTTCGAGCCGATTCGTGACTTCTACTTAGCGGCTGGAACAGCGCCAACACCGCTGCCCTTACCGGATGTTTACGACGCTCTGGCAAACGGTCAAGTAGATGCCATCGATATGGATTTCGAGGCTATCGAGGCACTTAAATTCTATGATCAGGCAGAGCATCTGCTGATCTCCAACCACATGATGTTTCCGATGGTAGGGGTAGTGTCTGGGCGCGTCTGGCGTGAGCTTGAAGAAACCGATCGGGAACTGATCAGAACCACTATGCAAGAGCACCTGAGCGGCGTCATTGACAGCGTGTTAGAGCGTGAGCCAGCACAGGAAGCCTCGCTACGCGAGCAAGACATCCGCGTGGTCGAGGTTGACCAAAGCTTCTTCCAGGAGGCTGTTGAGCGCTGGGAGGGTATCTGGGCTGATAAGGCTCCGGTCCTATTGGAGCTGCGTGAAACGGCTGCTCAGCTGAAGGCTGAGTAATTCTTCTTGACGTGTTAATAAGTGCCCCAGGGTAGCCTGGGGTTGGAGCCATCTATGCTCAAGCAAATTTCCCATGGACTGGCTCGGCTCGAGGTCGCTGTCGCGGCGCTGCTGGCGGCAGCTGTCACCGGGTTGATTCTGCTCAATATCGTGACCCGGATGCTAGGCAGCCCGCTCTATTGGGTCGAAGAACTGGCCATTCATGCCATGGTATGGATGACTTTTTTGACTACCTCGGTAGTGCTCAAGCGCCGCGAAGGCATTGCGGTGACACTACTCACTGATTCGCTTCCACTCCGGTTTCAGGTGCTTTCCCGACTCACAGTAGATGCCATTGTGCTGTTGTTTGCCGCACTGATGCTGTGGTTGTGCTGGCGCTGGTATGACCCACTAACGTTATGGAGGGTGGGCTTCGATACCAGTGCCTTCCAGGCGGAAAGCTTTAATTTCATTTACTCCGAGCGAACAAGAACCCTAGGGCTGCCCAAATACTTGTCTTGGCTCTGTATACCGGTCTTCTCGATCTCGCTGGGACTGCACGGGCTGGTTAACTTGATCGACAGCCTGAAGGGGCTGTTGTCTGGAAAAAGGAGTCTGGCATGACGCTCGCCGTATTTACCTTATTGCTACTGGGAGCGGTACCGATTGCTCTGGTGCTGGCGTTAACCGCTGCTTGGTATATCGTCGCTTCCGGCAACACCCTGCTGTTCGTTTCTTATCCCCAACAGTTATTCGGTGCCATCGAGCACTATGGTTTGCTAGCGATTCCACTCTTTATGCTGGCAGGTGAGCTGATGAATGAAGGAGGTTTGACACGGCGGCTAATAGACCTGGCGCGAATCCTTGTCGGTGGCTTTCGCGGGGGGCTGGTGTATATCAACCTGGTGGCCAATATGATGATGGCGGCCATTGTTGGCTCAGCGGCTTCGCAGATCGCCATCATGTCACGGGCCATGGTGCCTGCCATGGAGCAGGAGGGTTACGACAAACCTTTTAGCGCCGCGATTACCGCTGCAGGTGGGCTGATGTCACCGATTATCCCTCCATCAATGCTCTTCGTGCTATATGGAGTGATCGCCCAGGTGCCCATCGCCGATATGTTCGTCGCTGGCATTTTGCCTGGTTTGTTGATGGGGCTACTGTTCTTTATTGCCATCACTGTCATCGGCTTAGTGGAACAGTATCCCAAAGGTGACTGGCCAAGTCGTGACCAAGCGCGCGCCTACCTGCTGATGGGAGTGCCGGCGATGTCGATTCCGCTGATCATCATCGGTGGCATCCTAAGCGGTTTGGCCACACCTACCGAGTCGGCAGCCCTCGCTTCCCTGGCGGCCCTACTGATTGGCCGCTATGTCTACCGCGACCTAACTTTCGCGCGCTTACCCGATATTCTGCGGCGTACGGCCTTTAATGCTGGCCTGGTGATTATGTTGATCGCTGCTGCCGGTGTCTTCGGCTGGGTGATCATCTATGAGCAACTGCCGCAGATGGCTGCCGCTTGGATCGCCTCACTGACCACGGATCCCTTTATTTTTCTGCTGCTGGTAATCGGTGTGCTATTGCTAGTGGGAATGATCATCGACGGTATCGCTGCGCTCATCCTGGTAGTGCCGATTCTGTTACCTATCGCCACCCAGCAGTTTGATATCACCCCCTACCAGTTCGGCGTGGTGGTTTCCTTGACCCTGGTGCTGGGGCTTCTGACGCCGCCGGTAGGGGCGGGGCTGTTTATTAGTTCCTCCATGACCGGCGTGCCACCGATGCAGATCTTTCGTGCGCTATTACCGTTCTTGGCGATGAGCTTAATCGCGCTGGTACTCCTGGCCTGGCAGCCCTGGCTGACCCTGGCGCTGCTCTGAAATCCGCTAGCACTCATTGCCAACGCCTACTAAAAACACAACGGCTCCTTCAGAGTAGAACTTTGAGGGGGCCGTTGACCTTAAGGGTATTCATGGCCACCTGAGTGGCAATGTCACGTATCCCGGGCAAGCTGGTTACTGCGGTGGAAAGAAAGCGCGATAGCTCGCTCAAATCTTCCACCATGACTTTGAGAATAAAGTCGTGGTTGCCGGTAATTGCGTGGCAGTCGATAACTTCATCCCTTGTTAATAACTCTGCCACAGCGTCGCTGGGTGAAGCCATGCGGGCTTTATCCATCGAGAGAAAAATAAAGGCGGTGACTTTAAGCCCTAGCGCTTCCGGGTCGAGGCGCAGGGCGTGCCCCTGGGTAACTCCATTTTCCTCCAGTCGGACGATACGTCGTGAGCACTGGCTGGGAGAGAGATTTACCGTCTCGGCCAGAGCGGTCAGGGTCAGGCGCGCATCACGCTGTAGAGCGTGAAGAATTCGTCGATCAAAGCGATCTAAGTTTTCCAATGTATTTATCCTTGGTTTAGTGCAAAAATATTGCACATATTGGCCCTTTATCGCTGAATTACGCAAACCTTTCCCCACGTATTCCTTTTAGAATTTTGCACAGGTATCCAACTCAATTACCTGGAGCACACGATGACACCAACCCTTGATAACGTGCATGAAATGGATCGCCGTGATCCTTTGGCCGGTTTTAAGGCTCGCTTTGCCCTTCCGGAGGGCATGATCTACCTGGACGGTAATTCTCTAGGTGCCCAGCCAGCAGTTGCCAGAGATGCGTTGGCAGCCACCTTGGACCAGTGGCGTGATGAGCTGATTAAAGGCTGGAACCAAGGTTGGTTTGATGCGCCTGAACGCTTAGGGGATCTACTGGCACCGCTGATCGGTGCTCAGGCAGGAGAGGTCATTATCAATGACAACATTTCGATTAATATATTTAAGTTATTAGGCTACATCGCTGATTCTCAAGAGCGTTCACGCCCAGTGATTTTAAGCGAGGGTGGCAACTTCCCGACCGATGGCTATATCGCACAGGGGTTATGCCGCCTTGCCGGTTTCGAGCATCGGGTTCTTCCCGAGGGGGCAGCGCTGTCGGACTATGTGGATGAGCAAGTAGCCGCCGTGGTGCTGAGCCAAATCAATTATCGCACCGGGCGCCAGCGCGATATGGCTGCTATTACCGCTGAAGTGCATAAGCAGGGCGCCGAAGTCATCTGGGATTTGGCTCACTCCGCTGGAGCGATACCGGTTGATCTGAACGGTTGTGGCGTCCGCTACGCAGTTGGTTGCACCTACAAATACCTCAATGGAGGGCCTGGAGCGCCTGCCTTTATCTATGTGCATCAAGATCATCAGGATGGCGGCTGGCAGCCACTCTCCGGCTGGCACGGCCACGCTGCTCCGTTTGCCTTCGATGGTGACTATGTGCCGGCTCAGGGCATCACTCGATTTCGCAGTGGCACCCACTCGGCACTTATTTACTCTCCCCTAGAAGCCTCACTTCGGCTTTGGCAGGAGGTCGATATGAATGCCCTGCGGCAAAAAAGCTTAGCCATGGGGGATTTGTTCCGCGACTGCCTAGCCGATCTCATTAAAGCCGAGGGTATTGAAGACATCACCCCGCCTCATGCTGAACGCGGTAGTCAGGTGGCATTAATTCACCCTGAGCATGGTTATGCCATCGTCCAGGCGTTAATTGCTCGGGGTGTAATCGGTGACTACCGGGAGCCTGGGTTAATGCGCTTTGGCTTTACTCCTCTCTATCTTAGCTATGAAGACGTTTGGCAGGCCGCACGCCATTTCCGTGAGGTGGTGGAGCACCGTGAATATCTAGAGCCTCGTTTCCAAGTGCGCTCAGAGGTCACCTAAGGTGAGTTTCTGCGAGGAACGTGACGCACGAGGACGGGCCTATTCGCCGAGCCTTTGGGCACGGGACTTCGAAGCGACTCTGGATCGCCAAGCTGAACGAGGGGCTTGTTTACGGGCGCGTCATCAGCCGAGGCGTTTGGTCTACGGAGCCCACGCATTGGAGGGACTCAATCTCTTTCTTCCCGAAAACCAGGGTCCCTGGCCGTTGATGGTTTTTTTGCATGGTGGCTATTGGCAGCAGTTGGACGCGATGGCGACTGATTTCATGGCTGAGTCATGGCTGTCGCGAGGATGGGCTTTTGCCTCACTGGACTATCCACTGGCCCCAGAGGTCAATATCGAGACCATGGTGGCGGCTTGCCAGCAGGGCGTGAGGTATTTGCAACGCGAAGCCAGCACCCTTGGGCTAAATGGTCGTATCTACCTGGGAGGCCATAGTGCCGGTGCTCAACTGGCTATCATGAGCTGCCTGGGGAATGGACGTCTGGAGGGGATTGAAGCTCTATGGTTGATCAGCGGTATTTATGATCTGCGCCCACTGGCAGGAACCTATATTGATGAACCTCTTCAGTTGGATGGCGCACAGGCTGAACGGCTTAGTCCTTTATGCCATGACTTGCAGGGCCTGCCGCCACTGATGCTTGTGCATGGTGAATTTGATCCACCGAGCTTTCGTAGCCAGGGAGAGGCGCTATATGAGCGCGCTTTAGCAGCGGGTGTGGCGGCAGAGCTATGTCCGCTGCCCAATTGTGATCATTTCGACATTCTCGAACGGCTCGAGGCACTACCTTTTTGAGCTGATTTCTTAACGTGATGAGATAATTCCAATGACAAAATCTCAAACTGAAAATGCAGATAATAAAGCTGCTCCTAGTGGTCGTGCCCAGTTCAAAAGCCGTTTCGGCTTTTTAATGGCTGCTGCGGGCGCGGCGGTGGGCCTTGGCAATGTATGGAGCTTTCCCTCAATGGCCGCCAATAACGGTGGTGGCGCTTTTCTGTTGATCTATGTCGGGATGGCCTTTGTCCTCGCTTACCCCGCATTGATGGCGGAGTTGACTTTAGGACGTTATGCCCAAAGTGGCGTTATAAATGCCATGGGGCAGCTGGGAGGAAAGGGAGTGCCGCGACGAGCGGGGCAACTGATTGGCCTGGGAGCCATCTGTGTGGCTACGTTAGGCTTGACCTTCTATGCCATTGTTACAGGATGGCTAATTAGCCAAGCATTAGGGCCTGTAGCACATGTGCTTGGAATGAGCACGGTGGAGAGCTGGTTGGCGGAGAGTAGCATCGGACGCGATTGGTGGTTGGCATTGGTGGCTATGGCCATGACGATTTGCGTGGTGCTACTGGGGGTTAATCGCGGCATTGAGCGCTGGACCAAACGTCTGATGCCTCTATTGATCGTTACCATGCTGGTATTGATTTTAACTATTCTCACCTTCGACGGGGCGATAGAAGGGTTAACTGTTTATCTATTGCCTGACTTTTCACAAATTAATGCCGAGCTGATGCTAGATGCCATGGGGCAGGCTTTCTTCTCACTGTCCATCGGCATTGGTGCCATGGTGGTCTATGGTTCTTATCTGAGTCGCAATGCGAACTTACCCCGAGTGGGGGCCCAGGTGATGTTTATTGATATGGGTGTGGCGTTTATCGCGGGCCTTTTGATTATTCCGTCGCTCTATGTGGCCAAGGCTGTTGGAGTTGAGGTTTTGAATGAGCAGGGGGAGCTGACCAGCTCTGCGACGTTGCTGTTCGATGTGATGCCGGCGATGTTTGCTCGGTTGGGTGTCATAGGTGGCGTGATGGAAGTGCTGTTTTTTGGGTTATTAGCGGTTGCGGCACTGACATCAATGTTTCCTGCGCTGGAGGTGCCAGTATCGACCCTGGAGGAAACAGGCAGTTTGTCACGTCGTTTTTCAACACTTCTGATTGGCGGCATTGCGTTTGCAGGATCGACGCTCATCCTGCTTAATTTTGATCTGTTGTTTGGTTTAGTGATCGGCCTCACCATTAATAGCATGCCGGTGATTGGCGCTTTAGTTTGCCTCTATGTAGGCTGGCTAATGTCTCGAAATGCTAAGCTTAAAGAGTTGTGTCAAGGCGCTCCGGAGATCGAGAACACTCTATTTTGGCGGCTGTGGCCATGGTATATCCGTGTGGTCTGCCCATTAATGATTTTAGTGGTTATGGTGCGAAGTCTCTCCTAATAATTCTTCTTTGTAGCTTTGTACTACTAACAGTTCGAACGCTTCATTGTAAAAAACACCCCAATCGTTGGATGAGTGTCCAACTTTTGGGGTGCAGTTCATTTCGGTAACGGCTTTTTCTATGTTTGGTAGCAGGGATCGCCGACGTTAAAACAAAAGCGAACCGATGACCTGCTTGGAATGATGGAGGGCTAAGTCGATGTCTTTGCGCGTTTTCTTCACAAAATTCAGACGCAAAAAAGCCGCTACCTTTCGGTAACGGCTTTTTCTATGTTTGGTAGCGGGGACCGCCGACGTTAAAACAAAAGCGAACCGATGACCTGCGTGGAATGATGAAGGGCTAAGTTGATGTCTTTGCGCGTTTTTTTCACAAAATTCAGACGCAAAAAAGCCGCTACCTTTCGGTAACGGCTTTTTCTATGTTTGGTAGCGGGGACCGCCGACGTTAAAACAAAAGCGAACCGATGACCTGCGTGGAATGATGAAGGGCTAAGTTGATGTCTTTGCGCGTTTTCTTCACAAAATTCAGACACAAAAAAGCCGCCACCTTTCGGTAACGGCTTTTTCTATGTTTGGTAGCGGGGACCGGATTTGAACCGATGACCTTCGGGTTATGAGCCCGACGAGCTACCAGACTGCTCCACCCCGCATCAACGTGTGGCGTATTCTACGCATTTTTTGCGCGAAGTCAACCCCCTGCATAAAACGCTTATATTGCTAGTCGCGACCTTCATCGTGCTGCAACATTGGAAGAGTAAAGCTATGCTTCCAATAGGGATAATAAAAAGCTTACTGTCAGTATGTCGTCCAACTATTAATACGACATGCTGTAAATGCTGAGGCGCTTCGGCGCTTATTTAGGATGGCTTGCGACATCATGATAATGCTTAGCGTCCAAGCCATTTGTCATATCAGGGAGGTAGTCAATGGCCAATCAAGCCCCCGTCGCCTGGGTAACTGGTGGAACTGGTGGAATCGGAACGTCAATTTGTCACTCATTGGCGGATGCGGGTTATTTGGTAGTCGCGGGATATCATAATCCTGAGAAAGCCAAAACCTGGCTGGAAACTCAGCAAGCCGCTGGTTATGACAACATCGCGTTATCGGGTGTCGATCTTTCCGACCACAATGCCTGCCTAGAAGGTGCTCGCGAAATCCAAGAAAAATATGGGCCTATCAGCGTGTTAGTTAACTGCGCTGGCATTACTCGCGATGGCACCATGAAGAAGATGTCCTATGAGCAGTGGTATCAAGTGATCGATACCAACCTTAATAGCGTCTTCAACACGTGCCGCAGCGTTATTGAAATGATGCTGGAGCAGGGCTACGGTCGCATCATCAATATTTCTTCTATCAATGGCCGTAAAGGTCAATTCGGGCAAGTGAACTATGCGGCTGCCAAAGCAGGTATGCATGGGTTGACCATGTCGCTGGCACAAGAAACGGCAACCAAAGGCATTACGGTGAATACCGTGTCGCCTGGCTACATTGCCACCGATATGATCATGAAAATTCCCGAGCAGGTGCGTGAAGCCATTCGTGAAACCATTCCAGTGAAGCGTTACGGTACACCGGAGGAGATCGGTCGCTTGGTAACGTTCTTAGCAGATAAAGAGTCAGGCTTTATTACTGGCGCCAATATTGATATTAACGGCGGTCAGTTTATGGGCTAATCGCCCAACGCGATAAGCAGATTTATTCAATCACGGAAAAGCGTAAACGGGAGGCTATTCGCCTCCCGTTGCTAGTGTTGGGGGGGGAGAAGTACTTGTGTAACGTACTTATATAAAGGGCTTAAGGGTGAGGCACTCGCGCTAGGCGACTAAAAAGATTGTCAAACTCTTCTGCTTCCTTGCGCCACAATTGGTTAGGCATGGGGCCAAGCGCCATAAGTGCTGCTAATATGCCGATAATCTCATCTGGTCGGCTACGTTCGTTACTGATCCCTTCATTTAGCCGTTCTACTTGAATCGCCAGGCGGAGAGGTTCATCACGCTGCTTGACGCTACCTAACGCTAGCAAAGACAAATGCACTCTCAGGCGAGCCAGTCCATCTTCTAGCTCAGCAAGTTTTTCGGCTGAGAGGGGAGTGGAAGTGGTGAGCCGCGCATGATTGCGCTGCTGGTGAGCCTTCATAAAAATAGCAGGCAGCCCGTCACTCAATACCTCTTTCGCATCAACTGCTTGTGGCTCTTCGCCGGCTAGTGCTTGTTGGTCTGCGGCGATATGCGCATTTACCAGCGGTAAGGCGCTGTGCCATTGCTGCACTGTATGAGCAATTTCCAGGCGGCTTAAGCGCTCACGTTTAGCCCTTACAATGCCGCTAAGGCGTTTCTGCATGCCGTCACTTCGTCGATTACGTGGCAACGGCTCAAGCTGGCTAATGCTTTCTAGATAAGACGCAAGGGTGGCAGATTCTTCGGCTTGCGTCGGCTGCCAGCTATCCATTTCGTCAATTAATGTTTGCAACTGATCGAGCTTCTGTTGTTGGCGAGCTGCCTGTTCATGCTTGTGGGCGTCACGCTGAGCAAAGAGCTGATCGCAGGTATGACGAAAGGCTTTCCATAGGGCTTGCTCTTCGCCTTTTGGAGCACGACCCAGCGCGCGCCACTGCTGCTGTAGCTGCTTTGTGCTCGCTATGCGGGCGGCTAAGGGTGATTCGTGGTCATCCTGTAAGCTTTTCGCTTGTTCGATAAGCATGCGCTTTTGACTAGCGATCTGCTCTGCTCGCTGGTCAATAAGCGCCTGGAGGCGATGACGGATAGCTCCAAAACGACGGCCAACGGTTTCTGATTGGTCTCGAGGAACCGGAGAGTAGTGACGCCACTGGTGGCGGGCTTTGTCACGGATCTCGCGCAATACATCGGGGTCGGCATCCTCTGCTGGCTGATCAAGCAACGTTTCAAGTTGTTCGCAGAGTGCTTCACGGCCTTTTAGGTTGGCATCACGCTCTTGATTAAGCTGTTCTCGCCAGGGAGTCAAACGCTCGTGAATGCGATCAGAGGCCGCGCGAAAGCGTGCCGACTGTTCGCGATTAGCAGCGGCATCGCCGAGCGATTTCCACTCTTTTACCAACTGGCGATGATGGCGATCAAGAGCAACGTCTGCCATGTGTTGATCGTCAGCCAGCGCTTCGATGCTAGCGCAGAGTTGCTCGCGTTTAGGGCCGGCCACAAAACCGCGCCAATCACGTAGTTCTGCTAACCGTGCGCCTAGCTGTTTCACGCGTGCTTTTAGCGGCTTGGCGTCTTCCCCTGTCAGTTCGTCGATGGAGGGCTTGAGGCGTTGATAGAGGCGGCTGGCACTTTTAAAGGCACCACGCTCTAACAAGTGTTCAAAGTTATCCACGTCGGCACTAAGCGCGTTAAGTGACGCGGTAGGAGTGGGTTTGGTAGAAACGTCAGCATCTTTTAACGCTTGTGCATGCTTGAGTAGCTCTGGAGGCGTTATGTGTTTAGGCCAAGCGCACTGCTTAACGTACTTGGCAATGGCCACGTTATCTTGGTTGGCAATGGCTGTTTCTATATCTGTGCTGATGGCTTGCCAGCGCTGCCATGCTTCCATGCATACTTCATAGCGTTTCAGTGCTTGGCTATAGCGTTGTTGAACGCTCTCGCCAGGCGGGTGTTGATCTGACAGGGATTGCCAACGCTGGCCGAGTAGTTGGCGTTGAGCCCGTAGGCTATCGATATCCTGAACTGTTAGCTGCTCTGCATGTGCCAGGCCCTCTAACGTTTCTTCAATGCCTTCAAGCAGTTGATCGCGAGTTCGTTCAATCTCTTCGCGATGAGCAATGCTCTGCTGACGCGCTTGTTCTTGCGTTTCATGATGATGCAGTGTTTTTCGGCAGCTAAGCGCTGCCTGATGAAAACGCTGCTCTTGCGTCACGCTGGGCGGGTGGGAAAGGCTTTGCCACTCACGCTCCAAATGACGGAAGCGACCACCATACAGCGGCTCCCAGGGAGCCCTGGCGTGCTGTTCTAACTGTTTAAGCAGATGCTCACGCTGGGCTTGTTGATCCGCTAGCCACTCAGCATCATTGCGCAGTTGGGTGAGCTTTTCTCGCGCCAGACGAATGACCTGGCGGTCACGACGCGCTTCTTTTAATAGCTTTTTGAGGCTCTCTTCACTTTCAATTCGTTGAGCCGCTTGATGGCGCACCGCTGCCACGCCGTTATGGCAGGCTTGGTGGACGAAGTCGCTTTCAACGGTTAATTGCTCTAACGCAGCGAGCCGCAGATTAAGGTTGTCTCCCTGAAGTGCAATGGCGTTGAGCAACCGAGGCTCCGATAGCTCTGCCACAATAGCCTGCCGTTTTTGCAGGTCGGTGTGGCCCTGTGAGCCACATAAGCGCTGGCAAGCCGCGTTAAACCAAGCTTCGTCTTGACGATGCTCTGGAAGCGCATTGACAAGCTCCGCTAAGTCATCAAGGGCCAGTAGAGCAGCAAGCTGGATGTTACTCTCTTTATCCTGTGCTAATTGCTTTAGCGCTTGTTGCTGTTCTGGTTGTTGAGGGTCAAGCTGGTCGAGTGCCTTGAGACGCACCTCGGGATCAGGGTGCTGCCACCGAGGAGCGAACAGGCGTCTTAACAGTCCGTGCATGGATCATCCTGCAGAGAGGTGCGTAGCGTGAAAAAAAATCAACTACCGATGACAGATAGTTGCAGTCATCGGCGCTGTCGCTTAGCTTTGCTGTAGGCGCTGTGATGATTAATACTTCTTCACAACACCCAGCGCGAGATTGCGCTACCTTTATCTTACCTGAACATGACATGGAGTTCGGCCATGAGCCTCAACGCCAATAGTGCCGACATTGCCTTCACCTTTAAAGGTGGCATGCTGCCAATGACCGTCATGGAATTGAGCAGTGCTGACCCGGAACATATACGAAGTCAGCTAGCTGGCAAGTTGTCGCAATCCCCCGCGTTCTTTCAGCATACACCGGTTGTGCTGAGCGTGGAAAAACTCGATGAACCTCACTTGGCGCTTGAGCGCATTTGCGCGGTATGTCGCGATCATAAATTACTGCCGGTCGCCGTACGTGGCGGAGCTGAGCCAGTACGTCAATCTGCCTGGGCATTAGGGCTAGGCTGGTTTGCCCCTGTTGAAGAAGGGCGGTCTAGGCTATTAGAGAGCGTTGATACTACTGCTACCCCTGATGACGCCATAGATGAGGTGGAAGCTGCCGACCAGGAAGTGGTTGCGGTAGCAACACGCTTATTTCGCGGTACGGTGCGCTCTGGCCAGCAGGTAAGCGCATCAGAAGGCGATCTAGTGGTGATTGGGGCAGTAAATGCGGGCGCTGAAGTCCTGGCGGCTGGTAGTATCCACGTCTACGGAGCGCTTCGCGGACGTGCCTTGGCGGGTATTCATGGCAATACCCAGGCGGGTATTTACTGTCGAGAATTGGAAGCAGAGCTTCTTTCTGTGGCAGGCAATTACAAACGGTTAGAAGATATTGATTCACAGTTGCTTGGCCGTGCTGCAGAGGTGCATTTCGCTAAAGAGCAGCTGGAAATTAAGCCGCTGGGTTAATTCAAACGCATGAGCGTGTGTTGGTGCTTAATGCCTAGCGACGTCGCAAGCGCTATACGTTACAGTATGTCATGTTGTTGACATTGATGTTCCCGTTATGCGCAGTGCGATCCTTTAAACGCGCTCGCGATGAACGACTTCAAGAAGGAAGTAACTCTTGGCCAAAATTATTGTAGTGACCTCCGGTAAAGGGGGGGTTGGTAAGACCACCAGCGCTGCCGCTATTTCAACAGGACTTGCCCTGCGCGGTAAAAAAACAGTCGTCATTGATTTCGATGTTGGTCTACGTAACCTCGACCTAATCATGGGCTGTGAGCGCCGCGTTGTTTATGACTTGGTAAACGTTATCCAAGGGGAAGCAGGGCTTAACCAAGCGCTGATTCGCGATAAACGCGTTGAAAACTTGTTTATTCTTCCAGCCTCTCAAACGCGTGATAAAGATGCACTGACGCAGGAAGGCGTAGAGCGAATCCTTGAGCAGCTCAAACAAGATTTTGATTTTATCTTGTGTGACTCCCCCGCAGGTATTGAGAGGGGGGCTCAACTCGCTATGTACTTCGCTGACGAGGCGATTGTTGTCACGAATCCTGAAGTTTCCTCAGTGCGTGACTCTGATCGCATTTTGGGATTGCTTGGTTCCAAGACGCGGCGCGCTGAACAAAGCTTAGACCCTGTTAAAGAGCATCTGCTGATTACGCGCTATAACCCTTCTCGCGTAACGTCTGGGGACATGCTGACCCTTGATGATATTCGTGAAATCTTGTCTATCGATCTGCTTGGCTTAATCCCTGAATCCGAAGCGGTATTACGTGCATCGAACCAGGGTGTTCCCGTTACTCACGATGCGGCGAGCGATGCAGGTCAGGCGTATTCAGATACTGTATCGCGCCTATTAGGTGAAGATATGCCTCTGCGCTTTCATGAAGTACAGCGTAAGGGATTGTTGAACCGTATGTTCGGGGGTGGTCGGCGATGAAATTGCTGGAGTTCTTGAAGCGTGAGCGCAAGAAATCCGCCTCGGTGGCTAAGGAGCGTTTGCAAATTATCGTGGCGCATCAGCGCGGCCAGCGCGGTCAGCCAGATTATATGCCGCTGCTCGAGCGCGAGCTGTTGGAAGTCATTCGTCGTTATGTACAGGTCGATGATGATGCCATTCAAATTTCACTTGATAGCGAAGACAATTGCTCAGTGTTGGAGCTCAACGTTACGCTACCGAAAGGTTGACGTTTGCATATGGAAGCAGCATAGCCAGTCGTTAAGCATGGCTATTCGCTAAGAGGGGCGGCGAGAGGCGTTGCGGTTATGCTAGGCTTGGGCTTTTGTACCCGCTTCGGCAAGTGGTTCGTTGGCTTGTAGGCGGGAAGCTATGCTCAAGGAGATTTCATCAATGGCGCCACCTAATGCTGCCCCTGCCAGTTTTCTCTGGCATGACTATGAGACATTTGGTGCTGATCCGCGTCGCGATCGGCCCGCTCAGTTTGCCGCATTACGCACTGACGCCGAGCTTAATGAAATCGGTGAGCCGATAGAGCTCTACTGCAAACCTGCTGATGACTACCTGCCTCACCCTGCTGCTTGCCTCATTACCGGTATTACACCGCAAAAAGCGCAGCGGAAAGGCTTGCCTGAGGGGGAGTTTGCCCGCCAGGTCCAAGGCTTTATGAGTGAGCCAGGCACTTGCGTGGTGGGCTATAACAGCCTTCGCTTCGATGATGAAATCTCCCGCCACTTGTTTTATCGCAACCTGCTTGACCCTTATTCCCGCGAATGGCAAAACGGCAATTCCCGTTGGGACTTGATTGATGTGGTGCGCGCGTTTTACGCCTTGCGCCCCGACGGCATTGAGTGGCCGCAGCGGGAAGATGGTGCGCCTAGCTTCAAACTTGAGCACTTAACGGCGGCCAATGGCATTGCCCATGAAGGTGCTCATGATGCGGTGGCTGATGTACGTGCCACCATTGCGCTGGCGCGTCTGCTAAAAGCTCGAAACCCAAAATTATTCGACTATTTACTGGGCATGCGTGGCAAGCGTGCAGTGGCCAAGCAGTTAGACTTGCCTAGCGCTAAACCGCTTTTGCATATTTCCCGTCGTTACCCTGCCAGCCGTGGCTGTAGTGCATTAGTCATGCCACTGGCCGAGCATCCGACGAATCCTAATGGCGTTATTGTTTACGATTTAAGCGTTGATCCTAGTGATTTGCTGACCATGAGTGCCGAGCAAATCAGAGAACGTGTGTTCGTAAGCCAGCAGGACCTTTCCGAGGGGGAAGTGCGTATACCGCTGAAAGTGATCCACATTAATCGCTGCCCAGTCATCTTTCCAGCGACGGTGTTAAAAGATGTGGATGGCCCCCATAAAGGTGAATACGGCACGATCATTGAACGGTTAACGATTGATATTGATGCCTGTCGCGGCCATTGGAAAACGTTGCGAGAGGCTAGCGGTGTGGCGCAAAAAGTAGCTGAGGTATTTAACGCAGCCTACGAAGATGTGCCTCAAGACCCTGACTTAATGCTCTATTCCGGCAGCTTTTTCTCTGCGGCTGATCGCCAGCAAATGGAGCGAGCATTGGCAATGGATCCCTGGGATTTAGTCGGCCAGCGCTTTGCCTTTCAAGATCCTCGCCTGGAGGAAATGTTGTTTCGCTACCGTGCGCGTAGTTATCCAGACACGCTGGAGGGCGAAGAGCGCGAGCAGTGGGATGCGTTTCGCTGGATGCGTATCAATGATCCGGCCTTGTCGGGTTTTACGCTGAAAGCCTTTGCGCGAGAGATAGAGCGTTATAACCAGCAGATCCTATCGGATCGCGAGCGCCAAGTGCTGGAAGAGTTGGTGATGTACGTTGAGTCGATGATGCCAGCTCAGGCGTTTGATGCCTGAGCTGGTGAGTCTAGCTAATTCGTTTCGCAAATTAGCACTTAGCGTGCGTCGGTAAACGGCACGCGTGCTTCTCGGTAGGGGGCGATATCACTTGGTGAGTCGCCAGGGTTGTAGCGAATGTCTAACTGGTGTGATTGAAGCGTCGGCCACAGTGCCTGCAGTTCTTGTACGCTAACATCCAACGCTAGTGTGGCGAGTTGTTCACGGCGATCAAAGTGCACGTCCTCCAGTGCTGTGGCTTGCCAGTAGCGGTTTGCCATGCCCTGTAGGCTCGTGTCTCGCTGGGTCAAGCGAGAATGAACGGCTTGACGATGCGGCGCTAGCTCCTCCTCGGTTAACGTATTCAGGCGCTCGCCCGCTGCCGCCATAAAGGCGTCCATGCGCTCGGCGATCATGCTGCTCTCAACATCCGGCGACTGAACCACCAAGGCAATCCCCGGCGCTTCTAGCAGCGGGGAGTAACCTGCATTAACGATGTAGCCAAGCTGCTCCTCGGTACGTAGTTGCTGATAAAAGGGCGTATCCAACCATTGCGCCAATACGCTGAGGCGCGCCTGCTCTTCAGTGGATTTGTCGCGACCCTGTAAATAACGCAACACAAGCGACTCTTCGCGGGTACTGTGCGGGTGAAGCACCTCAGGCTGATTGCTCACCTGTAGCGCTTCAAGCTCGGGGATATCCTCACGAGTGAGACGCGGTGATAACGCTCCGCGTATTACACTGGCCTGCTCACGAGCCAGCTCTTTATCCAAATTGCCAACGGCCATTGCATCGATGTAAAGCGCGTCTAAAAACCGTTTGCGGAAGTTTTCTAAGTGGTGACGCTCTAACCGCTGGCTGGCGTCAAATAACTCAGCCGTTGACCATTGGGGTGTCAGAAGCGCTTCGCCCAGTGCACGGCTTGCCTGGCCATAAAGCGATGCTTGGGGGGCGTTGCGCCACTCGCGCTGGAGTTGATAGCGCACACGTTCAAAGGCGCTGGGGGAAATGTCGGCGCGCTTAAGCTGTTCAATCGCCTGCTCTATCAGAGGCGTTTGTCCATCGCGCCAGCCTGAAAACGACAGCGTCATACCACGTCCGTGAGCGTAAGCGCTGAACGACTGACCAGCCAGCCAGGCTGGATATAACGACTCGTTTAGGCTGTCATTTAGCCAACTCGCTAAGAGGCGTGTGAGTACCGCTTCTTCCGGCGAATAGCTGGCGCTGGGGTGCTGGAGGCTTACCCGCCACTCAACGCTTGGCGTGCTAAAGCGGCTGTCTTGCATGTGCCATGCGGTAAATGAAGGCGCATCAATTAACACCTCTGGGCGCTCATCTTGCCCCGCTTTGAGAGTAAGGTCGCTGGCGATAAAGGGGTTGGGCTCAGGTAGCGCTAGGCCGCCTAGTGCTTGACCTGGCTGAGCGGGTGGTTGCTCTTTCCACTGGGTGTTGAACCAGGGTGAGACGGTGTCGCTTTCTACGTCCGGTGCAGAGTAGAAGCGCAGCATGTTATCTGGGGTTAGTGCGTCGAGATACAGCTGCTGCCGCTCACTATCCATGCCATCCATCCGGTAAGGCGCATACTGCACATCATCTACCGGATAACGAGAAAGGCTCATGGCTAAGCGGGTAGCTTCCTGCTGCGGTGCGCCATGTTGCTGAAAACGGAACGCCTGTTCATTCAGGTTTTTTTGTTCCTCGTAGCGCCACTCAGCTAACCCTTCCTCGCGCATCTGCTCAATGGCAGCAAATAGAGTGGCCTCAATATCGTCCAGCCGCTCTGCTCCGGCTGGCGTTAAGCTAATCGAGATGGTAAACAGCGCCTCATTGCCGTCTCCTCGGCCTACGCCGGCTGAAAGTGCATCCGCAAGACCCGCTTTGCGTAGCGCTGCCAGCAAGCTGCCGTCGCCTTCATCGCCAATTAGGTGAGAGATCAGTTGGGTCGGCTTCGTACGGTATTCATCGGTGGGATCGGGAATCGGAAAGTAGAAACGTAGTTGACGGCGATCCTGTAATGACTGGCGCTCAATGTAGCGGGGCAGCGTGTCTGGATCGATCAGTGGCGCGCCTATGGTCGGAACGCTTAGGCCATTATCTGGAAGGGGGGCAAAGCGTTCTACTACCAGTGCTTCAAGGGTATCAAGCGGCTGGGGGGCAACAATGGCCAAGTTCATGACGTTGGCATCATAGTAGCGATGATAAAAATCAATCACCCGCTCGCGAAGAGTAGCTTCACCCTCGGGTGGGTTAGCGAGGGTGTCACGGCTACCTACTGCAAAGCCCGTCGTGGGGTTGCCTGGATTTAGTAGCTGATTCAATACATCGTTTTCACGGCGGGATTCATCACGAATGCGTGCCATGTACTCAGAGTGAACAATATTCCGTTCGCTTTCTAAATGATCGGCGTTAAATAGCGGTGAAAGGAAGAATTCGCTAAAGCGGTCCAGCGCGCCTGGCAAGGCCGAAGGCTCAATATCAAAAAAATAGTTGGTGTCTTGTTGGGCGGTAAAGGCGTTGTGGGAGCCCGCATTATCAGAAATGTAGCGCTGATAGGCATCAGACTGAGGGTACGGTTCGGTACCTAAAAACAGCATATGCTCTAAAAAGTGGGCTAGCCCCTGCAGGTCGTCAGGGTCTTGAGCACTGCCTACACGAACATTCATTGAGGCGGCGGCTTTATCGGCCTCTGGGTCGCTAACAAGCAGCGCCTGAAGACCGTTTTCCAGCGTCAGTACGCGGTAATCGCGCTCGTCAAATGGGCTGACGATAGGCGTGATGGCGTCCTTTACAGGGGTGTCTTGAGCGAAGGCGAAAAAAGGAGTGCACCAAGCGACGCCAATCACGACGCCGATGACGGCCTGCCGTGCAGCGTAACGGTTAGGCAGAGGTTCATTAGATCGTAACATTACGGTTCCTATGGCACAGCCCAGCGCAGCATCGGCCCCACCGGGTGGGCGCAGGACGATGACTGATAGGCAGGATTGTTAACATGTTTTGATACCGGAAAAGCGCCCAACAGTTCCAATGGCGCAGGTATTAATAGCGCATTGAGTGCTTCAAGGTCGGTCGTCGGGTCCAGCCAGCGCGTTAACGCTTCTGGAGGGATGACAACAGGTAATCGGTCAGTCAGTGAAGAAAGGCAGGCGTTGGCAGGTACGCTGATCAGCGCCGTCGAGTCAGTAAATGCGGTGAGCGTTGTGTGGTAACGGCACCATAAAGCACCCAGTAACAGTGGCCCTCGGTTAACGTGGGTAACGAGATAGGGTTGCTTGCTGTGTGCTTGTATCTTCCAGATGTAAAACCCACTGACTGGAATGACACAGCGGCGAGCACTAAACGCCTCGTTAAACATGGCGCGCTGATTAAGCGTTTCTGCTCTAGCGCAATGGGGCGCGTGATCGAGTACCTTCAGCCAAGGAGGCGTTAGTCCCCAAAATAATGGCTGAAGCCGCAAGCGTCCCTGTTCAAGGCGTATTGCCGATACAGGCTGTCTGGGCGCTAAGTTAGGCGATTCGATAAGTGGTTCAGAATCAGTCAGCGAGGGCACAAGGCGTGATAGCGTGAGGCGCTGCACGTGAAGGCGTCCCGTCATGCCTGTCTCCTTATGCGAAATGGGGGGTAGTGAGCGTGCAAAATGGCGGGGTAGCGCAACAATAGGTTAAATGTCGTGTTTTAGTGTCGAAAACAGTGTTCGATGTAAGGTATCCTAGCGTATCCCTTGCTCACGCTAAAGCGCGATGAGGCATTCTTCCTGTTTGCCGTTGACCTTAAGAGATCGCCATGGCCCGTCCTAGACAGCATGCGCCCGATGCCCTCCACGCGCAGGTCATGCACGCTTGTGATGAGTGGTTGGCTAAGCAGCCAGTCCATGGTTTGTCACTGCGTGCCCTGGCCAGAGAAGTGGGCTGCGCGCCAAGTACGCTGCTTAAATTATATGGCAGCTTTAATAACTTATTGCAGCACGTCAACGTTGAAACGTTGGCACGCTTACAGCATACCATTACTAGCCTGGCAGAAGATGATCCTGAGCCATGGCTGCGCTCGCTAGCGCTCGCTTATTGGCGCTTCGCTGAGCAAGGCTGCTACCGCTGGCAGCTGCTATTTGATTATCCACTGGCCCAAGAAGGCGAGCTGGATCAGCGCCAGAGTGATCTTATTGAAGCGCTGTTCACTCAGGTGGAAACGTCGTTGAAACGGTATCAGCCAGCATTGGATGATCTTGAAGCGCGACGCCTTGGGCGCACCCTCTGGGGAAGCGTACACGGCTTGGTGCAGCTTGGATTAAACGAGCGCTTAGGCTATTGGCAAGGTCAGCAGTTGAAGGTGGATGAACTGCTGGATCAGCTAATGAGCACGGTGCTGGCTGGCCTGCGCCATCGGGAGACGGCGACGTGACGTGGTGGTTGAAAATGGTTCGTTGCGCGTTGCGTCGCGTCATTTATGTCATTATGCGTGTGTGTTATCGGTTCTCTGTACATGGCCAAGAGAACGTGCCTAAGCGCGGCGCTGCCCTGGTAGTCTGTAACCACGTCAGCTTTATGGATGCGTTGGTGTTAGGCGGCGGTAGCCCCAGGCCGCTGCGGTTTGTGATGGATCAGCCTATCTTTGAGTCCCGCTGGCTAAAGTGGTGGTTCCAGCTTGTGGGCGCGATTCCGATTGAATCAGAGCGGCATAGTCCTGGTGCGCTGCGTCGAACGCTGGATGAGGTGAGTCGCGCGCTTCGCGCAGGTGATATCGTAATGGTGTTTCCTGAAGGGCGTATCACTCCAGATGGCGATATCCACGCCTTTAGGCGCGGGCTCGAAACCATTCTTGCTCGCGATAATGTGCCCGTCATTCCGGCTGGCTTGGCGGGGTTGTGGGGGTCTTGGACATCACACTACGGTGGCAAGGCACTTAAAAAATGGCCGTCACGTTTTCGTGCGCGGGTTAGCTTACACTTCGGGCCGCCGGTGTTGGTTCATGAGGTGGAGGATATCGCCTTGCGTCGCTATTTAGAGGCCCGCGTGAGGGCGCTGAAAGCGGCGGGTGATAGCGAAATCACCCACCGCCAAATTGGTTAGACGGTTAGTCGCTACGTTCGGCGTGCAAGGCGCAGCTTTTGCCAGCAGCGTGCTGAAGTGATCAGGTTGTCACGGATTTCTAAAATTTCCATCCGCGTATTACCAATCTGCAAGCAGGCAGGCCCTTCCGGAAACGCTTCCAGGTGCTCAAGGATTAAGCCATTCAGGGTTTTGGGGCCGTCAGTGGGCAGTTGCCAGCCAAGCATTTTGTTAATTTCACGAATATTGGCAGTGCCCTCAATGACATGGCTGCCATCATCTTGCTGATGAATTTCATCATCTTCTGAGACATCGGTGGTGAATTCCCCGACAATCTCCTCAAGAATATCTTCTAAGGTTACCAAGCCTTCCACGTCGCCGTACTCATCCACCACAATACCAATACGCCGCTTCTGCTTTTGGAAGTTCAGTAGCTGTGTATGTAACGGTGTGGATTCGGGAATGAAATACGGCTCCCGTGCTTCTTGAACAATCGCTGCTTTGGTGACTTCGCTGCGCGATAGAAAGCGCGCTGCATTGCGTAGATGCAGCATGCCAATAATATTGTTGATATCGCCTTTATAGACCGGTAGACGGGTATGTTGGCTGGTGCGGATCTGGGTAAGAATATCTTCCAGCGTGTCGTCAAGGTCGATGCCAAGAACTTCGTGTCGCGGCACCATGATGTCGTTAACCGTGACATTCTCAAGATCAAGAATCGACAGCAGCATAGCGCGGTGTCGGTAGGGAATTAGCGTGCCTGCTTCGTGAACGACAGTGCGCAGTTCATCGCGGGTTAAACTGTCGCCGCCGTTCTCAACACTTTTAACGCCCATTAGGCGTAATAGGCCATTTGAGATGACGTTGACTAGCCATACCAGTGGGTAAAGTAGTTTGAGCAGTGGCTCCAGGCCCAGGGAAGTAGGGTAAGCGATCCGCTCAGGCTTGATAGCCGCGTAGGTTTTCGGTGTCACTTCGGCAAAAATAAGGATTGTAATCGTCAGTAGCGCCGTTGAAATAGCTGGGCCGGAGACGTCACCAAAGAAGTGAATGGCAATGATGGTAGCAATCGAGGCGGCTAAGTTATTGACGAAGTTATTGCCAATTAAAATAACGCCAATCAGTCGATCGGGACGCGTCAATAACCGCATGACACGCTTTGCGCGGCGATCACCGCTGTTAGCTTGATGGCTTAGTCGATAGCGGTTTATCGACATCATGCCTGTTTCAGAGCTGGAGAAAAAGGCAGACAGCAATATCAAAATAGCTAGCAGGCCGAACAGTAACCCCAGGGGGAAGTCGTCGCTCAAGTCGAAAGTTCCTTTATGGCGTATTAGGCTCGATTTTTAGAAGTATGGAAGTGGCCTGTCAAGGCCACTGTTATCAACGCCAAATTAAATCAGTGCTGATAATACGGTGAGTATAGGTTTAGCGATTGAGCAAGATTTCCAGTACAAACTTGCTGCCAAAGTAAGCCAGCAGTAGCAGTATGCACCCGCCAAGCGTCCAGCGCACAGCGCGCATGCCACGCCAGCCAAAACGATATCGACCCACTAAAAGTGTGGTGAAAATAATCCACGCTCCCAGCGAAAGTACCGTTTTATGCACCAAATGCTGCGCGAACATATTGTCGAGAAAGATCAGCCCGCTGATGATCGAAAGTGTCAGCAATATAATGCCCGACCATACCAGTTCAAACAGCACTCTTTCCATGGTGGTGAGCGGTGGTAACGATTGCACAATGCCACGAATATGGTGATGGCGCAGTGCTTGGTTCTGCAGACCGACCAGCACCGCTTGAATCGCGGCAATTGCCAAGACGGCAAACGCCAGCGCAGAGCTGACGGCATGCAGTAAAATGCCGAGCGTTAAGCCGCTTTGGCTCCCCTGGCTCGGTAACCAAGTGGCAAAAATAAGCGCGATACCTGCGAGAGGGAATAGCACGATGCCAGCGTTGAGCACCGGCTTAAACAGGCTGGCGACGAGCACAACGTTGACGGCCACGGCCATCAGAAGCGTTGCGCTGGTTGTGAAACCAGGCAGTAGCCCTGGGGCTGAGCTAACAAGCTCCACAACCACTGGGATATGCAGTAAAAGCCCAAGCGCACCAAGTAGACGCACCATGCCCTGGCGTGGTGGCACGCGACGAAATAAAGTCATGCCCTGCCAGATGGCAGCGGCGACATAGAGTATAAAAGCGATCGTGGCGAAAGGGAGCGCCTGCATGATGCTATCCGTGCGCCTTGCAGCGCGTTGTTGAATCCAGTGTCATTTAATCAACGCTGTGAAAGTCAGCGGTGCTAAATCGTTCAAGCTAGAACAGTTTGCCTACTATAACCAATCATAGCGGCGTCGCACAGCCATCGATAACCAATGTTGACGACCATGGAGACTCGCGCGGCGAGCGCGTATAATCGATTCTACATTCGTCCGGTGTGACCGCCCGGCGACAACGACGGAGGCAGAGGCCCCATGTTTCAGAATCTGAGTGAGCGTCTTTCCCAGACGTTGAAGTCGATCAAAGGCCAAGCGCGGCTAACTGACGACAATATCAAAGACACCCTGCGCGAAGTGCGTAAAGCACTGTTAGAGGCAGATGTCGCCTTGCCGGTGGTGAAGGCATTTATTGAGCGTGTTCGTGAACGTGCTGTTGGCCAGGAAGTCTCGAAGAGTCTCTCACCAGGCCAGCAATTCGTTAAAATCGTCCAGCAAGAGCTGGAAGCGATTATGGGCGAAGCCAATGAAGGCTTATCCCTAAAAGGCTCACCTGCGGTCGTGTTGATGGCAGGCCTGCAAGGGGCGGGTAAAACCACCTCTGTTGCTAAACTGGCGCGTTATCTGCGTGAACGCGAAAAGAAAAAAGTGCTGGTGGTCTCCGCCGACGTTTATCGTCCAGCGGCGATTGATCAGCTAGAGACGCTGGCAAAAGAAGTTCAGGTGGATTTCTTTCCGTCTCGTTCCGATCAGAAGCCAGTGGATATTGCCACGGCGGCAATCAAACACGCCAAGATTCAGTTCCATGATGTCGTATTAGTCGATACCGCCGGGCGGCTGGCCATCGATGAAGCGATGATGGCCGAAATCCAGGCGCTGCATAAAGCAATTTCGCCGGAAGAAACGCTGTTTGTGGTCGATGCCATGACCGGCCAGGATGCGGTGAATACGGCGAAAGCATTTCACGATGCACTGCCGCTTACCGGGGTGATTCTCACCAAGGCTGACGGTGATGCCCGTGGTGGTGCAGCTCTTTCGGTACGCCATATCACTGGTAAGCCCATTAAGTTTATGGGGGTTGGTGAGAAAGTAGACGCCCTAGAGCCTTTCCATCCGGACCGTGTGGCATCACGGATTCTGGGTATGGGCGATATGCTGTCGCTGATCGAAGAAGCCGAGCGCACGGTGGATAAAGACAAAGCCGCCAAGCTGGCCAGTAAGGTCAAGAAGGGTGACGGTTTTGACCTGGAAGATTTCCGCGATCAGTTACAGCAGCTCAAGAAAATGGGCGGCATGGGTGGCCTACTTGGCAAACTGCCCGGCATGGGGCAAATGGCTGAAATGGCACAAGGCCCTGGTCCGGAGAAAGAGCTTGGCAAGCTGGAGGCATTGATTAACTCAATGACCCCTAAAGAGCGCCGCAAGCCCGATATCATCAATGGTTCGCGCAAACGCCGTATTGCAGCGGGTGCTGGCCTGCAAGTACCTGACCTGAATCGCCTGCTAAAACAGCATAAGCAGATGCAGAAAATGATGAAAAAAGCAGGCAAAAAAGGCGGGATGCAGAAAATGATGCGCGGCATGTCTGGCATGATGGGCGGCGGCGGGCCGGGTGGTCCTGGCGGTGCCGGTGGAATGGGCGGTATGGGTGGCCCCGGCGGTCTTCCCTGGCGTTAAGCCATTGTTAGCAACCTTGTAACGTGCTTGGCAAGGTTGACGGCTTAAGAGTTTTCTGGCTGTCAGGCTTTCCAAGCAGAGCGCATTTGCGTAGAATGCGGCCTCTTCATGCGTGGGTGTTGGCAAAAATGCGCGAGCATCGCCTTACCATCTGCCAGTGAAGAACCTGATGGTACGCAGCAAATCACTGATTTTAGTCTGCAGTGCCGAGAAAATAGTATGACGAGTGTTCTGTTAGCGATCTGCGCTATTGCACACTCTCGTAACCTCAACCGAAGGATAGTTATCGTATGGTTACCATTCGTTTGGCACGTGGTGGCGCCAAAAAGCGTCCCTTTTATCACCTGACTGTTACTGATTCACGCAACGCCCGTGACGGCCGTTTCATCGAGCGTATCGGCTTCTTCAACCCGGTTGCCCGTGGTCAAGAAGAGCGTCTGCGCGTTGATCTTGAGCGTGTTACTCACTGGCAGAGCCAAGGCGCCCAGTTGTCTGGTCGTGTTGCTGAGCTGGTTAAAGAAGCGCGTAAACAGGCTTAAGCCGGTTAATGCGTGACTGTCAGTAAGTGATAGTAGGTGATGTTGTCGTTGTAATTTGTTGGAGCGGTCGTCGATGACGCGTTTTGAAACTAGCCATACAGACGACGCACATGTGGTGCTTGGTAAGCTAACTAGCCCTCACGGGATTAAAGGTTGGCTTAAGGTCTACTCCTATACCAATCCCATAGACAGCATCATGGAATACCCAGAATGGTGGGTGCGCCAAGGGGAATCCCTTACGCGCATGACCGTGATTCAGGGACGTCGGCAAGGCAAGGGTCTTGTGGTGCAGCTAAAAGGTGTTGATGACCGAACGGCAGCCGAAGCGCTGGCGCAAACGGACATTCTGATGCCGAAAGAGGTACTGCCTACGCTTTCCGATGATGAGTATTACTGGCATGAGCTTGAAGGCTTAACTGTCTTCACTCAGTCAGGCGAGCGGTTAGGGCAGGTCAGTTACCTGTTTGAAACCGGCGCAAACGATGTCATTGTGGTGCGCGGTGATAACGACGCAATTGATAAGCGTGAGCGGCTGCTACCTTTCTTACCCGATGATGTAATTGTTGAAATCAGCCTCGAAGATGGCCGTATGGTCGTGAATTGGGATCCTGAGTTTTGAAAACAGGTTTGAGTAAGCAGTTGTCGAGCGAGCTCACAGTAACTGATTCAACTGTTACTGCAGCAAACGGTGAAGAAAGCAGCTTAATGGATGCTCCCGCGATGTGGATTGGCGTGGTATCGCTGTTTCCAGAGATGTTCGATGCGATTACCCAACAAGGTGTGGTTGGTCGAGCGGTAGAGAAACAGCGTATTGCCCTGGAATTTTGGAATCCGCGCGATTACGCCACCGACCGCCACCGCAGCGTGGACGATCGCCCTTACGGCGGCGGCCCCGGTATGCTGATGAAGGTAGACACCCTGCGTGCTGCTATCTTTGATGCTCGGCAACGAGCAGAGCAAGCGACGGGACAATCGCCTACCGTGATCTATCTCTCGCCCCAAGGGCGTAAGTTGGATCAGCAGGGTGTTCAAGCGCTCGCCTCAGCAGGCCCTCTCGTAGTGGTCGCTGGGCGCTATGAAGGCATTGATGAGCGCGTGGTGGAAAGTGACATTGATGAAGAATGGTCAATTGGTGACTATGTGCTGAGCGGTGGTGAGTTGCCAGCAATGGTGCTAATTGACGCGGCGGCACGGCTGGTACCCGGTGTGTTGGGTCACCAGGATTCCGCTATCGAAGACTCGTTCAATGATGGCTTGTTAGACTGTCCGCACTATACCCGTCCTGAGACGATTGACGGGCGACAAGTGCCTGATGTGCTGTTAAGCGGTAATCATGCGGCCATCAAGCGCTGGCGGTTAAAACAGTCGTTAGGCCGTACATGGCAGCGCCGTCCTGATTTATTAGCAGGGCGTACGCTTGATGCCGAGCAACAGCGGCTTCTAGACGAGTTTATCGAGGAACACGCTCTGTCAACTAAGTGATTGTTCTTCAATTGCATAGAACCGAGCGGCGGTGCAGGGCAAATTAGGCAGATAGTCTGTGAGACAGTTAGTCTACGAGACTTAGCCTACGCACCTGCGTCACCCATAACGACTCCCGCGTAGCTCGCTTCGAGCGCCGGGATCACGGTTTGCCCCTTCCACAACTGCGTGGCAAGCCATTACGTTATTTAGGAGTATGAAAATGAGCAGCAAGAACAAGGTGATCCAGGCGATCGAATCCGAGCAAATGGGCAAAGAGATTCCGGCCTTTGCACCGGGCGACACCATCGTCGTTCAGGTTAAAGTAAAGGAAGGTACTCGTGAGCGCCTGCAGGCGTTTGAAGGTGTGGTCATCGGTAAGCGTAACCGTGGCCTGAACTCCGCTTTCACCGTACGTAAAATTTCTCACGGTGTTGGTGTTGAGCGTACTTTCCAGACCTACAGCCCGTTGGTTGACTCTATTGAAGTCAAGCGTCGCGGTGACGTTCGTCAAGCCAAGCTGTACTACCTGCGCGAGCGCAGCGGCAAGTCGGCGCGTATCAAGGAAAAGCTGGCTTAACTGCCACTTTTTCACGGGCGCACGCTGTTTTTGACATGCGTAGTTTTTGAAATGCGTAGTTTTTGACATGCGTCGCGCTCGGATACCAAGACCCCGTCACCGCTTTGCGGGGCGGGGTTTTTGTTTGTGTGGTACCACCGTCAAGAGACCGTTAGCCTATGAGCGTGATAGATGCCTATCTAGATGCCTTATGGTTAGAGCAAGGGGCAAGCGACCATACGTTAGCGGCCTATCGGCATGACTTAACTGCTTGGCAACAGCAGCTCGAAAGTGCGGGAGAAACACTGTTAACTCCTTCATCAGAGCGTTTTAGCGAGTGGTTGGAATTACGTCGAGAACAGGGCTATCAACTACGCAGTAATGCACGGCTACTCTCGTCGCTGCGCAGTTTTTACCGTTGGGCACGGCTTTATGGGCATATCGCCAGTGACCCATTGGCCAATGTGTCGCTGCCGCGGGTACGCCCTAGCTTGCCGAATACCCTGGAAGAGGAAGAGGTTGAGCGTCTGTTGCTCGCCCCTGATATCAGCACCTCGCTTGGAGTTCGCGACCGCACCATGCTTGAGCTGTTGTATGCCTGCGGGCTACGCGTGTCGGAGCTGGTTGGATTGACTGGCGATGCGGTCAATCTTCGCCAAGGGGTTGTTCGCGTAAGAGGCAAGGGCGATAAAGATCGGCTGGTGCCAATGGGTGAAGAGGCTGCCGAGTGGATAGGGCATTATGTGAAGACGGCTCGGCCTGCGCTGATGCAAGATCCTACACGGCCCGCGCTGTTTCCTGGGCGAGCAGATAAAGCCATGACGCGGCAAACGTTTTGGCACCGCATTAAAGCCCACGCTATCACTGCGGGTATTACTCGGCCCTTGTCGCCTCACACGTTACGCCACGCATTTGCGACTCATTTATTGAATCATGGTGCTAATTTGCGGGTCGTACAGCTGTTGTTAGGTCATAGCGACCTATCTACAACGCAAATTTATACGCATGTTGCCCAGGCGCGCCTGGAGCAATTGCATGCCGAACACCATCCGCGAGGTTGAAGATACAATGCATCAACGTATGTCTTTAGTTGCTAAATCCTGTGTTCCCTGGCTGGCGCTTGCGGGGTGTTTACTGCCTGCTGTTGCCAGTGCTGACTCCGTTTCCGAGTATCTGACGGAGAACTTGCAAGTTAACGGCCAGTCAATGCCGGTGGAGCAGGTAAACGCAACGCCAATGGACGGGGTGTACCACGTTGTTCTGGAAAGTGGTGAATCTTTTTACTCCAATGCCGATGGTAGCCACTTTTTGGTAGGGGACCTCTATCAAAACGCGGATAATGGTTTGGTTAACTTAACCGAGCAGGCGCGTAACCAGGAAAGGGCTACAGTGCTTGCTGCCATTCCAGCGAGCGAGCGAGTCGTTTTTCAAGGTGTGGGTGAGCCGAAAGCTACGGTAATTGTGTTTACGGATCCTACCTGCCCATACTGCGAGCGGCTACATGAAACGGTGCCTGAGCTTAACGAGCGCGGCATTGCAGTGCACTATATGGCCTTTCCACGCGCAGGCATGGGCAGTGGTGCTGCGACGACGCTTGAGCAAGTGTGGTGTTCGGATAACCGTAGCGAGGCCATGACTCAAGCTAAACAAGGCCAAACGCTTGCTGCATCGGCAAACTGCGATAACCCCGTTGCCGATCAGTACGAATTAGGTAAGGCTGTGGGCGTGCAGGGTACTCCTGCGATTGTGTTGCCCGACGGGAAAATGGTGCCAGGGTTTGTACCCCCCGACCGGCTCGTTAGCATGTTAGGCTTGGAAGACGAATAACGTCACGTGCAGTGACGAACGATAGCGCTGAGACACTGATTTAAGAGGCGGCACCTATGGGTGCCCATCACGAAAGGGGAAGTATTTTGAAACCGGTAAGAGTAGGCATTTGTGGGTTAGGTACGGTCGGTGGCGGTACATTTAACGTCTTAACACGTAACGCTGATGACATTAGCCGTCGTGCTGGCCGCCCGATTGTGATTGAACAGGTTGCCCACCGCAGTATTCACCCTGACTGCGATATTACCGGCATTAATGCGACCTCTGACGTGTTTGAGGTGGCTAATAACCCTAACGTGGATGTGCTGGTAGAGCTGATTGGTGGCTACGATATCGCCCGCGAGTTGGTGCTAACGGCGATTGAAAACGGCAAACACGTTGTGACTGCCAACAAGGCATTGATTGCTGTTCACGGTAATGAAATTTTCCGCGCCGCGCATAAGAAAGGCGTCATTGTTGCCTTTGAGGCGGCTGTGGCGGGCGGTATTCCGGTCATCAAATCGCTACGCGAAGGCCTTGGTGCTAACCGTATCGAGTGGGTAGCGGGCATCATAAACGGCACCGGTAACTACATTCTCACCCATATGCGTGATGAAGGTCGCGCGTTTGAAGACGTGTTGGCCGAAGCCCAAGCGCTAGGTTACGCGGAGTCTGACCCCACTTTCGACGTGGAAGGTATCGACGCTGCCCATAAATTGACCATCCTGGCGTCAATTGCCTATGGCGTGCCGCTGCAGTTTGATAAAGCCTTCACCGAAGGTATTTCTCGCATTACTGCAGAAGACGTCGAGCAGGCCGATAACCTGGGTTACGTGATTAAGCATCTGGGCATCTCTAAACGGACTGATCAAGGGCTAGAGCTCCGAGTTCACCCGACGTTGATTCCTAAAGAGCGCCTGCTGGCGAATGTGCACGGCGTTAAAAATGCGATTGCTGTGATGGGCGATGCGGTTGGTCCAACACTTTACTACGGCGCTGGCGCCGGTGCTGAGCCGACAGCGTCTGCCGTCGTAGCCGACCTGCTGGATGTTGCCCGTGATATCGCCACGGATCACCACTACCGGGTGCCTTACCTAGCGTTTAGCGGCATCGACGATGATGCCAGTCAACTGCCTATTATGCCGATGGAAGATATTACCACAGCGTATTATCTGCGTCTGTTGGCGGTGGATCGCCCGGGTGTGTTGGCGCGTGTTGCCACCATTCTGGCCGAGCAGGGCATCTCTATTGAAGCGCTGATCCAGAAAGAGGCTACTGAAGGTGAGTTGGTGCCGATCATTTTGCTGACGCATCGCACAAAAGAGAAACAGATGAACGATGCTATCCGTGAAATCGAGTCCATGGCGGATATTGCTGGGCCGGTTACCCGTATTCGCGTTGAAAGTCTGAGCGAAGGGGAGTAACTCATGCGTTATATCAGCACGCGTGGCCAAGCGCCCGCGCTCTCCTTTGAAGAGGTTGTGCTAACCGGAATGGCCAGCGACGGCGGACTTTATGTGCCGGAAACGCTGCCCGAGTTTTCTAAGGAAGAGCTGGCCAGCATGGCTGGCCTTTCCTACGCCGAGATTGCTTTTCGGGTCATGAAGCCGTTTGTAAATGGTGAAATTGACGACGATACCTTCCGTCGCTTGGTGACAGAAGCTTACGCCACGTTCAATCATGACGCCGTTGTGCCGTTAAAGCAGTTGAATGCCAATCACTTTCTGCTAGAGCAGTTCCATGGCCCAACGCTGGCGTTTAAAGATGTCGCGCTGCAGCTGCTAGGGCGGCTACTGGATCATTTCCTGAAAAAGCGTGGTGAACGTGCCGTCATTATGGGCGCGACCTCTGGGGATACCGGTTCCGCGGCTATTGAAGGCTGTCGCCACTGCGATAACCTCGATATTTTTATTCTCCACCCGCATAACCGCGTGTCTGAAGTGCAGCGCCGCCAGATGACGTCTGTGCTCGCCAACAACGTCTTCAATATTGCTATCGAAGGCAATTTTGATGATGCCCAGGCAATGGTTAAGGCGAGCTTTGCTAATCAGGATTTCCTGAATGGCACGCGCTTAGTGGCGGTGAACTCGATCAACTGGGCGCGCATTATGGCGCAGATCGTGTACTACATCGCCGCTGGTGTTGCATTGGGCGCGCCTCAGCGAGAAGTGAGCTTCTGCGTTCCGTCGGCTAACTTCGGTAACGTCTTCGCAGGCTACATGGCGTTTAAGATGGGGCTGCCGGTGAAGCAGTTCATTATTGCCACTAATGCCAACGACATTCTGCATCGCACGCTTGCCGCCAATGATTTCTCCAAGAAAGAGTTGGCAGCGACCCTCGCGCCGTCAATGGACATCGTTGTTTCGTCAAACTTTGAGCGTTTGCTGTTTGATGCATACGACCGCGATGGTGCCGCTGTGGCAGCGCTACTAGAACGCTTCCAGCAAGAGCCTACGGCGCTTGCCGATGCACCGCTGGCCAAGCTGCGCGAAAAATTCGCCAGCCATAGCGTTGATGATGCGACCATTCTGGAAGTCATTCGTGAAGCCCATCACCGTACTGGGGAGATCCTTGACCCCCATACGGCCACTGGCTATCGCGCTGCAGAGCGCGCACGAGTGGATACCACGACGCCGGTGATTACGCTTGCTACCGCGCATCCGGCGAAATTCGCTGAAGCCGTGGTCAAGGCAGGTTTCCAGGGTGTGCCGTTGCCCACTCATATGGATGATTTGCTTGAGCGCGAAGAGCGTTACACGGTGCTGCCCGCTGAGCTGAGCGCCGTGCAGCAGTTTGTCGCTGACAATCGGCGCTGAGGCGTAATGGCCGACGAACCCGCACTTACGCAGCAGAACGCCAATCAGCCACGCTTAGAGCCTCGTCCACTGGACGAGGCTATCTATGTGCGTGCCCAAGCGGAAGGCTTAAGCGAGCTACAGGCACGGCTATTGGCCTCACGATTGCCGGGCTATAAGGGCGAGCTCGCACCGCTGGTGGCGCCGAGTTTGCGTTACTTGGCGCATCCAGAAAAGCTAGCCGATGGCCGCCGTGCCGCTGAACGTATTGCCCAGGCAGTGGCAGAAGGGGAATCCATCGGCATACTCACCGACTACGATGTGGACGGCATCACCTCCCATGTGGTGATTCGGCGTACGTTGGTGGAGCTGTTTGGCGTATCCGAACACAAGTTACATAGTTTGATTGGCCACCGTATCCACGATGGCTATGGCATTAGCCTGCCGCTGGTGGAGCGCACACTTGGTTTAAAACCGCTGCCCTCGCTGGTGATTACCGCCGACTGCGGCAGCTCAGATGAGCCGCGAATTGCACGCTTGAAAGCCGCTGGTATTGATGTGGTAGTCAGCGACCACCACGCGCTGCCGTTGGAAGGCCCACCGCCTTCTGCCTATGCCTGCGTTAACCCGACACGCAGTGATTGTGACTATCCCGATAAAACGATCGCCGGGTGCATGGTGGCATGGCTTTTGATGTCACTTGCCCGTGGCGTATTGATTGAATGGGGGGCAATGCCTGATGCGACACCTAAGCTATCACCGTGGCTTTCTTACGTTGCACTGGGCACCGTAGCGGACTGTGTTTCGCTGGGCGGTAGTCCGGCTAACCGCGCAGTGGTCAACTACGGATTAACGCTGATCAACCGTATGGACGCTGCCTGTTGGCGCGCCATGGCGGCGCGGCTTGGGGCAGATAGTGTGCCATTTAACGCTGAAACGCTGGCGTTCCAAATGGGGCCACGAATTAACGCTCGCTCACGGCTGGATGACCCCTATGCGGCGTTACATTTTATGCTCGCGGAAAGTGATAGTGTCGCCAATCGTCAGCTAGAGGTGCTTGATCAAGACAACCAGTCTCGCAAGGCGATTGAAGCGGACATGGCGGAAGAAGCGCGTGCACTTGCCGTTTCGTCGCTGGAGGCTAATGAGCCTGCTGTGGTGGTACTGCTGGAAGATGGCCACCCTGGCGTGCAAGGTATTGTCGCTTCGCGGTTAGTGCAGGCCTATGGCCGCCCCGCGTTGGTGCTGACCCGCGCGGCGGCGCCCAATATGTTGACCGGTTCTGGTCGCTCGATTGATGGCCTGCACCTACGGGATGCGCTGCAACGTACCTTTGAGCTAGCTCCTGAGTCGCTACCGCGCTTTGGCGGCCATAGTGGGGCGGCGGGTGTCGGCGTACCAAGAGAACAGTTAGCGGCCTTTAAAGCTGCTTTTTTACAGGCCGTTGGTGAGCAACTGGGCGATACACCGCTTTATCCGCGGCTATGGACAGATGGCGAGCTCTCTACGTCGCAGCTATCTCTGTTAACGCTAAGCGAAGTTGAAGCGCTTGGCCCTTACGGGCGTGAGTTTGACCCGCCACTATTTGAAGGGCGCTTTATTGTTGAAGCACTACGCCCAGTAGGTGCTGAAGGTTCTCACCTGATGATGGAACTTTCCATGGGCGCGGTGACTAGCAAAGCGATTTGGTTCCGGGCGTTAACGCCGGGGGAGCTCCCCTCATTTAGCGTGGGCGACACGCTGCACTGCGCCTATAAGCTCAATCGCAACCGCTGGCGAGGACGAGAGTCCTTGCAGTTGATGGTAGAGCACGCCAGCCCTGTCTAATTCTCTTTGCTATTCGCGGATTTTAGTCAGTGGACAACATCGTTTGATGGTTGAATAAGACAGGAAACCTGGTATGTCAGACTCGCTTAGTGGTAGCAATGTGGCTGCCAGACCGTCACGTATCCTGTTTTTCCCTCTGGGGTGGGTGCTTGCGCATACAGTGCGTTGTATCGAGATAGCCAACGTACTGCGCCAACGTGGGCACGAAGTGATTTTCGCGGGTGATGATCCTAACCATCCCAGCTCTCGCTTGAGCCTTGTTCAGGAAGCAGGGTTCCCTCTTATCTATGCTCGAGAGCCGAATCTTCCCGATATATGGATACGCTTCCAACGTCTTGGCTGGAAAGCCTCCTTTTGGGATATGGTGCACCTACGCTATTGGGCGCCTCTAACCAAGATTATTGAGTCCCAGTTGCAGGCTATCGAACAGGCCAAACCTGATTTAGTGGTGGGTGATGCCACGGTAAGTGCCAGTACTGCCGCGTACATTGCCGGCGTCCCGTGTGCTGGCATCATGAATGGCTATGCCGCAAGACTGTTAACGCCGCCAACACCTACTTACTACGCTGCTAAAGGCTTAGACCGCTATTTACTGTCTGGTATCCGACGGCGACTTTATCAGAAGTATCAGCGGCCAGACCGAAATGCCTTTGACATGCTCTATCACATGCCAATGATTTCGCCTGATTTACCAGGGCTCTACAGCTTGCCTAAACGGTTTCGCGATTATCATATGGTAGGGCCGATCTCCCCAGATCTAACGGCCCCGTTACCTGAATGGTTTGATGAGCTCCAAGATGGCACGCCCAATATTTATATCACCATGGGGTCAACAGGGTTGTTAGAGCATTTCCTGCGCAGCACGTATCCCACGTTGGGAGCGCTGCCTTACCGTTTTATGGTGACCACCGGTGGTCAGGTAAGCGAAGAGGTGATGAACGCTGCCCCGAGTAATTTTCGTTTTACGCGCTATGCGCCTGGCTCACAGCTCTTGGCGCATGCCCGAGCAATGCTATATCACGGTGGCAATGGCAGTATGTATCAGTCATTAGCGGCGGGTGTGCCAATGCTGGCGCTGCCTGCCCACTATGAGCAGCGTCTCAATGCTCAAATTGGCGTGCGCCAAAAATTCGGCTTGCAGATGTCAGTGCGTAGAATTAACCCCAATAAATTGGTGCGACAGCTAGAGCGACTAATGCATGAGCCCGTATTTCGTCAATCTGCCCAGCGTTTTTCAAGCGCCGTGCAGAAAGCAAATGGGGCAGCCAATGCAGCCAATATACTAGAGAGTGCGCTGGGGCGCTGATGAAATAAGAGCCATTGAGCGTCGGAAATACGTTCTCCCTCCCCGGTGATTCTCTGTAAAGACACTGACGTTGCAGAGTCTCTTGGAAGAAGTGCTCGAATAATTCTACAAAAGGACATCCTCATGCGGGACGATCTGCCTAAAGATCCGCATAAATACTATGAAGATATGATGGCCATGGTACTTGGCACGCTGTTTGTTGCTTTAGGTGTGGCATTTTATACCCATTCGGTATTGATCACTGGCAGCACCGCTGGGCTGGCATTACTGCTGAATTACGTGACTGGGTGGGGATTTGGCTTCTGGTTTTTTGCCATCAATGTACCATTTTACTATTTGGCCATTAAGCGCATGGGGTGGAGTTTTACGCTGCGCACGTTTGCCGCTATCGGTCTCGTGTCGTTGTTTTCTGAACTCACCCAAGGTTGGGTACAGTTCGCCAATGTTCCGTCGCTGTACGCTGCGTTGATGGGAGGCGCTTTAATGGGCATAGGCATGTTGATGTTGTTCCGGCATCGAACCAGCCTTGGGGGAATTAATATTCTCGCGCTCTATCTGCAAGAAAAGCATGGCCTGCGGGCAGGCTATGTGCAGCTGGGGATCGACGGGGTAATTTTGCTGGTGGCACTGACCCAGCTACCGCTAGACCGCGTGGGTTACTCCGTGTTGGGGGCACTGACGCTGAATTTGATTATTGCCTTGAATCACAAACCAGGGCGGTATATCGGTGTTAGTTAAATAGAACTAACGAGACAGGTCGCTAGAGATTTCTTATCAAGCAGGGTAATTAACCGTCGATGCGCCAAGCCGGCTGTTCCTGTTAAGGTAGACGTCGTTAAATTTAGTTAAAAAGTATGTCCCGTGAATAAGAGTCGGCTTCCAAACATATAAATAGTAGGGCAGGGGACAATGCACCAAGATAGTGTTTTATGCAAAGCAGTAACAACAAAAAGTGCGAATGACCATCAGGGGCTTTCTGCGGCATTGAACCGGGCTAAGGGCTTGGAACCTCCGGTCAAGGTAACGCCTGTTTCAGCCAGTAAAGGCATCGTGCATCGCTTGCGTCTAGCGCAGCACAATCTGCTTTCTGTCTGGCGGGAGGAAGACTACTCAATACGTACCTCGCGCATGGCGCTGATGAAGCAAGACTATGTTCTGTGTAATAGCCCCGATACGGTTCGTCGCGTTTTCCTTGAGCAGCACGACAACTATGATCGTAAAAGTCCGCAAATGCGCCGTGCTCTGGAACCGCTTCTTGATGATGGGTTGTTTGTCAGCGATGGCGATTTGTGGCGTCAGCGCCGCCGCCAGTGCGCGCCATCGCTAACCAACGCTCTGTTACCCGGTTTCTGTACCACCATGACCGCCTCGGCGGAGGAAACTGCCAAGCGATGGGCCCAGCATCCATCAGATACGCCCATTGATATGCTGACTGAGATGGCTCATTTAACAGCGCGTATCATTGGCCGAACGATTTTTGGGGATGATACCACCGACGAAGAAGCTGAGCAGGTGGTGGCTGGTTTTACCGAATATCAGCGTCATTCTGAGCATTTAGATATGGCCAATATGCTGGGATTGCCATTTTTAAGTTTGCTAGGTAATCCACTGCGAAGAGCACGTACGCGCTATTCAGCAAAACAAGTGCATGAAATTATAGACCGTATTATTGATCGTCATACGCACAGATCAGGGCAAGGACAGCATAGCCTGATTGAGAGCTTTATGACGTCTATGAAAGATGGCGGAGATAATAGCTGCCCGATGGGCCGAAAAGCAGTGCGTAATGAAGCGATTGTCATGTTTATGGCAGGCCATGAAACGACTGCTAACGCATTGGCGTGGTGCTGGTACCTGCTTGATTATGACCCTCAGGCTATGGCGCGTCTGCAGCATGAACTTGATGACGTGCTCGGTGGTAGAACGCCGTGCTATGAAGATGTCGCTAAGCTGCCTTATACAATGGCGGTATTTGAGGAAGCCATGCGGCTATATCCGCCGGTACCCATGCTGAGCCGGCAAGCGCGAGGAGGTGATAAGGTGCGCAATCGCGATGTGCGTGAAGGGACCGTTTTGCTCGTATCCCCTTGGCTGCTGCACCGGCATCGTAAATTGTGGGAGGCGCCCGATCATTTTGTTCCAGAGCGTTTTCTTCCAGATGCTCCACGTCCAGACAAATTTGCTTATCTACCCTTTAGCGTGGGGCCACGTGTTTGTCTCGGAAAACGCTTTGGGCTTTACGAAGGTGTTCTCTGCTTGGCAACATTGGCACAACATTTCACGCCTAAACTAGTGAAAGGCCACCAAGTAAGCATTGAATGTCGACTGACATTACGCCCACAAGGCGGCCTACCCATGATGCTACAGCCACGATGAAATGACTTATCAGGCGCTAAGCCAAAACCACCATACGATAGCGGCGATAAGACCGATTCCTACCAGGTTGATCAATAGGCTCATGAGGCCTCCTGTTGGGCGGTTTTCCAAAGCCGTAAGCGGTTGGCGTTGCTCACCACGGTGATTGACGATAGCGACATGGCCGCACCGGCAATGATGGGTGACAGTAGCATGCCGGTGAACGGGTAAAGCACGCCGGCAGCAATCGGGATGCACAGTACGTTATAGCCAAAGGCTCCGACTAGGTTCTGTTTGATGTTGGTGAGCGTCGCCCGGCTTAACTCGATAGCAGTAGCCACACCATGTAGCGAACCGCGCATTAAGGTAATCCCAGCGCTCTCCATAGCGATGTCGGTGCCCTGGCCGATGGCAAAGCCAACGTTGGCACGAGCCAGTGCTGGGGCATCATTAATGCCGTCTCCAACCATGCCTACAACCTCTCCTGCCTGCTGACGACGCTCAATTTCCGCGTGTTTATCATCTGGCGTCATGCCAGCTCTAAACTCGCTAATGCCCACTTCTCGTGCCACGGCGGCCGCGGTTTGTTGATTATCTCCAGTAAGCATGACGACGGTTAAGCCATCTTCTTGTAAGCGTTTCACTGCGGCAGCCGCGTCAGCACGCAGCGGGTCACTGATGCCGAATAGAGCGGCTAGCTTGCCATTGGCTGCCAGGTATACCAATGAGCGTGCTTTCGCCTCTAGCTGGCGTACGCTCTCTTCGGCAGGGGTTAGGTCCACGCCAGCCTCTTCAAGTAGGCGAGCATTGCCCAGCAGCAGTGAGTCGCCTGCTTGGGTGCTACCTTTCACACCGCCACCGGTGACGCTATCAAACGTATCCAGTGTTTCAGCGGTGGCATTATGCGCTTCCGCATAAGCTGTTAATGCATTGGCTAACGGATGTTCCGAACGACTTTCCAGTGCGGCTACCCAGGAGAGCACTTGCGAAGAGTCATTATGTAGCACCGTCGCATCGGTCACTTGAGGCTTGCCCTCAGTCAAAGTACCGGTTTTGTCCACCACTAAGGTGGTGATTTGGCTGGCGGTTTGTAACGCTTCACCGCTTCTTACCAGCACGCCGTGCTCGGCGGCTTTACCCACCCCAATCATGGTGGAAATGGGTGTTGCCAGCCCTAATGCGCAGGGACAGGCGATAATCAGTACCGTGGTGGCGGTCACCAGCATATGGATCACCACGGGAGCGGGGCCGATGTTAAACCAGATCAGCGCGGTTAGTACGGCGATGATCATCACGCTGGGAACAAAAATTCCCGATACCTTATCGGCCAATTCGCCAATTGGCGGACGGGAGTTTTGAGCGCTGGCGACCTGTTCGGTTATACGACCCAAGCGAGTATCGATGCCCACACGAGTGGCGCGATAGACCAAGCTGCCATTGCCGTTAACAGTACCAGCGCTGACATCGTCATCCGCGTTTTTATGAACGGGCAGCGGTTCACCGGTCAGCATGGATTCATCAATATAGCTTTGACCATCGAGTACGATGCCATCCACTGGCAGTCGTTCGCCGGGGCGTACGCGGATATGATCGTCTATCGCTACGTCGTCAACAGGCAACTCCTGCTCTTGGCCATTACGGATCACGCGTGCAGTTTTCTCCTGCAGGTCTAGCAAGCGTTTTAATGCACTGCTGGTGCGTCCACGGGCACGTAACTCCATGGCATTGCCGAGCAGGATGAGCCCCACCACCATGGCCGATGCTTCAAAGTAGATGCCTTGAGCGACCTCTGGTAGCCAAGGAGCAAACGCCACGACCATCATCGAATAGAGCCAGGCGGTACCCGTACCCATGGCCACGAGCGTGTCCATATTGGCCTGATGGAGCTTGAACTGTTTCCAAGCGTTGGTAAAAAAGTGCCGCCCTGGAAATGCCAAAATAGCCAGGGTAAGCAGGCCAATGACCAGCCAATAAAGACGGCCCATTCCCATGGGGTGCGGGTGATAAACGAACATGCTCAGCATGAGCGGAATAGCCAGCGCTAATGACAGCATGCTGCCGCGCAGGCGCTGGCGATAGGTTGCGGCCTCTTGGGACTCACGAATGCGTTCGGCCTCGCGCATGTCGACAATGGGCTCGGCGCGGTAGCCTGCTGCCGCCACAGCGTTAATCAGAGCTTCGCGCTCAACCCTACCGGTTACTTGGGCGGTGTGGGTGCCAAAGTTCACCGAGGCGTCGGTAACGCCCGGGGTGTTGACCAACGCTTTTTCGACGCTATTCACACAGCCTGCGCAGGTCATGCCACTAATCAATAGCCTCTGTTGAGGCGCGCTGGTGGGCGTCTCATTTTCAGCCGTCAGTTTGTCGTTACCGTTATCGACCGTTGGCGCAGTATCACTTTCCGTCGGTGGTTGAGTCTCGCTGTTGGAGTCACCCGGCGGATAGCCCGCTTCACTTAATGTGCTGTCCAGCGCATCGTTTTCTAACGTACTGGTAACTTCCAAGCGTTTTTCTGCGGGAAAGCCTTCAACGAGGGCGTTGGGGTCTGCGGCTTGAATCGCCTCGCGCATACGCTTTACGCAGCCCTGGCAATTCATGCCCGGCACGGTGCGACTCAGTGTTTGTGGCTGCATGGTGCGTGATTGCATGGTGTCTCCTCGGGAAAACTCTCAATTAAACGGCATAGGCTATGACCATCGGGCATGCCATTTGGCATGTGCTGCCAGCTCTCTAATGCCTGTTCCATGCGTTGGGCGAGCGCTTCAAGCTCGGCAATGCGTGCCCGTATTTGTGGTAGTCGGTGGGTAAGTAGATCGCGCACCAATGGGCATGGGGAGTCGCCTTGATCGGCGTGAGCCAGGATGTCGCGAATCTCAGCCACACTAAAGCCGAGCTTGCGTGCTCGTTGAATAAAGTGCAGTCGCTCTAAGTCAGTAGTTGAAAATAACTGGTAACCGTTCTCAGGGTGGCGTGTTGGTGCCAGCAACCCTTCACGGGTGTAATGGCGAACCGTTTCTGCGGTAACGCTACCGCGTTTGGCAAGTTCGCCGACCTTCATCTCTCCAGGCTGCATAACGTCCTCTGCGTGGAAGTTTTGATGTTTTTAAGTGTAAAACCTATGGGTAACACATAGGTCAAGCGATATTGTGACCTTCAGTCGAAATGACTAAAACACTGATTTAAAACACTCGTTCGACTAATGTATAAGTCAAAACCGAAATAAAACGCTCGTTTGCCCTTGATCCCAAGCGGTCATTAGGCGAAAACTGAGGTGTTAGAACAAAGAGGGTGGATGGAAGTATCCATCGGATCATTGGGAAGAGAGGCCCACTATGCATAATAAATTTAAAAAGCTCACCTTGGCGGCCGCAGTAGCATCAGTTGCTTTTGTTAGTCAGGCGCAAGCAGGCGGTTATCAAATCAATGAGCAGAGCGTCAGCGGACAGGGATATGGTCATGCCGGGCGCAGCTCAAATGTGCATGATGCAACCATTGTGTACGGTAACCCGGCAGGTATGTCGTTTCTTGATCGTGCCCAAATTACGGTAGGTGGCACGTTCCTCAACGTAAATAGCGACATTTCTAATGTACGTGCCTCACAGAGTAGCCCTGCTTTCCTACAAGCGACAGGGGGGGCGACAGATACGTTGCCAGTGGCGGGCACCAACGATGGTGACATGGTGCCAGGTACGCTAATTCCCTTTGCCTTCTATGCGCACCCTGTTAATGAAAAGCTGGCATTCGGTTTTGGGGTCTACGCGCCATTCGGTTCTAAAACCGAATACGAAAATGGTTTTCAGGGGCGTAACCAGGGCAACTACACCGAAGTAAAAGTGATGACGGCTCAGCCAACGGTCTCGTATCGTTTTAACGAGCAGTGGTCTGTCGGCGCAGGCCTCACCTATAACCGAGTAGAGGGTGAACTGCGTCGTCAGGTGCCTGTGGCAACTCCGCTAGGCCTTTCTGAAGTGGATTCGCGTGTGGAAGGCGATGATGAGGCCTGGGGCTATAACTTGGGTGTCATTTATCAGCCAGCACCTGAAACTACGTTCGGCTTAACGTACCGCTCAAAAGTAGATTTTAATCTGGAAGGTAGCTTTGCGGCTAACTCACCTGTGTTGGATCAGCTAGGGATCGGCACAGTAACAGATACGGCAGCGCTGGATTTAACAACGCCTGAAACAGTCAACTTCTCGTTGACTCAGGAAATGAGCGACAAGCTGAAGCTGATGTTCGGTGTTTCCTGGGCACGCTGGAGTCGCTTTGACCAGATTTTGGTCACCGGCACCGAGCGTGGTGAAATTACCAACGAACAGCAGAATTACTCCAATGCGTGGGCATTCTCTACCGGTGGCGAGTACCAGTTAACACCAACAGTAGCACTACGCGCTGGGGTAGCGCTGGACTTTACGCCCACCCAGGATGAAACTCGCAGCGTGCGTATTCCCTCTGACGACCGTCGGATTTTCTCGATTGGTGCAGGCTGGAGCCCCACGCCTGATTTAACCTTGGACGTTGCCTACTCGTACCTTACCGAGCGCAGCACCCAGGTTGATCAGAGCAAAACCGACAGCTTCACCGTGGCCGGTCAGCAAACACCGCCGATTACCTCTAACTACTCAGCGGACTACAAAAACGAAGCCCATGGCTTCGGTGCTCAGCTTACCTATCGTTTCTGATGATAAGCTGTCTGCTTTAATCGTTTTACCTATAAACCCGGCTTACGCCGGGTTTTTTTGCGTGGCGATCGTTTTTCAGGGTGGGTGCGGTAAGCGTTGGCTTTCGTTACAATGCGTCTCAGAATTTCGCCGCTGGGGCGGCTAGCGTTGGCATTTGTAAGCCTAGGCGCTTAGCTGCCCCAGCGGCGCCTGTCTCTTTTGAACCGTGCGATACTGACCAAGGCTAGGCGATCCATGTTGGAAACTAACCCGATTCATAACCAGATCAAGGACCTGTCTGAGCGGACAGACGTTCTTAGGGGGTATCTTTGACTATGCCGAACGCAAAGATCGGCTAGAAGAAGTCTCCCGCGAACTTGAAGACCCTAATGTCTGGAATGATCCAGATTATGCCCAGAAACTGGGTAAAGAGCGGGCATCGCTTGAAGCCATCGTGGCCACCATCGATGAGCTCGACCAAGGCTTGGCTGATAGTCGCGACTTGCTTGAGCTTGCGGAAATGGAAGATGACGAAGGCACCGTCGATGAAGTGCGCAAAGAGCTCGATGGTCTGCAAGCGGCACTGGAAAAGCTTGAGTTTCGCCGCATGTTTTCCGGTGAAATGGACGAGAATAATGCCTATCTGGATATTCAGTCTGGGTCGGGCGGTACCGAAGCTCAAGACTGGGCGAATATCCTGCTGCGTATGTACTTACGCTGGGCGGAGAGCCACGGTTTCAAAGCAGAGATTATCGAAATTTCTGCTGGTGAAGTAGCAGGCATTAAATCGGCGTCGCTGCATATTCAAGGTGACTATGCTTTTGGCTGGTTGCGCACTGAAACTGGTGTGCACCGTCTAGTGCGTAAAAGCCCGTTTGATTCCGGCGGCCGCCGTCATACGTCGTTTGCATCGGTATTTTTGTCGCCGGAAATTGACGACAGCTTTGAGGTTGAAATTAATCCCTCTGACCTGCGGGTAGACACCTATCGCTCTAGCGGTGCGGGTGGCCAGCACGTTAACACCACCGACTCAGCAGTACGGATCACCCACGAGCCGACCGGCATTGTGGTGGCGTGTCAGAATCAACGCAGCCAGCATGCCAACCGCGACTTCGCCATGAAGCAGTTGAAGGCCAAGTTGTGGGAACACGAAATGCAAAAGCGCAATGCGGCCAAGCAGGAAGCGGAAGACTCTAAAGCCGATATCGGCTGGGGCAGCCAAATTCGCTCGTATGTACTGGACGATCAACGCATCAAAGACCTGCGCACCGGCGTTCAGTCTAGCAACTGCGACAAAGTGCTCGACGGCGATTTAGATCAGTTTATCGTCGCCAGCCTGAAGCAGGGTTTGTAAGAAGCCTCTGATTAATGTGATGAGCGCAGACCAGACAAGGCAAAAATCAACGAAAAAGCGCAGTTTACGGGTTGTAAATGAGCATTTTGAGGCGATTTTTAACGCAGTATGGCCAAGCGCAATAGTTAATCAGGGGGTTCGTCATCTTTTTAGCGTTTGAACATTGAACAGGGTGCCCGATGGCTAACCAAGACGCGTCTTCTCTCGATAACGAAAACCACCTAATCGCCGAGCGCCGTGCCAAGCTTGCGGCTCGCCGTGAGCGCGCCGCTGAGCAAGGTAAGAGTGCTTTCCCGAACGATTTTCGCCGTGACAGCCTCACGGTTGAGCTACACAACCTGCTGGGCGAAAAGGATAAAGCGGAGCTTGAAACGCTTGATCATCAAGCATCGGTGGCTGGTCGCGTCATGCGTAAGCGTGGCCCGTTTATCGTGATCCAAGATGTGGCCGGCCAAATCCAGCTCTACGTAGATAAAAAGGGCTTGCCTGCTGACGTGCTTGAGGACATCAAAGGGTGGGATATCGGTGATATCGTCGCTGCCCGTGGCCCAGTACACAAGTCGGGTAAGGGCGACCTGTACGTGATGATGGTAGAAGCGCAGCTGTTGACCAAGAGCCTGCGTCCACTGCCGGATAAGTTCCACGGCCTGACCGATCAGGAAGCGCGTTATCGCCAGCGCTACGTAGACCTGATCATGAACCCGCAGTCGCGTAAGGTATTTGAAACTCGCGCGGCGGTAATCAGCTCCATGCGCCGCTTCTTTGAAGCTCGCGGCTTTATGGAAGTTGAAACGCCGATGCTGCAGCCGATCCCCGGCGGTGCGGCAGCGCGGCCATTTATTACTCACCATAATGCGCTGGATATTGATATGTATCTGCGTATTGCACCAGAGCTTTACCTCAAGCGTCTGGTGGTGGGTGGTTTCGAGAAGGTTTTTGAAATCAACCGTAATTTCCGTAACGAAGGGTTATCTACGCGACATAACCCTGAGTTCACCATGGTCGAATTCTATTGGGCCTACGCGGATTATCGTGATCTGCTCGATATGACCGAAGCCATGCTGCGCACGGCGGCCCAAGAAGTGCTGGGCACCACGACGATCGAGTACCAAGGCGCTAGCTATGACTTCGGGAAGCCGTTCCAACGCCTAACACTACGCCAAGCGATTCTTGATCATGGCGACGGCATCACCGATGCGGATTTGGATACGCTGGAAGCCGCACAAGCGGTTGCAGAAAAGCTGGGCATTAAAGTGAAGGAGAGCTGGGGGCTGGGTAAAGTTCAGACCGAGATCTTCGAAGAAGTGGCCGAGCACAAGCTGGACCAGCCGACGTTCATTACTGAATACCCCGCAGAAGTTAGCCCGCTGGCGCGTCGTAACGATGCTAACCCGTTTGTTACCGACCGTTTTGAGTTCTTTGTCGGTGGCCGAGAAATTGCCAACGGCTTCTCGGAGCTTAATGACGCCGAAGATCAGGCTGAACGTTTCCGCGAACAGGCCGCCGAAAAAGATGCCGGTGATCTGGAAGCGATGTATTTTGACGCCGACTACGTGCGCGCGTTGGAGTATGGCTTACCGCCAACGGCGGGTGAAGGAATTGGTATTGACCGTTTAGTAATGCTGTTTACCGACAGCCCCTCTATTCGGGACGTACTGCTGTTCCCAGCGATGCGCCCCGAAGCCAGCGAGTAACGCTGACAAGCTCTAGACAATTGCGTGCGGTACGAAGCAACTGGAGTCTTTGGTGATTTTGCCAACGTCTTCACGAATACCAATGCCGCACGCCTTGTCACCGACTACCCAACTGCCGATCAGGGCATGCCGCTCGCCAAAGCGCGGCAGCGGGTGGTAGGCCTGCAAAATACGCGGGTTGTCGGTATAGGGGCCATCAACGGTTTCGTACTGGCCACTCGTGGTTATCAGCTCAATATTGCTACCTTCCCGAGAGAAAAATGGTTTGCGCACCCAGCCGGGTGTCAGCGACGTGCCATCACTGGTGTCAAAATACGCCGGTAACAGGTTGGGATGGCCTTCATGCCACTGCCATAGCAACGGCAGGATGCCCTTATTGCTGAGGATGGCTTTCCACGGAGGCTCGAACCAGTGGGTTTGCATCATGGGCAGCAGCTCACCGAAAGCGTCATCGCTCATTTCTTCCCAGGGGTAGAGCTTAAACAGTGCGCGGATGGGCCGGTTTTCCAGGTCAACAAAACAGCCGTGGTCGGTGTTGGGTTGATAGCCGATGTCTTCGATATGGATAAAGGGGGCATTCAGTCCCGCCTGTAGGGCACAGTCCTGCAGGTAAGCAACAGTGGCGCGATCTTCCTCATGGGCTTTGATGGAGGCGAAGTGCAGTGCCGGAGAGGCTGGTGGATCGCGTTCAAGGCGCTGCCCGATGTGGGCGAGAGCAGCAATCATGCGTTCTTGAATCGAATTGAATTGATCGGCGTGGGCAGGCAGCAGGCGCTGTTCGATCACCTGTTCAAGCCACAGCCACTGAAAGAAGCCCGCCTCGTAAATACTGGTGGGCGTATCGTAGTTAAGCTCTAGCAGTTTGGCAGGCCCATTACCGCTATAGGCAAAATCCATCCGCCCATAGAGGTGGGGCTGGCCATTACGCCAGGAGGCACGAATAACACCCCACATCTGTTCAGGGATATTTAACTGGTGAAGCAGGGCATCAGACTGGCAGACCCGGTCAACGGCATCCATACACATCTCGTGTAGCGCCTCGGTGGGATCTTCAATGTCTTGTTCGATCTGGGCCAGCGTAAACTGGTAATAGGCATCCTCGGTCCAGTAGGGCTCCCCTTCTATGGTATGGAAGTGAAACCCTAGCTGGTGCGCCAGTTCGCGCCATTGAGGGCGTTCAGTAATGGCAACGCGCAACATAAAACGGCTCCTTGCTGGCGCAGGTGAGTGCGTCGAAAGATAGTAAGCGAACGGAGGTTAGCTTAGGAGCCAAATCCACCCCGTGCGCTGGAGCGCGAACCGAACCCAGAGCGTTGAGTTGCCCGTTGGTTGGACTGCATAACCGATGAGCGGAAGGCCTGGTTACGTTGGTCCACCCGTGTAGAAGCAGAGGACGACGCAGCATTCCAGTCGCCGCGATTCTGGCGGGTACGGTAGACCGGTTCCTGATACAGGCTTTGTACCCGTGCGCCATTGCGGTTGGCCATCATGTTGCCAACCATATAGCCCATCAGCGCGGGACCAAACCAACTGCCACCTTGCCCCTGTTGAGCTGATTGGGGAGGGGGCTCACAGGCACCTTCGCCATGTACCTGTTCGCAAGCTTCTAAGGAGTCAAAGCGCGGAACCGCTTCAACGGCTGCCGTAAACGCCGCTTCACAGGCGGTACGCGTGTAAAGCTCGTCTGCTACGCACTCGTCTATGTTCTGGTAGGCCTTGGGCTCGGAGAAGTTGATGTCCGATAGAGTGTCCTGCGGCGGAGATGACTGCCCACAGCCGGCTAACGCGGCTGTACCGGCCGCGCCCATCAAGGCCAGGGTTAGCCGAGAACTGCGCTTGCGGCGCGGTGGCTGGTTAGATGATTGCATGAGAGTCTCCCCTTACCAGATCATGGACGCGGCGTTGAGCAGGCCAACCGCGATAGCGATAGTTGCCGCGAAAATGCCGTATGCGACGTGGCCATCGGTAATATGTCCGGAAAGGCTCTGCCCTTTGCTTTTCAACACCAGTTTGATGGCAAAGAAGGTAACGATCTGCACGATAAAGGCGATGATGCCCCAGGCGATAAAATCAATGAAACTCACGCTGTTCGCCATAGCGCTGTAAAGCGGTATGGTAAAGCCTAAGGTGGCGCCGCCAAAAGCGGTTGCCGCTGCGGCGTTGCCTTCCTGGATCAGCTTCCATTCATGATGCGGGGTAATCTTGCTGTACGCGACCATGAACGCTACCAGTAGGATGGCGGCGGTGATCAGGTAGGCGAAAAACGCTGGCAGGCCTGCCAAGTACATACCGATATTGCCCATTATCGTTTCCTTTTTTAGTCGTTAATCGTGAGTGGTAAATCGTACGTGGTGAGCAGAAGCTGGGAATAGTGATCAGTGAGTCTTTCAGGTGACCATCAATGCGCTTCGATAATCACTGCGCTGATATCGATTCCCAGGCTGGTGACTAATTGATAACTGCCTTCCAGCTCATCGGCTTCAGCACTGAGTAGGATATATTCAAAGCGCTCTGAGGCCTGATCTTGGCGCTCATAGAGCATGCAGTGGTGCGTGACTTGGGAAATTCCGCTGCCATTAGCGCGAGTCACCGTTTCCTCAAGCACTACCGGGGCTGACCATGCGCTGCTTTCAGCGCCCCATACGCGTTGATAGCGTTTAAGGTCGTCTGGAATGTCGTCGTCTGCTTCCAGCGTAAAGCTGCTCTGGCCGAGTGGATGAGCGGGTGCCTGGCTATCCGGCTGATTGATCAGACCATCAAATTCAAGATTAGAAACATGTTGTGACGACAGGAAATCGAACAGTTTGTATTCAAACACCTTGCCGTTAGCAATGGAGGCTTGAATCCAGGTGTCGTTTTCCAGATAAAAGCGCGCGAGCTGTTCGCCCTGGCCGAGTTCGACGACGCCAATCGCGGCTATTTCCTGCGCAGCGCCACTCCAGCTGGCATCAAAATTCAGGCTGTCGAACGCCTTCAGCGACAGCATATTGAGCGACACCATACCGCCAAGTCGAAGACCGTTGAAGTCGTCTGGGGTCATGCCGACGGGTAGTCCGCTAGAGCGTTGGGCGGTTTCGCTGGCGTGCTTTTGCTGCACGCTTTTACTGTTGGCACGAAACAGTGATTTAAGTGAACCAAGCATGGTGATGGACCTCCACGAAACGGATGGGTGTCATGTCAGCAGTGATGAAAAATATGCCGACGTCAGGCGCTCATAGGCCATGTAATACAGCACATCGCCATCACTCAACTCACGGGCGGAGGGTGGGTTGAGCATATTCGCCTCGCCACTAATGGAAGTGACGCCAAGTAAGGTGGCATTATGCGCTTCCTTGGCTAGGGCGAATAATTGGCCAAACGTGCTGCCTTTGGGAATATCTTGCAGCTGCGTTTGGTACTGAGTGGCACCATGATTGACGGCGAGCAGCTCATTCACGACGCGACTAATGCCTGCATCGGTGGCTGAACGCACTAGCATTTCCAGTGCCAGGGCCTCGGTGCATTCGATGCCCGGCAATGTTCGGCGCAACATCGCTGCGGTATTAGGGTTTTCGCAGTGGGCAACGATATGGCAGCCAGGAGACTTTAGGCTATAAGCGGAAAGCGCCACAGTCGCCACGCGTTCATCGCTGCCGTCATAGATAATAATACGGCTGGCGTTTTCAACGCCGGCGCGCTTGAGAAGCTCCATGTTGGCGAAGCTATCACCCTTGACGAATTTTAAGTCGCCCGGACGTGGGTTGTTGATGTCTTTGGTGACACACAGCACGATTTCATCAGGGAGCTGCCGGTCAGCTTTGAGAATATCAATGATCTTTTCAGTGGTTTCTCCATGCCAGCCTAGCACCACCGTGTGGCCAGTAAGGTCGCTGTAATCGCCTTTTCCTTGCATTTGCTGCCTCCAAAAGTTGCCCACCGTGACGGTTGCCTTGCCAATCAGGGCAGCAAATAGCGAAATACCGCCTGGGATCAGGTAAAACACAGCGATCAGTTGCCCAGCAGTTGAACTCGGCGAGAAGTCCCCATAGCCCACGGTGGAAGCCGTAACAACGTAAAAATACAGCCACAACGGCAGTGAGTTGGCAACCTCTTCGCCAGAGAGCCCTATGAGTAGCCAAGAGGTTGCCATATGTGCCAGTGCCAGCAGTAACAGAAACGTCCAACTGACGTTAATCGTAGAGGCTTTTAAAACTTTTAGTAGCCGTTGTAGCACTGGCATGGCGTCAGTCTTCCTTGCGTTCAGGCGGTAGTAATAACGCTAGCACTCAATTGCCAGCATTTTGCTTGGCTTTTAGGCGAGCCAGAACATCGCTTCCTGACGTCTGCTGTTTGCCGATACCTGCCTGGGAAAGGCGCGCTTCCAAGTCAGCGCCGGAGTCTTGCGCTTGCATTGATTCACCGATCTTAAGCTTTTCAGCCTGGAGGGCCTGGCGCTCTTTAATACGCTCAAGGGAGGCAACGGCGCTGTTCATGCTGGCATTTTGGCCAGCATGTTGAGATGCCACGGCAGCCTGTGCTTTTTGCGCGGCTTCAGTGGCCTTGACGTGGGACATCTGCTGCTCAACGCGGCGAATTTCACTTTTCGATTTAGCGATGGTCGATTTCAGTGCTTCGATAGTGCCATCGTATTGGGTGACATTGGCCTGAGCGATTTCGCGCTCGCTTTCCAGGCGGGCAATTTCCCCAGCGACTTCTTCCGCTAAGCTCTGCTCGCCTTTTTCAAGCGCGGCCATGGCGCTTTTTTCATACTCTGCCATTTTATCCGACAGCGTATCCACTTCCTTGGCGGCAAGGTTGCGCCTGGCCATGATGGTTGTGAGTTCTTCATTGGCCCGGTTCATTGCTGTTTTAGCGTCACGCAGTTCCTGCTCCATGATACGAATCCCCTGACTATCGACAATCGCTTCGCCGGTTTCAGTGGCTTTGCCGCGCAGGGCGGTAAACATTTTGCGTAGTAACATCGGGTAACTCCTTAAATCGAACCAATCCGACGCTTGCGCGTGGGGCTTACAACAGGGTGATACTTAACAACAGGCGATATCTGGCTGGTGCCTGGATCACGTTAACTCGTGAGTATTTGAATCAACCGATTAAATCGGCAATTTCCAATGCAGCCTGAGCGCAAGCTTCGACTTCAGCACTGATGGCCTCAAGTTTGCAATCTGCAAACAGTTGGCCATAGACCACATAGTAATCTTCGTCACCCAGGGTGTGGATGCCAACGCTGACTAGCGGTAGGGTCATGCCTAAGCGCAACAAAGCATCGTTGAAGGTATGGATATTCTCAACCGCGCTGGTGGGAGCCACTTCGGTCATCACCAACCACTCTTGCTCGCAATGCGTCAGGGTAACAGGTAAGTCGCCGTAGTCCTTTAGCGTAAACACCAGCGAATCGTTGTCTTGGTCGAGAGTGATGTCAGCGTTAGGCCAGTTTAGCTCGTTCTGTTCTACGCTGTGTTTAATCGCTTCAAGTCGTGTCTGTGTATTCATTGAGCGTATCCTAATGGTCTATCCTGCATAGGGCTGTACATAGGACTGTAACAGCCGTGCCGGTGAGTAACGGAGTTGCTAGCTAAAAATTCTTCAGCATTTTACCGAATCAATCGATATTGCGTCTGCACCGATGGCAAACTAATCCGTTAGCACCCATAATGGTCAACGTTTCGACGGCGAGGAGAATCCCATGAAACTGCTAAATCGCTCTGCCCTGAGCGTCAGGCCGACCCAGACCTTCGTGGACTGGATCAATGCGCTCGAACCCACCATGGGAGACGACGACCTGACCCTGGACGACGTCGAACGTGAAAGTACGGTGTACCTTATCCCAGAGATGGATACCCCTGAAGCGCTTGAGACTTTTGTTCGTGAGCGCTATGCAGAAATCCTAGAGACTGAGCTGCGTGCCTGGGAAGAGGATGAGCGCCAATGGCCAGAAAAGCTTGATTGGTCACTGTTCCAAGACTTTTTACGCATTGAACATAGCTACCTTGCGATTGATCTTGACGACGAAACCGCACTTGAAATTTCTGAGGTTGATGACGCACTCCTGCTCGACAATGAGCAAGATTAGCGCATTGCCATCTTGATGTATGCGTATTGTGGAACCGGCCCAGGCCGGTTTTATTGTTTTTAATGGTGCAGTTTAGGAACGAACCACCATGCGATTGTTTGAAACTCGGGCGGGTGACGATGGTTTGCCAGGACCCGCGCGCGCGCTTGCCGTACTGGCACTCGTCACCGGCACGCTAATGGCGGTAGTCGACACCACCATGATTAATTTGGCCCTCCCGACGATTGCCGCAGATCTTAATGTGCCTGCCTCCAGAGCGGTATGGATCACCAATTTATTCCAAGTGGTCTGCGCGGCGTTCTTATTAGTGTTCGCAGGCATAAGTGAGCTGATCACCCGCAGGCGGCTCTATTTATTTGGTTTGGCCACCTTCGTTTTCGCGGCGTTAGGGGCGGCGCTTTCGCGTAATCTAGAAACGCTACTGATATTTCGCGCCTTGCAGGGGTTGGGGGCAGCGGCCACGCTGTCCATCGGTCCGTCGCTGTATCGGGCAATTTTTCCGTCACGTCTATTGGGTAGCGCTTTAGGCCTTAGCGCGTTAGTGGTGGCCGGTGGCTATGCAGCTGGCCCAACGTTGAGCGGCGTCATCCTCTCGTTTGCCGACTGGCCCTGGTTGTTTGCGCTTAATGTTCCGCTTGGTGTGTGTTCGCTATGGTTGGCTAGTCGTGCGTTGCCCCGAGATAAACCACGCCGGGGCAGCTTTGATGTGCTGGGTGCACTGCTGTCTATGTTGATGCTAGCCAGTTTCTTTCTCGCAATGGATGCAGTCGGCCATGCCGCACCGCTATGGCAAAGCGGTGGCTGGTCGGTGATAGCGGTGCTGGCTTGCGCGCTGTTTATTAGACGCCAGCGTCACGCGCCTTATCCGCTGCTGCCGCTGAGTATATTTGCTGAAAAACGCTTTACGCTGGCTGTTTCAGCGTCAGGGTTGGCCTTTATCGGTCAGGGGTTAACGTTTGTTGCGCTGTCGTTTTTTTATCAGGAGCAGATGGGATTCTCGCCACTGGAGACAGCTTGGCTGTTCACCCCTTGGCCGTTAGCGATTATGGTGGTTGGCCCCCTAGCGGGTCGTTTAGCTGACCGAATCAACCCGAGTCTTCTTTCAAGCGCAGGCTTAATACTGCTGATTATGGGATTAGTAGCGCTAGCACTCGTTGATGAATCTACCGGCGTGGCAGGCAGTCTGTGGCGCACCGCCTTGTGTGGCATCGGCTTTGGTCTGTTTCAGCCACCTAACAACCGCGAAATGATGGGCAGTCTTCCGCCTGAGCGAAGCGCTAATGTATCCGGCGTGATGAGCACTACCCGTACTGTTGGACAATCAGTTGGGGTGGCATTGGTAGGGGCGGCCTTGGCGTTGGGTTCACCTGTACAGATAACCCTATGGCTGGGGGCTGGCACCACGCTGCTAGCGCTGGTGGCTAGTCTTTCCCGGGTGGCGTTAGCCCAGCGTGCTCTCATTGAGCGGCGGGCATCGTCTGTTAGCAAGTAAGGGCGTACAATAAATTGGTTGCTGATTGAAGGAGAAAGTACTCATGGCGATGCAGACACAGATTGAGCAGAAGTTAGCGGCGTTAACGCCCGACGTGCTGCACGTAGAAAATGAAAGCCACATGCACAACGTGCCGGCTAACGCTGAGACGCACTTTAAAGTCACCCTGGTAAGCGATAGCTTCGATGGCATCATGCCGGTGAAGCGCCATCAGCAGATTTATGCGCTGCTCGCCGATGAGCTGTCTGGGCCCGTGCATGCATTGGCGTTGCATCTGTACACCCCAAAAGAGTGGCAGACACGTGGCGGCGAGCGCCCGAATTCGCCTAACTGTCGGGGCGGCGGCCAGTGACGCCAGACGTTATTCGCCGGCAGTATTTGGATGCAATGGGCATAACAGCCTGGGCAGCCAAATATCAACTGCCTAACGCACGACCTACGGAGGCGTGCGAATGGGAAGATGCGCCTGCTGTTACTCCGCCGCGAGAGCGCCTTCACGCGCTATTGGACGATGCACCTGCACCTCGCCCGCGTAATCAGTCACCGAAAGGTGATAGTGCTCCCGTTGCCACTCACACGGCATCGGCATCCTCTTCGGCCCCGGCGGCAGTGCGCGCGCTGCTGGGCCAACCTCCTGTTCCTGCCAGTAAGCCAGCCGACGCCCCCGTTGCTTCTACACTGGAAAATTCTACTCAGGAAAAAAAGCCGGTTAGCAAAGTTGAGCCGCTTACGTTCAGTCTTTCCTGTATGTGTGTTGGTGGGCGCTGGTTAAGCCTTCATGAGGGGGAAATAACGCCTATTGAACAGCAATTGCTGGCTAATATGCTGCGGGCAGCAGGCGTGTTGAGCGGTGAAATGCCCGCGGTGACGTATTTTAAATGGCCGCCAATGGCCAACACGTTCACGCCGGAGGAGCCGCTGGAAGAAGCGCAAGACGGAGTGGCTGCCTTTATTGCTGGCGCGGCGGGTAGGCAGGGCTGGCAGTTGGAACGCCTGTTGTGGTGGGGAGCTGACGAACTAGCCGATGATTCCCACTTAGCGCGGGTCATGGCTGTTAGCCAGCAACGCAGCCAAACGTTGTCGCTGCCCGTGTGGCAGGGCCCTGCATTGAGGACACTTGCCGAGCACGGGAGTGCCAAGCGTAAGCTTTGGTCTGCGCTGGTGTCGCTTGGTCAGCAGTGGCGTGCTGAGGTTGCCACCCGGTGATAAGCCCATTAAGCGTTGCTGACAGTGCTGCGTTACAGGCGTTAGAAGCGCAAGCTAACAGTGGCATAAGTTCGCAGCATCTCCATGACGCGTTAGACGATCCTAATTCACAGGTGATTGGTTACTGGCAACCATCAGCTTCGGTTGGCCATGTGTCCGTTGGCGGTGTGCTGCTTGGTTATGCCATCGTGGTGCGTTTGCCATTTGAGGCAGAGCTTCAAGCGATTGGAGTGCTTCCACAGCAGCAAGGCCAGGGAATCGGTGGCAAGCTACTTGGCGCAGTGGTCGCCTGTGCTAGGCAGTGGCAAAGCGAACGCTTACTGCTTGAAGTGCGGGCAAGTAACCAACGTGCGATAACGCTTTATCAGCACTACGAGTTTAATGAAGATGGTCGGCGCCGAGGTTACTACCCGGCTGCACAGGGTGCCGCCGGGCGAGAAGATGCGCTACTGATGTCGCGCTTACTTTAAGACACGCTATCGCTTTCGATGTCTTCAAATTTGCTGAGTACACCCTGTAAACGGCGCTCCCACTCCTCACGTTCTTGCTTTAGCAGCGCGTTTTCGCCACGCAGCTCTTCGTTTTCAAGCTTCATCAATTCCAACGCCTCAACGGTGTCGGTAATTTTTTGTTCCAGCTGGTTAAATAACTCAAGGCTCATGCCTACCTCCAATAACGTCGACAGGCACACTACCTGTCATAACGGGGACAAAAACGTAATTCAGTTGGGCGAGCGTAACGCCGCTGCAGGATTGCGGCAAGCGCAGTTTACACGGGTTTACGAAGATAGAGGCGAGCCGCACTTTCGCCCGCCTGGGTTTCCCGATAAAGCTGCCAGTTAGTGGGCACGCTTGGAGATAGGGACTTTTCAGTTTCCAGGTAGATCATGGCATCGTCTGCAAGCCAGCCGCCGGTTTCTAATGCGGAACAGCAGGAAGCGGCTAAGCCTTGATGAAACGGTGGATCAAGAAAGACGACATCCGCAGGCTGTTGGCAGGGTTGGTTGAGAAAAGCGAGTGCATCGGTAGATACCACTCGGCCATTACTGGTGCTAAGGGTGATAATATTTTCACTAATTAGCGCGGCTACCCGGGAATCGCGCTCGACAAACGTAACGTTGCTGGCGCCGCGGGAAAGGGCTTCAAAGCCTAGTGCTCCTGTGCCTGCAAAGAGGTCCAGCACTTGTTTGCCAAACAGGTGTTGGCCTAGCCAGTTGAATAGGGTCTCACGCACGCGATCAGGGGTGGGCCGTAGCCCTGGGTGGTCGAGTACAGGCAACTGACGGCGGCGAAAGTCGCCGCCGATGATGCGTAGCTTACCCGGCGGTTTGGCAGGCCCGCGCCGCGCTGTCGATGAGCGAGAAGTAGAAGGGCGAGAAGAGCGTTGTCGTTTCATAACGCGGATTGTAGCGGGCTACTTATCCAAAGTCTTGGTCTGCGATGGTAGGATAATCGCAATGTTCACCTATTTAGTCGGATGACACCTATGTTCGGTTTTTTCAAACGTAAGAAAAAGCACGACTCCCAACAGGAGCAGCAAGATCAGCAGGCGCTGTCTCAGGAGGAGCATGGCGAAGTAGAGGCTACCAAAGAGCCAGCGCTAGAGCATAAAACAGAGCAGGCCTTGCCAACGGCGGAAGCTGTTGTGCAAGAAACGTCAGTGCCTGAAACCGAGCCAGCGGAACACAGTACATCCGTTGAAGAAACCGCTGAAAAGTCACAAACAAGTGAATCAGAACTAGCGCCTGAGCTAGCCTCTTCACCAGAACCAGAACCAGAACCAGAACCAGAACCAGAACCAGAACCAGAACCAGAACCAGAACCAGAACCGGCCACAATATCTGCCCCTAAACCGGCCCTTCAAGAGAAGCCCGTGGCCGAAAAAGGCGAAAAGAGAGGCTGGTTCGCTCGTATTAAGTCAGGGTTAGGCAAAACCCGCGCCAATCTAACTGACGGTATTGCCGATCTGTTTCTGGGCAAAAAGCAGATTGATGATGAGCTGTTGGAAGATCTTGAGACCCAGCTGCTGATGGCGGATGTAGGCATTGAAGCCACTAGCGAGATTATTGAGCGCCTTGAAGCGCGCGTTTCGCGCAAAGAACTGAATAACCCAGAAGCGCTTTATCGCGGGTTGCAAGAAGAGTTGGCGTTGATGCTGGCGCCGGTAGCGACGCCGCTAAGTTTTGAAAAAGAGAGTGAAGGGCCTTTTGTCATTCTTGTGGTAGGGGTTAACGGCGTAGGTAAAACAACGACTATCGGCAAGCTGACCCAGCGTTTTCAACGTGAGGGTAAAAGCGTCATGCTCGCTGCAGGCGACACCTTCCGCGCAGCGGCGGTTGAACAGCTTAAGGTGTGGGGTGAGCGTAACAACGCGCCGGTAATTGCGCAGCATACTGGTGCTGATAGCGCTTCAGTGATTTACGACGCGGTGGCGGCTGCTAAATCACGTGGCGTGGATGTGCTGATTGCCGACACAGCAGGACGGCTGCACAACAAGAGTCATCTGATGGAAGAACTGAAAAAAGTTCATCGGGTCATGCAGAAGCTGGATAGCACCGCTCCTCATGAGGTGATGTTGGTGCTGGATGCGGGGACAGGGCAGAACGCCATTTCCCAGGCCAGCACATTTAATGACGCCGTGCCGATCAGTGGCATTACGCTGACCAAGCTGGACGGTACCGCCAAGGGCGGGATTATTTTCGCATTGGCGAAGCAGCTAAAAACACCGATTCGCTTTATTGGTGTAGGCGAAGGTCTGGATGATCTCCGCCCCTTTGAGGCAGATGACTTTGTTAACGCGCTGTTTGATCGGCAAGGGGATGATGGCCGCGCATGATCGCTTTTGAACATGTGGGTAAGCGCTATGGAGGGCGCTTTGATGCGCTGGCACACCTCAACTTTCGCGTTGCAAGAGGCGAAATGGTGTTCCTGACGGGGCATTCTGGTGCTGGTAAAAGTTCGTTACTGCGACTAATTATGCGCCTCGAAAGGCCTAGCCGTGGCCGGGTAGTGGTGGCTGGGCACGACATTGCCGAGCTCCACGCCAGCCAAGTGCCGTTTTATCGTCGGCAAATTGGCGTGGTGTTTCAAGATCACCAATTGCTGTTTGATCGCAGTGTGTTCCGCAATGTATCTCTGCCGCTAGAAATCCAGGGGGTAGAGCCGCGTGAAACGGCGCGGCGCGTTCGTGCAGCACTGGATAAGGTCGGGCTTTTACACCGCGAAAAAGCGCTGCCAGTAGAGCTTTCCGGTGGTGAGCAGCAGCGAGTGGGCATTGCGCGCGCAGTGGTTAATAAGCCAGCTCTGCTGCTTGCTGATGAACCTACCGGTAACTTAGACCCACAGCTTTCTGCCGATATTATGGCGCTGTTTGAAGACTTCAATCGTATTGGCACCACCGTGATGATTGCCAGTCACGACTTAGCGCTGATTGCGCGACTACGTCACCGCATTTTGCGTTTGCAAGATGGTCGTCTGGTGGCAGATGAGGGGGCCGTATGAAACGTGCCGCGACACCCCGTCCTATAGGCGCAGCGCCCAAAGGTAAGCGACAATCGGCCAGAACTCCCAGTGAGCCACACGCCGAGCGGCGTGGCGCACGTTCACAGCAAACACGTTTTAGCAGCCGCTTACGCGCCTGGGGACGCCATCATCGTGCAATGGCACTGGATAGCCTTTATCGCTTGGTACGTCATCCTGTGGGTAATTTGCTAACCATGCTGGCCATCGCCATTGCGTTAGTCTTGCCTGCGGCGCTTTGGTTAACCTTGGACAGCGCTAAGCTGCTAGACGCAGAACTGGATGAGAGTGCAACCCTCACCGTTTATTTGGAAACGACCGTAGACGCTGCACAGTCCGTTCGCATTGAGGAGGCTGTCATCGCGGACGAAGGTGTCGAAACGACCCGCATTATCAGTGCCGAGCAAGGTATGGTTGAGTTTCAGCAGTCCCTTGGTATTGAAGATACCCTGGCAGGGCTGGAAGATAATCCACTGCCGGCCAGTATTGTGATTTATCCACAGAGCGTTGAACCTGCAGCTATGGCACAACTGGCACAGCGCTTGGAGGAGTTCTCTGGGGTAGACGAGGTGCGCGTGGATTTGGCGTGGGTAGAGCGTTTACGTCATTTGGCGGATCTTGGGCGACGGGTGGCGCTCGCGCTTGGGGTGTTGTTTGGCTGTGGTGTGCTGCTAGTGGTGGGCAACACTATCCGTCTTTCGGTTGAGAGCCGACGACGAGAAATCGAAGTAGTGATGCTCATTGGCGCGACCCATGCCTTTGTCCGTCGCCCCTTCCTCTATAGCGGGGCTTGGTACGGCGTGGGGGGCGGTCTGCTGGCGCTGGGATTGTTGGGATTTGGCAACCACTGGCTGTCGATGCCTGTTGCCGCCTTGGCGGCAAGCTACGGAGCGAACTTTGTGTTGCCGCAGTTAGATGTGACAGGCTCTACAATTCTGCTATCTTGCAGTACACTATTGGGCTGGCTGGGAGCTTGGTTGGCTGTTACACGCCATCTCTCTAGCATACGCCCGCGTTGATTATGTTTGTTATGCGGTCAGTAGCGGGAATTTCCACCCCGTTTTGTGTCTTATGCAGTGAATGCATCGGTCATTTGAACCTTATGCTTAGGCTAAGGTCTTAGAGTTAACGGAACACCAACCACGATAGGTTTTAAGGGAGACCACCTGCACATGAGCACTAGTCTTCTACCGGTGGGTCAGCTTTCTCCAGGTCACGATCTGGGCGGCTATATTCAAGCGGTTAACGGCATCCCCGTACTAAGCGTTGATGAAGAGCGTGAGCTTGCATTCCGCCTCCACGATGAAGGTGACTTGGAAGCAGCACGCCGTTTGGTGCTATCGCACCTGCGTTTTGTTGTGCATATTGCTCGTAGTTACTCGGGTTATGGTCTGCCACAGGCTGACCTGATTCAAGAAGGTAACGTCGGTCTGATGAAAGCCGTTAAGCGTTTCGACCCTAATCAGGGCGTTCGCTTGGTCTCATTTGCCGTGCATTGGATCAAAGCGGAAATTCACGAGTTTGTGTTGCGTAATTGGCGTATTGTCAAAATTGCCACCACGAAAGCTCAGCGCAAGCTGTTTTTTAACCTGCGTAGCGCCAAAAAACGCTTAGCCTGGCTAAACAACGATGAAGTTAACGCGATTGCGGAAGACCTCAACGTAAAGCCAGAAGTAGTGCGCGATATGGAAGGACGTCTGTCGGCTTACGATGCGGGTTTTGATGCGTCTCCTAGCGACGACGAAGAGAGCACCTATCAAGCACCGGCGTATTTTTTAGATGACGCTTCCGCTGATCCAGCGACGCTGCTGGAAGACAGCAACTTTGAGGAAGATTCAACGCGTCGCTTACAGCTAGCCTTGAAAGGCCTTGATGAGCGTTCGCGAGACATCTTGCAGCGTCGCTGGCTCACTGATAACAAAGCGACACTGCACGATCTGGCCGATGTTTATGGTGTCAGCGCTGAGCGCATTCGCCAGCTCGAAAAGAATGCGATGAAAAAACTGCGCCAAAAAATGGGCGAAGCTATCGCTGCTTAATCACGTACACATATCGGTTAAGCATAAGATAAACGCCCCGAAAGCTCTGCCTTCGGGGCGTTTTTATTGGGCGTGCATGTTGTGTCACCGCTTTCTAAGCTGGTTGTACGGCTGCTCGTAACAGCTGGCTAGACAGCAGCGCCCATTGGTCTTCCCAGTACTCGGTTGGTAAGCGCTTGAAATCACTGCGCACATACTGAGAAATACGCCCTTCAGCCTGAGCGATCAGCAGGTTGGCTGCTGCTGAAGCCGATATGCTGGTGCGCAGCCCCTCGCGCAGCTCGGCCTCCCGCAGTATCTGTTTTAGCTGGGTTTCCAGCCGTTCAAACAGTTGGTGAACGCGCTGGCGCAGCCGGGCCGTTTCGCCAGTCAGTACATCGCCTCCCAGTACCCTGGCAAGTCCAGGGTTTTTTTCGGCAAAGCCTAGAAGCAAGGCCAAGATGGTGCCGCATCGAGACGCCGCATCGGGGATATCTTCTAGGATGCGGGTAATACGCGCAAAGATGCTTTCTTCAATGAAGTCGATCAGCCCCTCAAACATGCGCGCTTTGCTGGGGAAATGCCGGTACAGCGCTGCTTCTGAGACGCCAACCTGGCGGGCAAGCGCAGCGGTTGTAATACGCTTGCCGCTATCCTCTTCCAGCATAACGGCTAACGCTTGCAGGATTTGCTCGCGGCGGCGAGGTTTTTGTTCGTCACTCATGACGTTAGCCCTCCGTCGCGGTTAACCTGCGTCAGTAATCAGGGTGCCTACCCCAGCATTGGTAAAGATTTCCAGCAAGACCGCATGGGGAACGCGGCCGTCGATAATGTGGGCGCTGTTAACGCCGCCTTTTACCGCATCTAGTGCACAACGTATTTTTGGCAACATGCCACCATAAATCGTGCCGTCGGCGATTAAGGCGTCAACTTGAGCAGTGCTTAGTCCAGTTAATACCTCTCCCTCACTGTTCATCAGGCCCGCGACGTTGGTCAATAGCATCAGTTTTTCAGCGTTGAGTGCCTCGGCCAGTTTGCCTGCCACCAAGTCGGCGTTGATGTTATAGCTGTGGCCTTCACCGTCAACGCCGATAGGTGCTATTACCGGAATGAAGTCTCTGGCGGCGAGCATCTCAATGAGGTCGGTGGAGATAGACTCCACTTCACCTACGTGGCCAATGTCGATAATTTCCGGAGCGGTCATCTCAGGACTTTGGTGCTCTACTTTTAGTTGGCGGGCGCGAATTTGCGCGCCATCTTTGCCGGTTAAACCAATGGCTTTGCCGCCGCTTTGATTGATTAGATTAACAATGCTTTTATTGACTAAGCCCCCTAGAACCATCTCCACGACGTCCATGGTTTGAGAGTCGGTCACTCGCATGCCGTTCACAAAGCGAGATTCGATATTCAGTTTTTCTAGCAGGCTGCCAATTTGTGGCCCGCCCCCATGGACGACAACCGGGTTAATACCGACCTCTTTCATTAGCACGATGTTACGCGCGAATGAATCGATCAAGGTGTCTTCAGTCATGGCGTTGCCGCCATATTTAACGACGACCGTTTTGCCCGAAAACTGCTGGATGTAGGGGAGGGCTTCTGACAATACCTCCACAACGACCTGAGGGTCGCGGCTAGTTGAACTCATGACGTTGTCCCTTTTGATTTTTTCCGTCGCTACTTTTTTATCGCGACCGTTATTACAGCGCGAGCATTGGCTTTTCCATGCGGCGTGTTGTCTAGCATTCTTATTGTGTCGCGCATTCGATTGGCACAATCACTTTTCTTCTGTTCACCCTGTCGTATCTATCCACGTTATTGAGGTTCAGGAATCATCAGCGTTGGTGAAATTTTCTCCAGCGCATTGGCAAAGCGCTGTTTTATTCGGCTAAGTGCCGCGGCATCGCTACCCTCAAAGCGCAGTACTAGCGCAGGAGTGGTGTTAGAGGCTCGGCACAGTCCCCAGCCATCGGCATAGTCCACGCGAATGCCATCAATCGTGGTTTTGATACCTTCGCCGAAGTCGCCCTCTCTAGCAAGCTTCTTGATAAGCGGAAATTTTTCTTCATCAGCGACCGCGATATTAATTTCAGGCGTGCTGATATCTTGTGGAAATTGATCAAACAGTTCATCGGCACTGCCGGGGTGGCGGGCTAGAATTTCAAGCAAGCGGGCCGCGGCGTAGAGGCCGTCGTCGAAGCCATACCAGCGCTCCTTGAAGAAAATATGCCCGCTCATTTCACCGCCCAGTTCAGCGCCGGTTTCCCGCATGCGTGCCTTGATTAGTGAATGCCCGGTGCGCCACATTTCAGGCTCGCCGCCAGCGTCGCTAATAACTCGCGCCAGGTTACCCGTGCATTTGATGTCGAAGATCACTTTGGCACCGGGGGTGCGTGACAGCATATCAGCTGCAAATACCATCAGTAGGTGGTCAGGGTAGATCATACGGCCACTTGGCGTGACAACGCCTAAACGGTCGCCGTCGCCGTCAAAAGCCAAGCCAATATCGGCACCTGTTTCCTTAACGCTGTGGATCAAGTCGCGTAGGTTTTCAGGTTTGCCTGGGTCGGGGTGGTGGTTCGGGAAGCGCCCATCAATGTCGGCGAATAATGGGGTGGTTTTTACCCCCAGGCGCTCAATAAGCTGCGGGCCCAACTCTCCGGCGACCCCGTTGCCACAATCCACAACTGCGCTCAGTGGGCGCTCGATATGGATGTCGTTAATAATTCTTTCAAGATACGCCGTGCGTAGGTCATGCTGGCGAACGCTGCCTTGGCCGCTGGTTAGGTCGTTTGCTTGGATGCGCTCATAGAGGGCGGTGATAGCATCACCGGAGAGCGTTTCACCCGCTAAGACGATTTTGAAGCCGTTGTAGTCAGGTGGATTGTGACTGCCGGTTAGCATTACCCCAGAGCAGCTTTCAGGCAGTGTGTGGGTGGCGAAATAAAGCACGGGGGTAGGCATCATGCCGATGTCTATAACGTCTCGTCCTGAGGCTGTTAGGCCGCGAATCAGCGCTGCTTGCAGGTGGGGCCCGGAAAGTCGTCCATCACGGGCAACAATGACCGTTTGCTCGCCTCGAGCGGCGGCTTCAGAACCAATAGCTCGGCCAATGAGTTCGGTGGTGGCCTCGCTCAGCGTATCGCCCACAATGCCGCGAATGTCGTAAGCACGAAATATCGACGCAGGTACGTTCATTGTCGCTCCTAGATATGCGCTAAAACAACGCTTGGCTTATTGGCTGCCTGTGCTGCCAAAACCACCGCTGCCGCGAGTGGAGTCTTCAAAGGCATCAACAATGGTAAGTTCTGCTTGCACGACAGGAACAACGACATATTGAGCGAGACGCTCAAAGGGCGATAACGTAAAGCTGCTTTGACCACGGTTCCAAACCGATACCATCAGTTCGCCCTGGTAATCAGAGTCGATGAGCCCGACGAGGTTGCCTAGCACGATACCGTGCTTATGACCTAGCCCGGAGCGAGGCAAAATCATACCCGCCAAGCTAGGGTCTTCTATGTAAATGGCAAGGCCTGTTCGCACTAACTGGCAGTCACCAGGTGCAAGCACCAGTGGTTCATCTAGCAGTGCTCGCAAATCCATCCCCGCTGAGCCTGTTGTTGCATAAGAGGGGAGGTAGTCGTGCAGGCGTTCATCCAATACTTTGCACTGCAGGCGTGGGCGAGAACCGCTCATGATAATTCTCCGGAGGATTGAGAGGATAATTGAGAAGGTGGTTGAGATGGCCGTTGAGAAGGCAGTAGTGATAGTGCGTGACGAATAATTAGCGCGGCTAGCTGGGTTTTAGGCTGAGGTGGGGCTTCCCGTTGATTGGTTCCCGTCGCAGAGCGCCACAGCAGCAGAGCGGCATTGTTATCGCTGCCAAAACCGAGCCCCTGCTGGGAAACGTCGTTGGCTACGATCATATCTAGCCCTTTGCGGGTCAATTTATCTTCTGCATAGCGAGCGACATCCTGAGTCTCGGCGGCGAAGCCCACCACAAAAGGGCGTTGGTTAGTAGGCAGTGCGGAAACATCGGCAATAATGTCAGGATTCTTGACCAGCGTAAGCGTTAGCGTATCGCTGTCGTCGGTTTTTTTGATTTTGTGCTCGGCAGCGCTGGCAGCGCGGTAGTCAGCGACCGCAGCGCAGCCAATAAATAGGCCAGCATGGGGGGCGAGTGTTAACGCTTCGTGATGCATTTGTGCAGCGGTTTCCACATCGATGCGTTCAACGCCGAGAGGAGTGGGGAGATTAACTGGGCCGCTTATCAGCGTCACCCGTGCTCCTTGGGCGGCAGCTTCAGCGGCCAGTGCATAACCCATTTTCCCTGAGCTGTGATTGGATAGATAGCGCACGGGATCTAGCGCCTCGCGGGTGGGACCTGCAGTAATCACTACGTGCGGCGCAGAGGCTGATGCTGGTGATTTGGCAGCAGAAGCAAAATGCTGTGCTAAGAAATCAACAACAACCTCTGGTTCGCTCATTCGCCCAGGACCGATGTCGCCACAAGCTTGGTCACCAGCCGCTGGCCCGATCAACTGCCAGCCATCGCTGTCTAGCTGAGAGACGTTGCGTTGGGTTGCAGGGTGTCGCCACATGGCCTGATTCATGGCCGGTGCAATCAACTTGGGTGCTTCACAGGCTAGGCACAGAGTGGTTAGCAAGTCGTCAGCCATGCCATGCACTAATCGGGCGATCAAATCAGCCGTTGCTGGGGCAATCAATACGGCATCTGCCCAGCGGGCCAGCTCAATATGCCCCATGCCAGCCTCTGCTTCAGGATCAAGCAACGAGGTGCGTACCGGCTCCCCTGAAAGCGCCTGAAGCGTTAACGGCGTAATAAACGCTTGAGCACCCTCGGTCATTACCACGCGAACCTCACAGCCAGCTTGCTTAAGTAACCGAACAATCAGCGCGCTTTTATAAGCCGCAATGCCGGCACTAATGCCAAGCAGCAGGCGCTTACCAGCAAGTGACGTTAACGGGGATGGCGATAATAAGGCCATGATGGGTAGTCCCATGTAGCGTTTGTTAAAGGTGAGTACCATACCATTTGACGGGTTATTTTGGCATGCTCAAGCAGCAGTTGGAAAAGCCAGTTTGGGTGGGCGTAGTAGCAAACGCGGACGGTGCTATCAGAGGTGGGCAAGGAGGCGGCGATGGGGATTAATCACTGGCCGGAAGGTGAGCGGCCACGCGAGAAGTTATTGAACATGGGGGTGCAGGCGCTTTCAGATGCCGAGCTACTGGCCATTTTTTTGCGAGTAGGCGTGCAGGGGCGCTCTGCAGTGGATCTGGCACGGGATCTGTTGGCCAGTTTCGGTGGATTGAGGCAGCTTTTGGAGGCGGATCAGGATCAGTTTTGTGCGGCTCGAGGGCTTGGTAGTGCGAAATTTGCCCAGCTTCAGGCGACCCTGGAGCTTTCTAGGCGTCATTTGGCGAGCCAGCTTGCCCGTGGCAATGCGCTCACATCGCCGTCGCTTGTGCGTCATTACTTAAGCTCCCAGCTTCGTCATCTGGGTCATGAAGAGTTTGCCGTGCTTTTTTTAGATACACAGCATCGAATTATTCGCTATGAATCCCTGTTTCGCGGTACCCTAGACAGCGCATCCGTTTACCCCCGCGAAGTAGCCAAGCGTGCACTTGAATTACACGCTGGTGCTGTCATCCTGGCTCACAACCACCCATCGGGTGTTGCTGAACCAAGCGATGCTGATCGACGTATTACTGAACGTCTAAAAGATGCCCTTGCACTCTTCGATGTGCGAGTGCTTGATCATTTCGTGGTGGGGGACGGTAACGTGGTTTCGTTTGCCGAGCGCGGTTGGCTATAGCAATTAATCAAAATGGTGCGACGTCAAAATCTCGTCGTTTACCTAAGTAAATTGTCCAAAAGATGCCTTTTTTGGCATTTTGGGGCGTTTTTGCTTGCTGGTAGCCGGGTGCTCTGGTATAAAGTGCCACCTTTAAACTTGGGTTGAATAACGGATTTGGGTACAGCTAGGCAGTTAACTGCGTCGACTCCCTCCCTGCTCCGGTTTGCCCGACAGTTTTGAACAACTCGCCAAGCGGTTGGAGGCTCTCATGTCCAAAGTATGTCAGGTTACCGGCAAGCGTCCGGTAACTGGTAATAACGTTTCTCACTCCCAGCGTAAGACGCGTCGTCGTTTCTTGCCGAACCTGCACACCCATCGTTTTTGGGTTGAATCTGAAAACCGCTTCGTCAAGCTGCGCGTTTCCTCTAAAGGAATGCGTATCATCGACAAGAAAGGTATCGAAACGGTTCTGGCTGATATCCGCAAACGCGGCGACGCCATCTAAGCTAGCATTTTGGGAGAGTTAAACCATGCGCGATAAGATCAAGCTGGTGTCTAGTGCCGGTACAGGCCACTTCTACACCACTGATAAGAACAAGCGGAATACACCGGATAAGTTCGAATTCAAGAAATACGACCCGGTCGTCCGTAAGCACGTTATCTACAAGGAAGCTAAGATCAAGTAATCGCGATTACAATGATCGGCTTTCACCGCAGGCGAGCGCCTGTTGAAAAACCCGGCCCTAAGCCGGGTTTTTGCATGCCCGGTATTTAGCCGCTTACTTTGTAGGTTGGCGGTATCTGTCCCTACGCTTCGGCACCGCTTAGGCGACAGAATGGTTGTCACGGTGCTGTCATCATAGACTTTCATCATGCCCGAATTGCCTGAAGTTGAAACGACGCGACGCGGCATTGCCCCCTATTTAGAAGGGCAAGAGATTACCGAGGTGCTGGTGCGCCAGACCCGGTTACGCGTGCCGGTGCCCGAAGATCTAGCCGAGCGGCTAGTAGGAGCTAGGGTTGGCGTATTAAAGCGTCGCGCTAAGTACCTACAAATTCCCGTGGCGACACTTGAAGGTGAGGCCACGCTGTTGTGGCATCTGGGCATGTCGGGCAGCCTAAGGATTGCAAACGTCGGCGATTTGCCTAAAAAGCATGATCATGTTGACGTGGTGACGGCCAAGGGAAATGTGCTGCGCTACCATGACCCGCGTCGCTTTGGTTTTGTTGACTGGCAGCAGGGCGATGGCAGCTTGGATAAGCGCCTTGCGCACCTTGGTCCTGAGCCGTTGGATGACGCGTTTAACGGTCGCTGGCTCTATAACGCATCGCGTAATAAACGCGTTGCGGTAAAGCCTTTTTTAATGGATAACCGCGTGGTGGTCGGTGCGGGTAATATTTACGCTGCCGAAGCGCTATTTATGGCGGGCATTGATCCCCGACGTGCCGCTGGGAAAATTTCCCTGGCCCGTTACCAGCAGCTAGCCGCGGCGGTTAAAGAGGTGCTGGCGGCAGCGATTACCCAAGGTGGCACCACGCTGCGGGATTTTGTCAGTGGGCAGGGCGAGCCAGGTTACTTTGCCCAGCAACTGAATGTATATGGGCGCCATGGGCAGCCTTGCCTGCGCTGTGGCGTTGAGCTGCGTCGTATCACTCTAGGCCAGCGGGCCAGCGTGTTTTGCCCTGGTTGTCAGCGTTAGCGGCCGCTCTTTGATATTAACTGTTTTGCCTATGCTTTCAGAGTCTATGTGCTTTGTAAGATTGCTCTTTTGGAGATTGTTGTGACTCAACGCCTGCGCCTGAATAAAAATGCCGATCGCCGCCTGAAGGCGGGCCATCTATGGATCTACTCCAACGAGGTAGATATCAAAGAGACGCCACTAAAAAACTTTGCGGCTGGTGAGCCTGCGTTAGTTGAAGCTTCCAATGGCAAAACCCTTGGCGTCGCTTACATTAATCCGCACTCGCTGATTTGTGGTCGGGTGATGTCGCGTGACCCAGAAATGCGCCTAGATCGCTCGTTATTCGTACACCGCTTCAACCAAGCGTTGGCGCTGCGTGAGCGTCTGTTCGATAAACCTTTTTACCGTTTGATCCACGGTGAAGGTGACCTGTTACCGGGCTTGGTGATTGACCGTTTCGGTGATGTGCTGGTGGTGCAGTTGAATACCGCAGGTATGCAAGCGTTGGCGGAAGATATTGTCGATGCGCTGGAAAAAGTTGTTAAGCCTAATGCCATCGTGTTCCGTAATGATACGGGCGGCCGTCGCCAGGAAGGCCTAGAAGCCCACGTTGAAGTGGTCAAAGGCACACTTCCTGACGAGGTTCTACTGGAAGAGAATGGGGTTACCTTTGCAGTGCCTGTTCTGAATGGCCAAAAGACAGGATGGTTCTACGACCATCGCGTCAACCGCGCATGGCTGAACAGCCAAGTGGCGGGCAAGCGCGTGCTGGATGTGTTCAGTTACGTGGGCGGCTGGGGTGTTCAGGCGGCTGCGAGCGGTGCCTCGGAAGTGTTGTGTGTCGATGCTTCTGCCTCAGCGCTAGATCAGGTGGCACGCAATGCTGAGTTAAATGGTGTGCAGGAGCAGGTCGCAGTAGCCGAAGGCGATGCCTTTGAAGCGTTAGCGGCACTGAAAGCCGACGGCGAACAATTTGATGTGGTCATTCTTGATCCGCCTGCGTTTATCAAAAAGCGCAAGGATATCCCTAATGGTGAGCGTGCTTACGCACGACTAAACCGTGAAGCGATGCGGCTATTGGGCCGCGATGGCTTGCTGTTGTCAGCCTCGTGTTCCATGCACCTCGCTCCTGAGCGTTTGGTGGATGTGGTTCGTGGTGCCGTTCGCCACCAAGACCGTCATGGCCAGGTGATTTTTCAGGGGCATCAGGGCCCCGATCACCCCGTTCATCCGGCTATCCCGGAAACCTCGTATCTGAAGGCGCTGGGCGTGCGGGTATTCCGCGACTAGGCCAAAGACGCTGCTTGGCAAACATTTGCAAGGCAAGAAGTAGCATCAAGGAGTCACCGCAAGGAGTAGCGTTATGGAGTGGGCACTGCCAAACCCTTTTGTGATCGATCTTCAGGTGACGCCGGAGGCCATTGACGCTTACCGGCATGTCAATAACAGCGAGTATTTACGCTGGGTTGAGCAGATCAGTTGGGCCCACTCCGAAGCCTTGGGGCTATCCCTTGAGCGCTATCAGTCCCTAGACCGTGCCATGGTCGTCCATCGTCATGAGTTGGACTATCTGGCACCCGCCTTTGTCGACGATAAGTTGCAACTGGCGACGTGGATTGTTGCCTGCGATGGCCGTTTTAGTTTGACCCGCCGGTTCCAGCTTAAGCGCGTGGGGAGTGGCAAGACGTTGCTAAATGCTCGCACCAGGTTTGCCTGTGTGGCGCTTAGCAGCGGGCGGCCCACGCGGCTGCCTGATGAGTACCAGCGCATTTACGGTGGTGCGGTGGTGGCGGAGTAGCTAATGCTAAAATGCCGTCGATTTTTTCGCTGATTTTCGTTAAACGCTAGATTCTTCTCCCAAAAAACGCCCTAGCCGGCGTTTTTTTTGTTTTTCTTGCTTGAGGTGGTGGTTAGTGCCAGCTGTGCTGTAATTTGCTTAATAGCGCTTATTGATGGCCTGGCTCTAACGGCTAGGTGGTAAAGATAGGTGGTAAAGATAGGTAGTAAAGATAGGTAGTAAAGATAGGTAGTAAAGATGAGGCGCTGACTATCTAGCAGTTGAGATTTAGCACTAACAATCAATAGAGAAGGAAAACGCTAATGAAAATCGCCGTCCCAAAAGAGATCAAAAACCACGAGTATCGGGTGGCACTCACTCCGACAGGTGCACGGGAGCTAGTAGGGCGTGGCCACTCGGTAAGCGTGCAGGCAGCTGCAGGAGAAGGAGCCGGATTTAGCGACAGCGACTATGAAGCCGCAGGCGCCCAGGTGGAAGCTAATGTAGATGCGTTGTGGCAAAGCGCCGAGCTGATTCTCAAGGTAAAAGAGCCTCAGGCCGAAGAAGTGGCGCGTCTAACCGCCAACCAAACGCTGTTCACCTACTTGCACTTGGCCGCTGAGGAAAAATTAACCCAAGGGCTGATGGCCAGCGGTGCTACCTGCATTGCCTATGAAACCATCACCGATGCAAAAGGTGGGCTACCGCTGCTCGCGCCGATGAGCACGGTTGCTGGGCGCATGGCCGTCCAGGCAGGTGCGCATAGCCTGGAAAAAGCCCAAGGTGGCTCCGGCGTGCTATTGCCTGGTGTGCCAGGCGTTGCGCCGGGTAAAGTTACCGTGATTGGCGGTGGTGTTGTTGGTGAAAACGCCGCCCGTATGGCGTTAGGGTTGGGTGCTGAGGTGGCCATTCTGGACAAGTCGATTGCTCGCTTAGAGGTGCTGGACGATCGTTACCAGGGGCGCATCAAAACGGTTTACTCAACGGCGGACGCCCTTGATCAGGCAGCTAAAGAGTCCGATATGATCATTGGCGCCGTACTTATCCCCGGAGCCGCTGCTCCCAAGTTGATTACCCGTGCCATGCTGGCCGATATGAAGCCGGGCAGTGTATTGGTAGACGTAGCCATCGATCAGGGCGGCTGTTTTGAAACCAGCAAGCCTACGACGCATGCCGAGCCGACCTATATTGTGGATGGCATCGTTCATTACTGTGTGGCCAATATGCCTGGCGCGGTGGCGCGGACATCTACTTTGGGTCTTACCAATGCCACCTTGCCGTTTGTACTGGCGCTGGCTGATAAAGGCTGGCAACAGGCGCTTAAAGACGACCCACACTTCCTGCCCGGGCTCAACGTCCATAATGGTCAAGTGACTTATCAGGCTGTTGCCGATGCTTTTGGACTCAAGAGCATCGACCCAGCGAGTGCAGTGGCATGATAATCGGTACGTCAATTAGTAGTAGGTGATACTACTGTTACCCGGGTGGTGCTGCTAGTGGTGGTGCTAATAGTGAGGGGGCACTTCGTCTTCTGGGCGGGTATCTCCCTGTGAGTCACCCGCCTGGAGTGCCTGATACTGCTCGCGCAAGCGGTCACGCATCAGCGTGCTCAGTTGCTCCAGCTTTTCTAGCCGACGCTCTTGCTGAGCAACCGCTTGGTCAAGGGTGTCTAGCCAATGCTCTTGGTAAGCCAGTCGACTCTCTAAAGATTCAAGAAGTTGAGTTAGCTCTGCAGGCGATAATTCGTTTGTCATGATAACATCGTGACCTTGTGTAGTATGCTCGGTACTGTTAGGAATGGGCCTAGTTGGCCGAGTATTGTCCTTCGTCTGTTACCCATACAACAAGAGAGCTTTTATCATCTATGAATCCAAAAGTTGTTTTTCGCTGTTTCTTCATCAGTGTTTTACTTGCCGCCCCCACGCCACTTCTTCTGGCGGGGATTGTTCATTTAACGAATGCACCGCTTGCTGAGCAGTGGCTGGCTGAGCTTGCCATCAGCGGGGTAAGTGGTGTGTATATTGCCGCTGCTCTGGGATGTTTTATTGCGTTATTTATAGGTACTTTAGCCGCTGCTGCTCTGGCGCCGCCTATGGTAGTGAAAGCTGATGTTTCTCGAGCTAAATCTGCGCCGCGTCAGCCTCAAGCGGTACCTGAAGTGGAAGATGATGAAGAGGAAGATATCATCGACCCCAATGATGGTCGCGAAGAGGGCGAAGTAAAGTGGTTTAACACCAATAAAGGTTACGGCTTTATTACCCGGGATAATGGCGAGGATGTGTTTGTTCACTTTCGTGCTATTCGTGGTCGTGGCCCGCGTATGCTTGCTGAAGGACAGATTGTTCGCTATCACGTGATTAAGAATGACCGTGGCCTTCAGGCAGACGACGTTAGTATTATTGAGTAGCTTTGATTGAATCGCTTTGATTGAATCGCTTTGATTGAATCGCGCTAGCATCGTCAACTGCTGAAAAACAAGACCCCGCTAAGCGGGGTCTTGTGCGTTTAACGGCCTGAATCAGGCCATTCAATGGCTCTTTCCTGGCCCCCTGGCAATACTTGCCAGAAGCGGTCAGGGTCATCGCCGGGGTGCCAGCCACCTAACGAGCAGCGAACCTCGGTCTGTAAAGCTTCGGCGGCGTGCTGAGCGCACTCTTGGTCGGTGTGCCACGGGGTGTGGTGGCTATCAAACCACAAGCTGGCAAAACCATCGGCTGCTTTGTCCACCAATAGTACGGGCACAGCTTCACCTTGATGGTGGCCGCGAGTCTTCCATTTACCCTTGCCGGCTGGGCTAAGGGGCGGTGCATCGAGAGCTTCGCTTAGCCACGCATTGAGCTTATCTATCGCTACGCTGGCAAGGTATACCTCGATATCCGGAAACCGCTCCATCATACGCTCACCTCGTCGTCCGTTAACAAGGCTTGAAGCGTTGCCTCATAAATGCGGCTTAGTTCATCCAAGTCACTGGCGCGCACGCGCTCATTCACTTTATGAATAGTGTCATTAAGCGGGCCAAGCTCGACCACTTGGGCGCCAAGTGTCGCGATGAAGCGACCATCCGAGGTGCCGCCGCTGGTCGAAAGTGCAGGGCGCTCGCCGGTAACGGCTTCTACACCGCGAATGGCAGCATCGACTAATTCGCCTTCTGCGGTCAGGAATGGTTCGCCATTGAGCGTCCAATCGATGTGGTACTCAAGGCCATGCTGATCCAAAATCGACTCGGTGCGGCTTCTTAGCATCTCATGGGTAACTTCCGTGGAATAGCGGAAGTTAAACACGACCTCTACTTCACCTGGAATAACGTTAGTGGCCCCGGTGCCCGCGCGAAAATTAGATATCTGGAAGCTGGTGGCAGGGAAGAAGTCATTGCCCGCATCCCAGTGCTCGTTAACCAACGCATCCAGTGCGGGCATCGCTTGGTGAATAGGGTTGCGCGCAAGGTGTGGGTAGGCCACATGACCCTGAATCCCTTTGAGATGTAGAACGCCGCCCAATGACCCGCGGCGTCCGTTTTTAATCATATCGCCCAGTCGTGAGGTCGACGAGGGTTCACCGACAATACAGTAGTCCAAGCGCTCGTTGCGTTCGCGTAAATGCTCAACCACTGCGCTGGTGCCATCGATGGCAGGGCCTTCCTCATCGGATGTGATTAAAAACGCAATGCGGCCATCGTGCTCTGGATGGGTGGCCACAAAGCGCTCAACGGCAGTGAGCATCGCCGCTAGGCTGCCCTTCATGTCTGCTGCGCCTCGCCCACAGAGCATGCCGTGCTCATCAATACACGGCTCAAACGGTGGGAATTCCCAGTTCGTGTGGGGGCCGCTGGGCACAACGTCAGTGTGGCCAGCAAAGGCTAATACGGGGCCATGATGGCCTCTTATTGCCCAGAAATTTTTGACATCGCCAAACGGCAGTTGCTCGATATGAAAACCGAGCGCTGTTAAGCGCTCGATCATGAGTTCCTGGCAGCCTTCGTCATCCGGCGTTACTGACGCCCGGCTAAGTAGCTCAAACGCGAGCTGCAACGTGGGCGACAGCGTTTCAGGCTCAGTTATGGGCATGCAGTGCCTCGTTCAGCGCAATGGCGCTTTTATTCGTCAGGCACTCAATACGGCCATTTTGTGAATTGCGACGCAGCAATAAGTCATCTTGGCCTGCTAACTCGCGTGCTGCCACGGTGTTAACTTCTTGTTTCTGATCGTCGAGCAGAGTAACTTTCGAGCCCGCGGTAATATATAAGCCCGCTTCTACGGTGCAGCGGTCACCTAGCGGAATACCGATGCCTGCATTAGCGCCAATCAGGCAGCCTTCGCCAACCTTGATAATGATATTACCGCCGCCAGAGAGCGTTCCCATGGTGGAGCAGCCGCCACCCAGGTCGGAGCCTTTGCCGACCATGACGCCAGCAGAAATGCGCCCTTCAATCATGCCGGGGCCTTCAGTACCTGCGTTGAAGTTGACGAAGCCTTCATGCATTACCGTGGTGCCTTCACCCAGGTAAGCGCCCAGGCGCACGCGAGCAGTGTCGCCAATGCGGATGCCGGTGGGTACCACGTAATCGGTCATTTTGGGGAATTTATCGACGCAGTCGACTGACAGCGCGCGACCCGCTAAACGCGCTTTAAGACGGCGGGCGGGCAGCTCTTCAATATCAATCGCGCCTTCGTTGGTCCAGGCGATGTTGCGCAGCAGGCCAAACATTCCCGTCAGATCCAAGCCGTGAGGCTTCACTAAGCGGTGAGAGAGCAAGTGCAGCTTTAAGTAAACTTCAGGAACGGTCTGCGGTGCCTGATCGCTTTCTAAAAACATCGCGACCAGGGGGCGATGGCTGGCGGCGAATGATTCGGCGAGTGCTGCCTGCTCAGAGTGACCAGCAGCTTCCAATGCTTTGGCCAAGCGCGTGCAATCTTCGGGCAGGAAACTGATTGCCGTATTGCCAGCGGGGGCGTCTAACGCCTCTTTGGCTGCGGCTACCAAGCTGTCTGCAGGATTAAACAGTGGTGCTGGGTAGTAGATTTCTAACCAGTCGCCCTGTGTGTTTTGGGTGCCGATTCCAAGCGCGAAGCTCAGCATAACGCGTCTTCCTTTAAAGTTTTGAATAACAATCAGTTGTTAGGGTTCAGTGGTATGTTAGCCGCTGAGAGAGTCGTAATCGCCGTCGCGGTAGCCCACTAAAATAGTGTCGTCATCAACTTCTAGCAGTGGTCTTTTGAGCAGCGTGGGCTGTTCAAGCACTAGCCTGCGGGCAGAGGTAGCATCCAGGCTGTCTTTTTCTTCCTGGGGTAAATCACGCCATGTTTTGCTGCGCTTATTAAGCGCTTCTAATAGCGGTACGCGCTCAAGAATGTGCTCAAGTAAGCCGGCTGAAAGACCATCTTTACGCAGGTCATGGGTCTTGAAAGGGATACCTTTCTCTTCAAGTACGTTGCGTGCTTTGCGGCAGGTGTCGCATGTGTTGATGATATAGAGTGTCAGCATATAACCTCCTTAAACAAGTCTACGGTGTCTAGCCGCGCTCAAGCAGTTGACGAAGTCGCTCAGCTGCTTCGAGGGTGGGCGCAAGCTCCGCCACTAATGCTAAACGTAGTCGACCCGAACCGGGGTTATGGCCATTTTTCCCTGGGCGGCTCATGAGGCTGCCAGGTAACACGCTGACGTGTTGCTCACTAAATAGCCGCTGAGTAAAGGCGATGTCATCGCCGTCGGGCACTGCTGGCCACAGGTAAAAGCTAGCTTCCGGCGTAGGGAAGTCCATTACGGGTGCCAGCACGTTGGTGACAGAGCTAAATTTTTCGCGGTAAGCGTCCCGGTTGGCACGTACGTGGGTTTCATCCTGCCAGGCGGCGATAGAGGCGTGCTGAAGCGGCAACGACATTGCACAGCCATGATAGGTGCGGTAGCGCTTAAACGGCGCGAGAAGGTTCGCGTCACCCGCTATAAAGCCGGAGCGTAGCCCTGGCAGGTTAGAGCGCTTAGATAGCGAATGAAACACTACGCAGCGTTGATAGTCGTCGCGTCCAAGCTCTGCGCAGGCTTGTAGCAGGCCGGGAGGGGGCGTGCTTTCATCCAGATATAGCTCTGAGTAGCACTCATCGGAGGCGATGATAAAGTCGTGCTCATCAGCCAGTGCGATGAGCTCCTTGAATTCAGAAAGTGGCGTGACGGCCCCTGTGGGGTTGCCAGGTGAGCAAATGAATACCATTTGTACATCGCGCCAGGTTGCCGCGCTCACGGCCGAAAAATCAGGGCGGAAACCGTTGTCAGCCGTGCAATCCAAATAGAGCGGCTCGCCACCTGCCAGTAGTGTGGCCCCTTCATAAATTTGGTAGAAGGGATTAGGGACAGCCACCTTAGCGGGGCGCTGGCGATCCAAGGCGGCTTGCACAAAGGCAAAAATTGCTTCGCGGGTGCCGTTAACGGGGAGTACTTGCTGTTCGGCATCTAGCCCGGCAAGCGAAAAGCGTTGGATTGCCCAGTGGGCAATGGTTTCGCGTAGGGCGGGTAGGCCGTTGGTTGCCGGGTAGCGAGCCATCTCTAATTGATGGGCAACCAGCGCCTCTAACGCCCCTGCGTAAGGGGCGTGTTGAGGCTCCCCAATAGTGAGGGGAATATGTGCAAGCCCCACCGGTGGCACAAGCGCTGCCTTTAGGGCGGCTAGCTTTTCAAACGGATAGGGGTGCAGAAGGTTTAGATCAGGATTCATGGCATGTCCGTTGATAGCCTAAAGGCGGTGCTGGATGTCTGTAAAAACGGCCAACTAAACCGCCGATTATAGGCAACCCCTGGTGCCACCTCAAACTTAACCACCAAGGCGTCGCTCATTTAAGCGCTTACACGCCTAATACTTCGATAAGCCGTTCGCGAAGCTGCTGTTGCCGTTCTGGATCGGTGAGCGGCTCGCCCGCTTTCGTGGTGATAAAGAAAACGTCTTCAACCCGTTCCCCCAACGTGGCAATTTTCGCAGCCGATAAGGCAATATCCTGTTCCATAAAAATACGCCCGACACGAGCCAGCAGGCCGGGGCGATCTGGGGCAGTTAGCTCTAGCAGCGTACGTTCGTTGGCTGGGTCCTGCTCAATGACCACCTCGGTGGGTACCTTGAAGTGCTTAAGCTGGCGCGGTGTGTGGCGCGTGACGATCTCTGGATAGTCATCCGGATCGTCCAGCTCTTCGACGAGATGCCGACGCATCTCCTCAATATGCTCAGGATCACGGATAGGTTGGCCGTAATGATCTAGCACAATAAACGTATTTAGCGTCCAGTCGTTGTGCGAGGTGGCGATGCGGGCATCATGGATAGATAGACCTAGCTGCTCCATGGCGGCGGCGGTCGCGGCAAATAGGTCGTCTACCGAGCGGGTATGGATAAAAACCTTGGTGCCGCCTTCGGCCATATCGGCGGTGGGTGCGCTAATTAAGACTAGCGGCAAAACAGACGGCTGGTGGGCAAGAATGCCTTGGGTCTGCCAGACAATTTCGCTGGGTGCGTACTGAAGGAAATAGTCTTCGCCGAGGGACTCCCACAGTTGATCAATCTGAGCGCTGTCTACGCCGACTGTTTGCAGTAACGAACGGGCTTCGGTACGAGTTTCGCGCACCCAGTCATCTCGGTCAGGCGGGTTTTTTAGCCCTCGTCTCAGTGCTCGCTTGGTTTCAGCATGAAGCTGGCGCAACAGCGACGCACGCCAGCCGTTCCACAGGGTGGGGTTGGTTGCATTGATATCGGCAACGGTGAGCACGTAGAGATAGTCTAAGCGGGTCTCGTCGCGCACTGTTAGAGCGAAGTCGCGAATCACGTCCGGATCACTAATGTCGCGCTTCTGGGCGGTCATAGACATCAATAGGTGATGCTCCACCAGCCAGCGCAGTAAGTTGGTGTCGTGTTGAGAGACATGGTGACGATGACAGAATTGCTCAACATCACGCGCACCAATCTCAGAATGATCGCCGCCGCGGCCCTTGCCAACATCGTGAAACAGCCCGGCAATCCACAGCAGATCCATTTTAGGCAGTTGATGAATCAGTGTGGCTGCGACGGGGAAGTCGTCTTTGGCATCCGGTTTGCGAAAACCGTGTAAAAACTTCAGTAAGCGAAGGGTGTGGGCGTCTACCGTGTAAATGTGGAACAAGTCGTGCTGCATCAACCCGACCGCGCGACCAAATTCTGGCAGATACTTGCCCAAGATGCCGTAACGGTTCATGCGTCTTAATTGGCGAGGGACATTGCCGGGAGCCCGCAAAATGGACATGAATAGTCGCTGATGGCGAGGGTCTTCGCGGTAGTGGTCATCAATTTGATGGCGATGGTCACGGATCAGGCGAATGGTGTCGGCGCGTACCCCTTCTATTTCCGGGTGCTTTGCCATCAGCAGAAACAGTTCCAGCATGGCCGCAGGTCGCTCACGAAACAGATTGCGTGAGCGCGCTTGGATGTAGCCGCCTTTGGTTTCGAAGCGCTCGTTTAGCTTAACGGTTTCCAAGGCCTCTTTGCCGCGCAGAATAACCTCATCAAAGTGCTGTAACAGCATGTCGTTAAGCCCAGCCAGGGCGGTCACATGCCGGTAGTAGCGCTTCATGAACTGTTCAACTGCTAAGCGCTCAGGGGTATCCCTAAAGCCAAACATTTCGGCAATGGTACGTTGGTGATCAAAAAGTAATCGATCTTCGGCGCGGTCTGTTAGCATGTGCAGGGCATAACGCACCTGCCATAAAAAGGCTTGGCCCTGGCTTAGAATGCGCAGTTCGGCATCATTCATAAAGCCATTCGCGACGATGTCAGCATAGTGCTCAGTGTCGAAATGGCGTTTAGCTACCCAGCCAATCATTTGAATATCACGTAGGCCGCCTGGGGAGCTTTTCAGGTTTGGCTCTAGGTGGTATTCCGAGTTGTTGTAGCGATAGTGGCGGGCAATTTGTTCTTGCCACTTTGCTTCAAAAAAACGGTCAGCAGGCCAAATATGCTCGGCGCTAAGGCGTTCACGCATCTTTTGGCGAAGATGTTCGGGGCCAGCAATGAGTCGCGATTCCAACAGGTTGGTCATCACTGTGACATCAGCTTCAGCTTCCCGCTCACAGTCATTAAGCGAGCGCACGCTATGGCCGATCTCGAGACCGATATCCCATAAGAAGGTAATGAAAGCGCTTAGCGACTCGCGATAAGGGGTGTCATCATCATGCTCCAGTAGCAGTAGGAGGTCGATGTCTGAGTGCGGGTGTAGCTCGCCTCGGCCGTAACCACCCACTGCCACCAGGGCAACGCCATCGTCAGGCCAGTCGTGCTGGGCCCAGGCAATGGCTAGCAACTGATCCAGATACCACGCTCGCCCGCGGACTAGGTCGCGTATATCAGCCCCAGAGCGAAATTGCTCATCCAGCTTGGCTTGTAGCTCCCGAAGCGCCGCCTTAAACGGCGCAATGGGGGAGCGTGATCCGGCGAGTTCGGTGCGAAACATAGCGAGATCGTACAGCGTGGTGTCCGGCTCGAACCGGTAGTGATGAAGAAGCATCAGCGATTTAGAAAACTGAAGTCTTCGTCGCTGCGTGCAGTCAGCACGTCAACACCGGTTTCTGTGACCAGCAGCGTGTGCTCCCACTGGGCAGATAAGCTTCGATCCTTAGTGACCGCTGTCCAACCATCGCGTAGCACCTTGGTTTTATAGCCGCCTACGTTAATCATTGGTTCGATAGTAAAACACATGCCAGCTTCCAGCGAGATGTCGGCATCGGGTGCATAGCCATCATAGTGAAGAAACTGCGGATCTTCGTGGAAATCGGCGCCGATGCCGTGACCGCAGAAGTCGCGCACCACGGAGTAGCCGTGTGCTTCAGCATGTTGCTGAATGACGCGGGCAAGTTCCGAAAGGTGTATGCCTGGCTTTACTAGCTCAATGCTTTTGTACAGGCACTCTTGGGTGATACGACATAAGCGCTCGCCCTGGATCGTATCGCCGATGACGAACATCACGCTGGAATCACCGTGGTAGCCGTCGGTTGTTTTGACGGTGATATCCAAATTCATGATATCGCCGTTCTTCAATTTTTTGGCATCATCAGGAATGCCATGACAGACCACGTGATTGATTGATGTACATGTTGCTTTCGGAAAACCGTGGTAGTTCAGCGGGGCAGGTGTAGAGCCCAAATTGTTAACAATAAAATCGTGGCACAGGCGATCAATTTCACCCGTAGAGATCCCCGCCTTGATGTGGGGGGTGATCATTTCAATGACGCTGGCGGCTTGGCGCCCGGCTTCACGCATTTTCTCGATTTCAGAAGGCGTCTTGATAGGAACGTTCATGAATTCTCGATGTGGGTTCTAAAGTAAGTGGTGAACGGCAATGGTGAGCGGTAAATTAAGACCGTTACATGCGCTGTGACTTCATCTTGGTAATGATCTATGGTATAAAGCCGCGCGCTTTCCTGCAATCGCCATCCGATGCTTCTTTTTCAGTTGGTCATCTGCAGAAAGGCTATTTAAACGTAATGCAGAAATCTGTGTTACTAAACAGCAAGCCTTGAAAACACACATGCACCGGCACATGGTCCCGGGTGCCGCTGGCAGCGTTTGACGATGCCACTGGTCGGATCCATGGGGTGCGTGGAGGCCTAACCCGAGTTTCAGGAGTTTTATCATGTCTCACGTTAATATGCGTGACCTGCTGAAAGCAGGCGCTCACTTCGGTCACCAAACCAAGTACTGGAATCCGAAGATGGGCAAGTTCATCTTCGGCGCGCGCAACAAGATTCATATCATCAACCTCGAGCACACTTTGCCGGCGCTGAACGAAGCGATCGACGTGGTTGAGAAGATGGCGGCATCCAACAACAAAATTTTGTTTGTTGGCACCAAGCGCAGCGCTAGCAAGATCATCAAAGAAGAAGCAAACCGCGTTAACCAGCCGTTCGTCAACCATCGCTGGTTGGGTGGTATGCTGACTAACTTCAAGACCATTCGTCAGTCCATCAAGCGTCTGCGTGATCTTGAAACCATGCGCGAAGACGGCACGTTCGAGAAGCTGACCAAGAAAGAAGTCTTGATGGCAACTCGCGAGCAAGAGAAGCTTGAGCGTTCTATCGGCGGTATCAAGAACATGGGCGGCCTTCCTGACGCGCTGTTCGTTATCGATGTTGACCACGAGCGCATCGCGATCAACGAAGCCAACAAACTGGGTATCCCGGTTATTGGTGTGGTAGATACCAACTCAAACCCAGATGGCGTTGATTACGTTATCCCGGGTAACGACGACTCCATCCGCGCTATTCAGATCTACGTGAAAGCAATTGCTGACGCGTGTGGTCGTGCAAAAGAAGGTCGTCCGGAAGAGTTTGTTGAAGTGACTGAAGAAGCCGCTTCTGCCGACACTGACGCTGCTGCCGAGTAACGGTTGCAGTGGTGCGGCGGCCAGATAAGCCGCATCATGTTTAAGAGGGGGCCTTATGCCCCCTTTTTCCCGCTTTGAGTTCGCTCAAGTGGGCCGATTATGCCGGACGCTTAATGCCGGCGAATGCTCTACAAAGTGATACGCAACGGTCATCTACCGAGCCTATACTCTGTAGCGCGTTTAACTTTCAGCTAGAACCATTTCCGAGGTGAAAACTCATGGCTGCTATCAGCGCCTCTCAGGTTAAGGAACTGCGCGAACGTACCGGTCTTGGCATGATGGAGTGTAAAAAAGCACTTACTGAAGCCGACGGTGATATCGAAGTTGCAATCGAGAACCTGCGTAAAAGCTCCGGCCTTAAAGCCGCGAAAAAAGCGGGTCGTACCGCTGCAGAAGGTGCCGTTGTTACTCGCGTAGCAGAAGACGGCAGCTACGGCGTAATGGTCGAGATCAACTCCGAAACTGATTTCGTTGCCCGTGACGACAACTTCATCGCTTTCACCAACAAGATCGCGGATGCGTTCTTTGCGGCGAAAAATGAAGACGTTGCAGCGGTAATGGCTGGCGACCTCGAGTCTACTCGTGAGCAGCTGGTACAGAAAATCGGCGAGAATATCGGTGTGCGTCGTGCCGTTGTTGTGAACGCTGTTGAAGGTGGCCTTGTAGGCGAATACGTTCACGGCGGCCGTATCGGCGTCTTGACCGTTCTGAAAGGTGGTAACACGGAAGCTGCTAAAGACGTTGCTATGCACGTAGCAGCGATCAATCCGTCGGTTGCGCACCCAGAAGATATGCCGCAGGAAGAGCTGGATAAAGAAAAAGCGATTATTCTGGCCCAGCCGGACATGGCCGGTAAGCCTGAGCAGATCGCTGAGAAAATGGTTCAAGGCCGTCTGAAAAAGTACTTGGCCGAGAACAGCCTGACCGAACAGCCGTTCGTTAAAGACCCGAACCAATCCGTTGCCGAGTTCGTGAAAGCGGCGGGTGGCGAAGTGGTTAGCTTCACTCGCTTTGAAGTGGGCGAAGGCATCGAGAAAGAAGAAGTCGACTTTGCTAAAGAAGTTATGGAACAGGCTGGCCGTCGCTAAGGTCAGAGGTTTCAGAAAGAAGATGGCGTGCGCGCGAGCGCACGCTTTTGTGTATCCGGCCCCTGTGAAAAACTGGGGTCGTCTCGCCCGCCTGTGTTCAGGTCTGCCTCAGGAGAGATGCCATGTCACGTGAAGTTCAAGAGTCCGCCCCCGCAGTTGCTGCCAGCAAGGCTGAAAAGTCGAAATCAAAATACAAACGTATTTTGCTGAAGTTGTCTGGCGAAGCGCTAATGGGTGAGCACGATTTTGGTATTGATCCGAAAGTGCTGGATCGTATGGCACTAGAGATCGGCCAATTGGTTGGTATTGGCGTTCAGGTGGGTATCGTGATTGGTGGTGGAAACCTATTTCGTGGCGCGGCGCTTAATGAAGCCGGCATGGATCGGGTGACGGGTGACCACATGGGAATGCTGGCAACAGTGATGAATGCGCTAGCAATGCGGGATGCACTTGAGCGCTCCAATATTCGCTCGCGGGTAATGTCAGCGATTCCCATGAGTGGTGTGGTGGAGCATTACGACCGCCGCACCGCCATCCGCTACTTAACGTCCGGAGACGTGGTGCTGTTTTCAGCTGGTACGGGTAACCCTTTCTTTACGACCGACTCTGCAGCCTGCTTACGTGGTATTGAAGTAGATGTTGACGTGGTGATCAAAGCCACCAAAGTGGACGGCGTGTACAATAAAGATCCGGTTAAGCATCCCGATGCCGTGAAGTACGACCAGCTCTCCTACGACGATGCCCTAGACCAAAAATTGGGCGTTATGGATTTGACCGCAATCTGCCTGGTACGTGACCATAATATGCCGGTGCGGGTATTTGATATGAATAAGCCTGGTGCCCTGCTGAATTTGGTAGTAGGGGGCAAGGAAGGCACGCTGATAGACAGAGGGTAATATCGTGATCAATGACATCAAGAAAGATGCAGAATCTCGCATGAAGAAAAGCGTTGAAGCGCTGCACAGTAACTTCAACAAGATCCGTACGGGGCGTGCTCATCCCAGTATTCTCGACGCTGTTACCGTTGATTATTACGGTGGCCAGGTGCCGCTAAATCAAGTGGCTTCTGTTAACGTGGAAGATGCTCGTACACTGACAGTGACGCCTTGGGAGCAGGGCATGGTGCCTAAGATTGAAAAGGCAATTATGACCTCTGATCTGGGGCTCAATCCTGCCAGCGCCGGTAATGTCATTCGTGTGCCGATGCCGATGCTGACCGAAGAAACGCGCAAAGGTTACATCAAGCAGGCGCGTAGCGAAGCTGAACATGCGCGCGTGGCGGTGCGTAACGTACGTCGTGATGCCAACGGTGATTTTAAGTCTTTGCTGAAGGATAAAGAAATTACTGAAGACGATCAGCGCCAGGGCGAAGACGAAATCCAGAAGTTGACGGATAAGTATATTGCTGAGGTTGATAAAGCGCTTGCCGCAAAAGAACAAGATCTCATGCAGGTATAGTTATTAGTGTAAAAATAGCTACCTGCTTTCAATCAACCACGGGGAGCTTGGCTGCCCGTGGGCCATCGCTTGGCTTTACTATGACTGATCTTTGGTGCGAGAACCCATGACGTCTCCGCAGCTTCCCCAAGCGCAGCAGGATGGCACACCGCCTTCTCGATCCGAGGAGGCACCGCCATCCCATGTTGCTATTATTATGGATGGTAATAACCGCTGGGCGCGTGCACGTGGGCTTTCCGGAGTACGCGGTCACCGAGCCGGTGTTGAAGCCGTGCGGGCGGTTATTGAACGCGCTGCGCAGCGAGGCGTTCAGACACTGAGTCTTTTTGCTTTTTCTAGTGAAAATTGGAAGCGTCCAGCAGCTGAGGTGAATGCCTTGATGGAGCTTTTTTTGATGGCGCTTAAGCGTGAAGTCAAAAAGCTCAATGAGCGTAATATTCGCCTGTCAATTATTGGCGAACAGCGTGGTTTCTCCTATGCGATCCAAAAGCATATTCAGCGTGCCGAGTCGTTAACCGCAGAGAATACTGGCATGCATCTGGTGATTGCGGCCAACTACGGTGGCCAATGGGACCTTGCGCGAGCGGCTAGGCAGTTGGCGGAGCAAGTAGCCGCAGGTGAGTTAGTGGCTTCCGATATTGATGAGGCGCGTCTTGATGCGGCAATGAATACGCACAATGTACCGCCGGTAGATTTATGCATCCGCACCAGCGGGGAGCAGCGGCTATCTAACTTTATGTTATGGCAGTTGGCTTATGCAGAACTGCATTTTTCGCCACTGCTCTGGCCAGATTTCAACGGGGCGGCGCTTGATGAAGCGCTGGACGACTTTTGCCTACGTCGCCGTCGTTTTGGTATGACCGACGCACAAATAGAGGCGCAAGGTGCTTAAACAGCGGATGATTACAGCAGCTTGGTTAGCGCCCCTGACGCTGATCGGCTTGTTCGGACTACAAGGTGGAGCCTTTGCACTGTTTACAGCACTAATTGTGCTGCTAGGTGCTTGGGAGTGGACCAACTTAGCCGGTGTAGCCCGCCAGGGAGCGCGATTTTTCCTGGTGGTTGTTATGGGAGTATTAATGCTGGCGATGTGGCTGGCAGAGGCAGCGCTAGCCGCTTGGCCGCTTTGGCTGGCAGCTGTGGGGTGGGTGATTAATCTTTATTGGGTGACTCACTACCCTGATACTGCCAACCAATGGCAAGCCACTTCTCGTCGGTTGCTCATGGGTGTGTGGGTGCTGCTGCCGTGCTGGGTAGGATTCAATGTGCTCCGCGATAGTGGTGCTGTATGGCTGCTGTTTGTGCTATTGCTGGTCTGGACCGCTGATATTGGCGCCTACTTTGCTGGCAGGCGTTGGGGGAAAAATAAGCTTGCTCCAAAAGTGAGCCCAGGTAAGTCCTGGGAAGGTGTTTATGGCGGCCTTGCGGCCACACTATTGCTAGCGATTGTGTTCGCTGTGTGGCAGCCCATTAATCTTATGGGCGGTGTTGCACTGGTAGTGATTACCGGATTGGTTACGCTAGTTTCAGTGCTTGGTGATCTTCTCGAAAGTATGCTTAAGCGCTATCGGGATATTAAAGATTCAAGCCAGCTCTTGCCAGGCCACGGTGGCGTATTGGATCGTATTGATAGCTTGACGGCAGCAGTGCCTATTTTTGCGCTGTTCTATCTGCAGGTGATCCATCTCCAGGTGAGCGTCCTATGAGCCCACCAGCTGTTCAACGTATTACAGTGCTTGGTTCAACAGGCTCAATTGGTAAAAGTACTCTTGATGTCATTGCTCAATATCCAGATCGTTATAGCGTTTATGCCTTAACGGCTCATACCTCAAAAGAAGCGCTCTTAGCGCAATGTCGTGTTCATCGTCCAGTTGTTGCTGTGTTAGATGATCCTGAGGATGCGGCCTGGTTGCAGCAAGCAATTTTAACATCAGGCCTCACTACCAATGTTCTTTCAGGGGCTATGGCGCTTTGCCAGGTGGCACGAGACAGGCAGGTGGATACCGTTATGGCCGCTATTGTTGGCGCAGCGGGCCTGCTACCTGCGCTAGCAGCTGCCGAGTCAGGTAAGCGCGTACTGTTGGCCAATAAAGAAGCTTTAGTGATGAGTGGCGCCCTGTTTATGGACGCTGTTGCTCGCTCAGGTGCAACTTTATTGCCGATTGATTCCGAACATAATGCTATTTACCAATGTCTACCTACCGAGCATAGAGGTGGATTGCGTCAGCACGGTGTTCGCCAGCTGCTGCTCACCGCCTCTGGCGGCCCTTTTCGTGGCTGGCAGGCAGAAGATATCGCTAATGTGACCCCCGAGCAGGCTTGTCATCATCCTAACTGGTCAATGGGGCGCAAAATCTCCGTCGACAGCGCGACGTTGATGAATAAAGGCTTAGAGCTTATCGAAGCGTGCTGGCTATTTGATGCAACGCCTGATCAGATACAGGTTGTAGTTCATCCGCAAAGCGTTATTCACTCTATGGTTGCCTATGATGATGGTTCGGTGATTGCGCAGCTGGGTAATCCTGATATGCGTACGCCTATTGCTTATGGATTGGCATGGCCGGAACGGATTGATGCGGGTGTTGAGACGTTGGATCTTTTTCAGGTGGCGCGTCTGGATTTCGAAGCCCCTGATGAAGCGCTTTTCCCCTGCTTGTCGCTCGCCCGCGATGCTATGCACAAGGGCGGCGCTGCACCGGCGATTTTGAATGCGGCGAATGAGGTCGCCGTGGAAGCTTTTCTGGAAGGACAGCTTGGCTTCAGCGCGATTGCTGATGTAGTGGCAAAAGTGATGGCTCTACCGTTTGAAGGACGTGCGGACACGCTTGAGCAGATATTATCTGCAGATCAGTGGGCACGGGAGCAGGCGGCGCTAATAGTATGCTAGTAATTCGCTTGGCATCAGCCATCGTTGATCAGCGAGTTATGTAAAGGAGCGAAGAGTGGGCCTGATTCAGAACATATTAGCGGTGATCGTGGTACTGGGGTTGTTGGTAACCTTTCACGAGTTTGGCCATTTTTGGGTGGCGCGGCGCTGCGGTGTAAAGGTGCTGCGCTTCTCGGTTGGCTTTGGTAAGCCGCTGTGGTCGACCGTTGATCGTCACGGCACAGAGTTTGCGGTGGCGGCCATACCGCTAGGCGGCTATGTGAAAATGCTTGACGAGCGTGAAGCGCCTGTACCTGAAGAGCAATTAGATCAAGCATTTAATCGTAAAAATGTGTGGCAGCGTATCGCTATTGTTGCTGCTGGCCCGATTGCAAATTTTTTACTCGCGATTGTGGCCTATTGGGCACTGTTTGTTGCTGGCACCACAACCGTTGCCCCAGTAGTGGGCGATGTTGCTCCTAACTCTCCTGCGGCAGAGGCAGGGCTTTCTCACGGTGCAGAGATTACCTCTATCCAGGGGGATGCTATGCGCTCCTGGGAAGAGATTAACTTAAAGCTTGTCTCCATGATCGGGTTTAATGGTGACTTGATGCTTGAAGCGCAGCCTGAAGGGGCGAATGCCTCACGGGTTTATCAGCTTCCTGTTGTTGACTACATGGTTCGCCAGGACCCGCCCCAGCCAATGCAGAGTTTGGGTATTACTCCTTGGCGCCCCAACGTACCCGCGGTGCTAGGCCAAGTGATTGATGGCCAGGCGGCTTCACAGTCTGGCCTGCGGGCAGGTGATCGTATTTTGTCACTGGATGGCGAGCCAATTGATGATTGGATGCAGTTTGTCTCGATTATTCGTGAGAGTGCAGGCCAAACCCTAGTGGTGAGTTACCAGCGTGGTGATGAGCAGGGCAGCCTCTCTTTAACGCCTGGTCGTAATACGCTGGAGAGTGGCGGTGAGGTTGGGTACATTGGTGCCGGAGCGCAGCAGGTAACATGGCCTGAAGAGTTTCAACGTGAAATTCGTTACGGGCCTGTAGCAGCGGTAGGTCAGGCGTTATCACGTACAGGTGAGATGACGCTACTGACGGTAGATGCTATCCGTAAGATGCTGGTGGGGCTTATTTCACCGTCGAACCTTTCGGGGCCGATTACCATCGCGCAGATATCAGGTGACTCTGCTCGTGCGGGGATGGAAGCGTTCGTAGGCTTTCTAGCGTATCTTTCCATCAGCCTTGGCGTGCTTAATCTACTGCCAATACCTGTGCTCGATGGTGGGCATTTACTTTATTATTTTATAGAGGTCGTGCGTGGGCGGCCGGTCTCTGAGCAAACGCAAGCAGTAGGGTTGCGTATTGGGCTTGCCATGGTAGGCACCCTAATGTTAATGGCTCTCTATTTTGATCTGATGCGCCTGTGGTAATGACGCGTGTAGGGCGCTGGATGCCTTGTCATCTGCCTGCACAAATGTATATGGTGCCTATCTGGAATGATGGGCAGACCAACGCGAGCGAACTGACTGCATGAAAATCAAGACCCTTGGAATGGCGGCATTGTTGCTGGTAGGTACCAGCAGTGCCCAAGCACAATCCTTTGATGTTTCCGACATTCGTGTGGAAGGACTGCAGCGGGTATCTGCCGCCTCGGTCTTTAATGCGTTTCCCGTCAATGCCAATGATCGCGTTAGCGAACAGCAGCTTGCTGCTGCTGCGCGAGATTTGTTTGCCACAGGCTTGTTTGAAGATGTTTCCCTCGCGCGAGAGGGGGATGTGTTGGTTATTCAGGTGGTTGAGCGGCCGACCATCGCGCGCTTGAACATCGAAGGGAATCAGCAGATTTCTGATGAGGATCTGCGCAATGGCCTACGCGAATCAGGCCTTTCCGAAGGGCAGGTGCTTCAGCTTTCCACATTGGAAGAGATTCAACGTGAGCTTGAAGGGGTTTATCAAGCTCAGGGACGCTACAGCGCAGGCATCGATGTTGAAGTTGATGAAATTGATGAGGGCCGCGTCCAGGTTAATATCAATGTTAATGAAGGCGAAGTCGCTAAAATCCGACAGATCAATATTGTTGGTAATGAGGCATTCGACGACGAGACGCTGCGCGACGTATTCGAGCTAAATGATCGGCCAGGGCGTGTTTTTGGTTGGTTCTCTAAGGATGATTACTCTCGTGAAGCGCTTGCAGGTGACATTGAGCGACTACGCTCTTTTTACCTGGATCGTGGTTACGTTAATTTTGATGTCACCTCAACGCAGGTATCGATTGGTCCCGAAAAGTCAGAAATTTTCATCACATTAAATATTGATGAAGGCAATCAGTTCCAAGTAGGTGACATTCGTTTTGCAGGTGATCTGCAAATCAGCGAAAACGAAGCGAACGAACTACTGACCATTAGCCGTGGTGATACGTTCTCTCGTGGCGATCTTAATGCGTCTACTGAAGCGCTTCGCCAGCGACTTGGTGCGGAAGGCTTTGCGTTTGCTGAAGTTCAAGGTATCCCTGAAATGGCCGGTGATGGTGAAACGGTTGATTTAGTGATCGCGGTCAACCCTGGTCAGCGAACTTATGTACGTCGCATTGAGTTTTTCGGCAATACCACAACGCAAGACGAAGTATTGCGTCGCGAAATGATCCAGTTAGAAGGTGCACCTGCCTCGACTGAGTCGATTACTCAGTCGCGTCAACGCTTAGAGCGTCTTGGCTTCTTTAGCCAAGTAGAGGTTGATACGCAACCGGTCCCGGGACAGCCTGACTTACTAGACGTAACGTATAACGTTGAAGAGCAGCCGTCTGGCTCAGTTTCTGCCAGTGTCGGCTTTTCACAAAGCGCAGGTGTGATTTACGGCGTTGGTCTGGCGCAAAATAACTTCCTGGGCACCGGGAACCGCGTCAACGTAGGTGCACAACGTAGTGATACGTTTACCAGTGTTAACTTTGCTTTCACGGATCCCTATTGGACACTGGATGGTATTTCGCGCGGTTATAATCTCTTTTATCGGGAAACTGATTACGGCGACTCCGATATTTCGACGTTCTCCACCGATGCTTACGGCGCTGGTATTAACTTCGGTTATCCCATCAGCGAGCTTTCCCGTCTGAACTTCGGCGCCAGTCTTGAAGAAATCACGGTTAAAACCTACAACGACTCTGCCTCAGAAATTATTCGTTACGTCGAAGATCAAGGCGATAATGCACAAAGCCTGAAGCTGACTGCGAGCTGGACACGTAATAACTTGAACCGTGGCATTATGCCAACAGCGGGTAACTATCAGCGTGTATCGCTAGAAACAGGTGTCCCTGGTAGTGATGCGGAGTACTACAAGCTGCGTGCTCGTGCCCAGCAGCTATTCCCGATCAATGATGACCAGACCTGGGCGTTGAAGTTTACCGGTAATCTAGGCTATGCCGACACGCTGGGTAGCAATGATCCTTATCCGTTCTATGAGAACTTCTATGCGGGTGGCTTAGGTTCAGTACGTGGTTTTACTTCAAACACCCTGGGACAGCGTACAACGCCGACTCGAGATGGTGGTCGTGACCGTACGTTGGGTGGCAATATATTGGTAGAAGGGTCGGCAGAAGTGCTCTTCCCAATGCCCTTTGTGGAAGATCAGCGTGCGATTCAACCGTCGCTCTTCCTCGACGCGGGTAATACCTTCTTGAGTTCTTGCTATGATGTGCAGGAAGCAGATGTTGGGCGCCAGCAATGCAGTTCTGGAGTCGACTTGGGTGACTTGCGTTACAGCGTTGGTATCGGCCTTTCGTGGCTAACGCCGGTAGGCCCGTTGACCTTCAGCGTGGCAGAGCCGTTAAGCGATAAAAGCGGTGACGATACTCAGTTCTTCCAGTTCTCGCTGGGCCAAACGTTCTAACATGGTGGGATACGTTGGTACCTACCTAATAAAAAGGAGTTAACACGATGCGTAAACTGACAGCAGCTGTGTGCCTACTTGGTGCAATGACGCTACCCGCCTACGCCGTTGCCGCTGAAGTGGCAGTGCTTGATTGGCGCGCCGCGTTGATGAATACACAGTCGGCTCAGTCATCGTTGAGCCAACTGGAAGGCCAAATCGGTAACCAGCAGCGTGAGGCTCAAGCGTTGGGCGAAGAGCTTCAACGCCTACAAGAGCGTTTACAGCGTGAAGGTGAGACGATGTCTCAGTCTCAGCGAGATCCGCTCATTGCTGAGCTTCAGCAAAAGGGTAGCCGCTTTGAGCAGCTGCGCCGTGAAGTGATCCAAGCGCAGCAAGCATCTGAGCAGCGGTTTCTTGAAGGCGCTGAGCCCAAGCTGGAACAAGCGGTAGAGCAGGTGCTAGAGCGCCACAACATTGATGTTCTGGTAGAACCTCAAGGGGTGTTGCACTCATCAACTGACCTGCCTAATGTGACTAATGAAGTCACACAGATTTTTGATTCGCTAAACTAATTTTAGGACTGTTGGTGCGGGCTAGCCCGCACCCATGTTTCTCTGGGCTTCTATGACGCACGCTCCTCATCACCTTACCCTTGCGGATATTGCACGTCACTTGGACGTCGATTTTGAAGGCGACGCCGAACAGCCGATTCGGGGTCTTGCAACGCTTAAAGAGGCAGCGCCTGATCAAGTCGCATTTCTCGCTAATCGTGCGTATTTAAAAGATCTAGCAACCACAAAAGCAGCGGCGGTGCTGCTTCATCCTGAGCATGGCAAGAATTGCCCTGTTCCGCGTTTAGAGATGGCTAATCCTTACTTAGGTTACGCAAAGCTTTCCCAGCTATTTGATCCGTTACCTGCTCGGGATGTTACAGGTATTCACCCTACAGCTGTTGTAGCGGATGACGCTATGTTGGGCAAAGGTGTTTCTGTTCAAGCACATGCAGTGATTGAGGCAGGCGTTGTGTTAGGTGAGCGTGTAGTTGTTGGTGCTGGCAGTGTGATTGGTGCCGATAGTGTGATTGGCGATGATACTCGGCTACACGCCAACGTTACTGTTTGCCACGGTGTTGTTGTGGGCAAGCGAGTGATTTTGCAAAGCGGCTGTGTGATTGGTGGTGATGGTTTCGGCTTTGCCCATGACGGGGCAGGATGGCACAAAATCGCTCAATTAGGCGGGGTTGTGCTAGGCGATGATGTTGAAGTCGGCAGCTGCTCAAGCATTGACCGTGGCGCGTTGGGAGACACCGTCATTGGCAACGACGTAAAAATCGATAGCCAGGTACAGATTGCGCATAACGTAATCATTGGTGATCACAGTGCACTTGCGGGCTGTGTTGGTATTGCTGGCTCCACGACAGTGGGTAAACACTGCATGCTCGGAGGGGGCGTTGGACTGTCCGGACACCTTACTATTTGTGACGGTGTGCAGGTAACGGGGATGAGTCTAGTGACCAATTCGATTCATGAGCCAGGTGTCTACTCTTCGGGTACTGGTGCCATGAGTAATACCCAATGGCGCAAGAATGCGGTGCGATTTAAACAGCTAGATGAAATAGCCAAGCGTTTATCTCGTTTAGAGAAAAGCCATCGCAGCAAGTAGAATTATGCCAGCAATATAGATACAGCTAGCTTGAGGCTGCATAGCAGCAGGTTATAATTCACTGTTTTTTAACCAGCAACTTTGCTGGCGCGTGCCTGATATGATTCAGGCCTTTTGTCATTTTAGAGGTCGTTACGATGGTTATGGATATTAACGAAATTCGCGAATACTTGCCTCATCGCTACCCGTTTTTGCTGGTGGATCGAGTAACGCAATTAACCGTGGGTGAATCCATCGTTGCGTACAAAAATGTCAGTATTAATGAGCCGTTTTTTAATGGCCATTTCCCGCACCATCCCATTATGCCAGGTGTTTTAGTCTTAGAGGCGCTGGCTCAGGTGTGCGGTATTTTAGGGTTTAAAACAGTCAATAAGCTGCCCGCTGACGGCTATGTGTACTATTTAGTAGGAAGCGATAATGTGCGCTTCAAACGCCCTGTTATGCCGGGAGACCAGTTAGTCCTGGAAGCCAATGTCATCCGTGGGAAACGTGGTATTTGGAAGTTCGCCTGCCGTGCCTCGGTTAATGGTGAATTAGCCTGTGAGGCGGAAATTATTTGTGCTGAGAGGAAGGTCGCTTGATACACCCTACTGCACTGGTTGATCCCAAAGCGCAGCTTGCTGACGACGTTGAGGTTGGCCCGTTTAGTGTTATTGGGCCAAGCGTCACGATTGGCGCTGGCTCTGTGATAGGCCCCCACGTGGTTATTAAAGGGCCTACCGTTCTAGGTGAACGTACGCGAATTTTTCAGTTTGCTTCGGTAGGAGAAGACTGCCAAGACAAGAAATACGCGGGCGAGCCAACACGGTTGGTGATGGGGGATGATAACGTTGTCCGTGAAGGCGTTACCCTCCATCGTGGTACCGTGCAGGATCGCGGCGAAACTACTATTGGCTCGCGTAACCTATTTATGGCGTATGTTCATGTCGGTCATGACTGTGTGATTGGCAACGACTGTATCCTAGCTAACCAAGTTACTTTGGCAGGTCATGTGGTTCTCGGTGATCACGCCATTTTGGGTGGCCTAGCGGCTGTTCACCAGTTTTGTCACTTTGGTGAACATGCGATGGCCGGAGGCGGGTCGATTATTACCAAAGACACGCCCGCCTATGTGATGATCAATGGCAACCCTGCTGAAGCGCGAGGCCTTAATCTTGTTGGTTTGAAGCGCCGTGGCTTTAGTCGAGACGCGATTAATGCATTAAGCAGTGCCTACAAGCTGGTATACCGCCAGGGCTTAACTGTCGAACAGGCGGTTAGCGAAATGCGCAGCCGATTCGATCTGCCCGAAGTCACCACGTTTGCCGACTCTATTGAGCGGTCAACGCGCGGTATCGTCCGCTAATGACATTGATGTCTAGCTGACATCAACGATGGATTCAAATGCCACTACTTCTCCCGTCATCATGACATTTCAGCGCGTCTATATTGTTGCAGGCGAACTCTCCGGGGATATCCTTGGGGCAGGGTTGATGCACGAGCTGAAGCTGCGCCACCCCAACATTGAGTTTCGTGGGCTGGGCGGGCCTCGCATGGAAGCGCAGGGTCTGACGAGCCGCTTTCCCCTTGAAACATTATCGGTGATGGGTCTTGTTGAAGTCATCAAGCACTTGCCAGAGCTCATTCGCGTGCGCCGCACTCTGCGTGAAGAAGCGCTCGCTTGGCAGCCGGATATTATGATTGGCATTGACGCGCCTGACTTTAATATCGGCCTTGAAAAACAGCTGCGTGCCGCCGGATTGAAGACAGCTCACTATGTCAGCCCTTCGGTATGGGCATGGCGGCAAGGGCGGGTGAAAAAGATCGCCAAGGCGGTTGATGGCATGTTGACGCTACTGCCGTTTGAGGCTGACTTTTACCATCAGCACCAGGTACCGGTCGCCTTTGTTGGTCATCCATTAGCGGATGAATTACCGCTTGAGAATGATCGCCAAGCGGCTCGCCAAACACTCGCATTGCCTGCTCAAGCCCCTGTTCTGGCAATATTGCCTGGTTCCCGGGGTAATGAAATACGCTTTCTTGGTGATACGTTTTTACGCGCTGCTGAGCTGCTCTGTCAGCGTAATGAAGCGCTGCATGTGGTCATTCCCGCAGCGACCCACCAGCGTTATCAAGAAATCACCCAGCTCCTGGCAAGCTACCCCACGTTAAGCGAGCGTGTCATGCTCTTGGACGGGCAGGCTCGCGAGGCGATGGTAGCCAGCGATGCTGTGTTGTTGGCTTCGGGCACCGCCGCGCTAGAAGCCATGCTATGTCATCGGTCAATGCTAGTGGCTTATAAAATGGCACCGACGACCCACTGGCTGGCAAAGCGGTTGGTGAAAACCGAGTGGATTTCACTACCCAATTTGATTGCTCAAGAGGGCGTTGTGCCCGAGCTGATTCAGGACGCTGCCTCACCAGAAACGATCGCTGATCGGCTCGATGAAATGCTTAATAATGCCCAAGAACGTAACGCCCTGGAGGCACGCTTTGCCGATATGCATCGTGCATTACAGCGCAATGCCAGCCAACGGGCGGCACAAGCAATTTCCGCGATGGTGGCGGGCCAGCCATTGGATAGCAACGAAATAGCTTCCCAAGAAGGGAATCATCATGGCCGTTAAGCCGACTGACTATCCCCCCTTAGTGATCGACTATCGTGGTGACTTCTTAGCGGGCGTTGACGAAGTTGGGCGTGGGCCTCTGATTGGCAGTGTTGTGGCATCGGCGGTGATTCTTGATCCTAGTCGCCCTATTGAAGGGCTGACGGATTCAAAAAAGCTCACTGCTAAGAAACGCGAAGCGCTGGATGTGCAGATTCGCGAACGTGCGCTAGCGTTTGCTGTGGCCGAGGCCAGTGCTGCTGAGGTTGATCAGCTAAATATCTACCATGCCACTCATCTTGCTATGCGGCGTGCCATTGATGCTTTAACACCCGCGGCTGAATATTTATTGGTCGATGGTAATCGGTTGCCCGGGCACGAGCTTCCTGGGCAAGCGGTGGTAAAAGGTGATGCCCGCCATCCTGCGATCGCCGCTGCGTCAATTTTGGCCAAGGTGGCCAGAGATGCTCAGATGGCTGAGCTTGATCTGCGCTATCCTGATTATGGCTTTGCCCGCCATAAAGGTTATCCAACGAAAGAACATTTAGCGGCATTGTCTGCCCACGGGCCACTTGCCGAACACCGCCGGAGCTTTGCGCCGGTTCAGCGTCAGTTAGCGCTGCTGTAAGCATTTTCTATTTATCTAGCTTTGTTGCTGAGAGTCCCATGACGGTTCCGTTTGTTCATCTACGTTTGCACAGTGAATACTCCCTGGTTGATGGCTTGGTAAAACTCAAGTCACTGGTCAGTACCACCGCTGAGCGCGGGATGCCGGCTCTGGCCTTAACCGATGAAGCTAACTTGTTTGGTTTGGTTAAGTTCTACAAAGCGGCGCAGGGCGCTGGTCTCAAGCCCATCATCGGTAGCGACTTATGGCTGTACAACCCCCATGATGAGGCCCATCCGTATCGCATTACGCTGCTGGCGATGAACGATGTTGGTTACCGCAATCTCACCGAATTGATTTCTAAGGGGTGGACCGATGGCCAGCGCCAAGGGCGAGCCATTCTGGACAAACAGTGGGTGCTAGCGCAAAGCGAAGGACTAATTGCGCTATCAGGCGGACGTGAAGGCGAGATAGGTCGTCACTTGCTGTCTGATCATGAGCGCGAAGCTCGGGAGCTGTTGGAAGAGTGGCAACGCGCCTTTCCAGACCGTTTTTATTTGGAGTTAATCCGTACCGGGCGGCCGCTTGAAGAAGATTGCGTTCACGCGAGTGTGAAGCTGGCGATTGAGTCGAATACCCCAGTGGTAGCGACCAATGACGTGCGCTTTTTAGAGCGGGAGGACTTTTGGGCACACGAAACCCGCGTTGCCATCGGCGAAGGCAAGGCCTTGGATGACCCGCGCCGTGAAAGACGCTACACCGAAGAGCAGTACCTAAAAAGCCCTGAGGAGATGGCAGCACTGTTTGCTGATATTCCTGAGGCGCTTGAGAACAGCGTTATGATCGCCGAGCGGTGTAGCGTTGATGTACGGTTGGGCGAAATTTTCCTACCTGAGTTCGAAATTCCCGAAGGGATGACTCAGGATGAGTTTTTCCGCAAAGTCTCCCATGACGGCCTCACTGAACGGTTAGATTTTCTGTTCCCTGTTGAACAGTACCCCCGCGATAGCGACGCATATCGCGAGATTGATCAACGTTACCGTGACAGGCTTGAGTTTGAGCTGAACGTTATTATCCAAATGGGCTTTCCTGGTTACTTCCTGATCGTGATGGACTTTATCCAGTGGGCCAAGGATAACAACGTGCCAGTCGGCCCAGGGCGTGGTTCCGGTGCGGGCTCATTAGTGGCTTACGCGCAAAAAATTACCGATCTTGACCCCATTGGCTACGATCTGCTGTTCGAACGCTTTCTTAATCCTGAGCGTGTCTCCATGCCCGACTTTGACGTCGATTTTTGCATGGAAAAACGCGACAAAGTGATTGAGTATGTAGCTAACCGCTATGGCCGCAATGCGGTATCTCAGATTGTCACCTTTGGCACCATGGCTGCAAAAGCGGTGGTGCGCGATGTGGCGCGCGCTCAGGGGCGGCCTTACTCCTTAGGCGATAAGCTTTCTAAGCTGATCCCCTTTGAAGTGGGTATGACGCTTGCCAAAGCGATAGAGCAAGAACCGGCACTGAAAGAGTTTATCGGCAATGACGACGAAGCCGAAGAGATCTGGGAAATGGCTCTCAAGCTAGAGGGCACCACCCGGGGGACCGGTAAGCACGCGGGGGGCGTCGTTATTGCGCCCACCAAACTGACCGATTTCTCGCCGCTGCTGTGCGATGAAGATGGCTCTGGCCTGGTGGTGCAGTTCGATAAAAACGACATCGAAGACGCTGGGCTAGTAAAGTTCGACTTTTTGGGCTTGCGGACGCTGACGATTATCGACTGGGCACTGGAAATGGTCGATAAAGTGCGGGGGGTAAACGGTCAAGCGCCACTTAACATCGACGCTATCCCGCTGGACGACAGCAAAACGTTTGAGATGCTTAAACGCGCGGAAACCACCGCCGTTTTCCAGTTGGAATCTCGTGGTATGAAGGAGCTGATTAAGCGCCTGCTGCCAGACTCCCTCGACGATATGATCGCCCTGGTGGCGCTATTCCGCCCAGGCCCGCTGCAGTCCGGCATGGTTGATGACTTTATCAATCGTAAGCACGGCCGTGCCGAAGTCTCTTATCCCCACCCAGATTATCAGCATGACCTGTTAAAGCCGGTACTTAGCCCGACATACGGCATTATTTTGTACCAAGAGCAGGTCATGCAGATTGCTCAGGTAATGGCCGGTTATTCTTTGGGGCAGGCAGACATGCTGCGCCGCGCCATGGGTAAGAAAAAGCCCGAAGAGATGGCTAAGCAGCGTTCAGGCTTTATGGAAGGCTGTGCCGCCAACGGTATTGATAAAGATCTTGCTGGCAATATCTTTGATCTTGTTGAGAAATTCGCCGGTTACGGTTTTAACAAATCGCACTCTGCTGCTTACGCCTTGGTGTCTTATCAAACCGCCTGGTTGAAAGCGCACTATCCTGGCCCGTTTATGGCCGCCGTTATGTCAACGGAAATGGATAACCTGGACAAGGTGGTGCCGCTAATTGAGGAGTGCCGCCACCTCAAGCTTACCGTCACACCGCCGGATGTTAATGTCGGTGGCTACAAGTTCACCGTTGATACGGAAGGGCGCGTGGTTTACGGCCTGGGTGCCATTCGCGGTGTGGGTGAAGGTCCGATTGGTGCGATTGTTGAAGCCCGTAGCACCGATGGTCCATTTAAAGATCTTTTCGATTTTTGTCGCCGCCTTGATCCAAAACGGATGAACAAGCGAACGCTAGAAGCGCTGATTCGCTCTGGCGCACTGGATAATCTTGGCCCTAACCGGGCGGTGCTTTCCGCCGCGATGGAAGACGCCTTGAAAGCGGCTGCTCAAAACCATGCCAACCAAAATCTGGGTATGCTGGATATGTTTGGCGATGCGTTTACAGCGGAAGAGGAAGAAACGGATCCTTATGCTGAGTATCAGAGCGCCCGTGAATGGACAGATCGTGAGCGTCTTTCTGGTGAAAAAGATACGCTGGGTCTCTATCTGACTGGCCATCCCATTGATGAATATGAGCGTGAGCTAAAGCGCTTTGTCTCTACTCGCATTAGTGATTTGAAGGCCTCTCGTGAGCCGCAGCGGGTGGCTGGCTTAGTGGTAGCCATGCGCACCATGAAGTCCAAACGTGGCGATACCATGGCGTTTATCACGCTGGATGATCGCACCGGGCGTATCGAGGCCTCTCTATTTGGCGAGCTATTTGATCAACTGCGAGGCCAAATCGAATCTGACCAAGTGATTATCGTTGAAGGTGAAGTATCCAACGATGACTTCTCCGGCGGTTTGCGCTTGCGGGGTAAAGACGTTACGCCGATGGTGACCGCGCGGATTCGCTATGGCGAAGCAGTGGAATTAGCATTAGATGCTGAACAGATCAACGGGCGTTTAGTCGATAGCCTGCGTGAGAGTCTTGCGCCATACCGCGATACCGGCGGGTTGCCGGTACGGCTACAGTATCGCCACTCAGCAGCGGTTGGCTGGCTGGCGCTGGCTGATGAATGGAAAGTAGCTCCCAGCGACGACCTGCTGTTGGCCCTTCGTGATGTGCAGGGGCAGGTTGGCGTTCAGCTACGTTACCGCTAACAAACGCTACAAACGTGCGCGTGCCACCGTCAAATTGAGTGCTAAATGGCGGTGCGGCACGCTAATTGAAAGGGTACTGCCTTGCGTGGCAGGTTCAGGGTGCGATAATGCCCCTCATACATGCCCGTTTCGACAAGGCTTCTTTTTTTATAGGCAGCTTACAGGCAGAGCCGATGAATCCTAACTATCTCGATTTTGAACAGCCCATTGCCGAGCTTCAGGCAAAAATTGAGGAGCTGCGTTTGGTCAGCTCCGATAGCCAGGTTAATCTCTCCGATGAGATATCTCGGCTGGAAGAGAAAAGCCGTAAGTTAACCGAATCGATCTTCAAGGATTTAACGCCCTGGCAGGTTTCCCAGATATCTCGCCATCCGCAGCGCCCTTATACGCTGGATTATCTTGAGCATATTTTTACTGACTTTGATGAGCTTCACGGCGACCGCAACTTTGCCGATGATGCAGCCCTTGTCGGAGGCGTCGCGCGTCTGAATGATCAGCCGGTGATGGTCATTGGGCATCAAAAAGGACGCGATGTTAAAGAGAAAGTACGTCGCAACTTTGGCATGCCGCGCCCAGAAGGCTACCGTAAAGCCTGTCGCCTAATGGAAATGGCCGAACGCTTTAAAATGCCCATCCTAACGTTTATCGATACGCCTGGGGCTTACCCAGGGATCGATGCGGAAGAGCGCGGTCAGTCGGAAGCCATTGCGTATAATTTGGCGGTGATGTCACGCCTGAAAACACCGATTATCTCCACCGTAGTGGGGGAAGGTGGTTCTGGTGGCGCGCTGGCGATTGGTGTGTGCGACGAGCTGCATATGCTGCAGTACTCCACCTATTCGGTTATTTCTCCGGAAGGCTGTGCGTCTATTCTTTGGAAGAGCGCTGAAAAAGCATCTGACGCCGCTCAAGCCATGGGTATTACTGCTGAGCGCCTCAAAGAGCTTGGCTTTGTTGATGAGCTGATTAAAGAGCCGCTAGGTGGTGCTCATCGCCATCCACTAACGACGGCTGAGCGCGTTAAAGAGGCTTTGGCTAATAGTCTGGAGCGTCTGCAAAGCTTTGATAGCGATGCGTTACTGGAGCGCCGCTATAAGCGGTTAATGAGCTATGGCGCCCCAGCCGCCTAAGCCGCTGTTACGTTTACTGAATGACGCCCTGGCGGAGACCCCGCCGGGGCGTACTATTTGGATAGCGCTTTCCGGTGGGCTAGACTCTTCGCTGCTGCTGACGCTGTCCGCTCAGGTTTGCCGGGATGCACGTCGTCCGCTGCGGGCGATTCATATTAACCATGGTCTACAGGCGGCAGCCAGCGCCTTTGAAGCGCATTGTCAAACGCTGTGCGATACGCTTGGTGTATCACTAGTGACGGCAAACGTTGCTGTGGACGCTCAGGGCGAAGGTGTAGAGGGGGCGGCGCGGCGAGCGCGTTACCAGGCGTTCATGGCGCATATTCCCGCTGGCGATACGCTATGGCTAGCCCAGCACCAAGATGACCAAGCCGAGACGCTACTGCTGGCCGCGTTGCGCGGCAGTGGTGTGCGTGGCTTGGCGGGCATGCCTTTTCGCCGCGAGTGGCAGGGGCTCACTCTGCTGCGGCCCTGGTTGAGTGTCAGCCGACAGACGTTGGCTGATGCCGCGCATGGATTATCAATCAGTTGGTGCGAAGACCCGACAAACCGAGACATCGCGTTTGATCGTAATCGCTTACGCCATCAAGTGATGCCAGCATTACAGCTACGTTGGCCTGGCGCTGCACGGGCCCTTGCCAACAGTGCCCAGCATGCCGGTGAGGCAGACCAGCTGTTGGCGGCCTATGCCGCGGAAGAGCTGGCAACGCTGATGCGCGGAGAGTACTGCATGGATGCTACGCTGCTTAGTCAACGCTCCTTACCTCGCCAGCGGCTGCTGGTGCGTACGCTTTGTAAGCAGCTAGCGCTCCCAACACCCCCTCAAAAACGCCTCGAAAGCCTGCTAGCGCAGTTAGGCGCAGTGAACGACGCCCAGGTGAAGGTTGAATGGCCAGGAGTAGACGCGCGGATTTGGCAACGCCATCTCTATCTCATGAGGCCGCTTAAGCCGCTGCCTAAGTGGGAAGCCGAATGGGAGGGCGCGCCAGGGCAGCTAACCCCTTTGGGCCGGTTGGAAGTATCGCTGGCGCCGCCGCGCCGCGTAACCTTGCGTTGGCGACGTGGTGGTGAAGTGGTTGCGTTAAAAGAGCGCGGACGGCGCGACGTTAAACGCTTACTCCAAGAGCGGGGAGTGCCGCCCTGGGAGCGTGAGCGTTTGATTGTAGTAATGGAAGGTAAGTCATGCTTGGGCGTTATCCAGCCGCCTGCCAACGTATTGTGGCAGGCTGAAGGCGTTGTTCTTGCCTCTACAGCTACACCACCGAAAACGTAAACCCAGCCGCTGTCATATAGGCCTGTTCCTGCTCCATATCGGTACTTAACAGCGTCGGTTCGTCGCTAGGTGGTAGCGTCATCAGCAGTGCTTCACCCTCTGCGTTAATCTCTGGTAGCGGCGGGGGATTTTCAGACCGGGAGTGATTAATAAGCACGGCAAGGCGCAGCAGGCGAGCAAGTTTGGCACAACCTTCCTGGTGTGAGGCAGGCAGTGCCTGCCACTCTTTAGTTGGAAACTTGCGTCGATGGGCGCGCACTAAAAACGCCAGTAGGCGCTGCTCAGGGCGTGAAAAGCCAGCCAAGTCGGAATGTTCTAGCAAATAGGCGCCGTGGCGATGGAATTGACTATGAGAGATAGCCAAGCCAATTTCATGTACATGACTTGCCCAGACAAGATAATGGCCTTGCTCTTGAGTTAGCCCCCAGGCTTTTTTTACTTTATTGAATAAGCGAAGGGCCGTGTCGGCGACATTTTCTGCCTGCCGAGAGTCAACATCATAAATCCGCTTCAATGCATCTAGGCTTTTAGAACGGGTATCTTCCGCGCTATTCCGTCCCGCCATGTCATAAAGCACTCCTTCGCGCAGGGCGCCGTCTGCAAAGCGCATTTGGGAAAGATTAAAGGCTTCAAAAATAGCGTTTAAAATGGCGATACCTGCCGGAAAGACTTTTGCTCGGTCAGGTTTTAGACCATCTAGCTCAACTTTCTCCAGCTGTTTGCATTTTAGTAGGCGTTCACGCAGCTTTTTCAATCCACTACGGGTGATAACACCTTCTTGGGGCGAATCGCCGTAAGCATATAACACGCTTGCGGCAGCCTTTATCGTTCCGCTGGAGCCCACCGGGTCATCCCAGCCAAGGCGTAGGTAGGGACGCTGAATGTTGGCCAGTTCTGACAGGGCAGACAGCTCAGCACGACGCATACGCTTTTCACTAAGTTCGCCATCAGGAAAAAAGCGGCTGCTGAAGGTGACGCAGCCCATGCGTAAGCTCTCAAGTGCTTTGGGCTCGAAGGCTTCGCCAATGATAAATTCCGTCGATCCGCCGCCGATATCAACAATTAAGCGGCGACCAGTTTCGGCTAGCGCGTGGGCGGCACCTAAATAAATAAGCCGGGCCTCTTCGCGGCCAGCAATAATTTCGATGGCGTGGCCAAGCTGCGCTTCGGCACGCTCGATAAACGCTTGGCTGTTATAGGCATCGCGCAACGCATTCGTACCGACAATGCGCAGATTGGCATCCTCAATGTCGTTGAGAAAGGGTGCAAAACGGCCTAGACAGTCCAACGCGCGCTGCATGGCTGCCTCGTTTAAATAGCCGTTCTCGTCTAGCCCAGCGGCTAACTGAACCTTTTCACCCATCCTGGCAACGACTTGAAGGCGCTCGTTTTGATAGTTAGCGACCAGCAGGTGGAAGCTGTTAGAACCCAGGTCGATGGCGGCTAAGCGCTGCGGTTCAGTGTGATCCAGTTCAGCCGACGGCGCGGTGAGAGGGAGTGAAATTTCCTTGGGCATGGGCGTTCCTTCCTAGTGGCTATGCCAAGGTTGCGGTGCCTTATTAGTATTGTCAATTGTCAAACACTTGCGTTTATCGCGGGCCTTGACTACCATCGAACTACTGGCTTGATCCGAGTTAACTTGTTTGCCTATTAAACAGGCGTATTACTCGGGTATTCCGAGCAGTACGTATCCAATGGCATCAGCCAGATGTCCAAGTCGTCAGATAACCCGCTGAAACAGCATTTTCTGTGCCGATCAGATTAACTAGTTTATTAGCACCCTCACGTTAAGCAGTCGTTGATGCCGTTACTCCTTTATTGGCATTTACTTCAAGACTGCCTAGCTTTCAGTATCTGAGCGTGTGCCTAGATGGGGTTCTGAACGCATCACTCGGCGCTTAGCCCTACTTTTAGGTCACGCCTCCTGTCTTATTCCCGGCGCTTGTCGCCCAGCTTTCATGAGCAACTTTCTAACACACCGATGAATCTCACTGAACTCAAGCAAAAAACCGTTCCCGAGCTGCTCGATATCGCCCGCGAGATGGGTATCGACAACTTAGCCCGTTCGCGCAAGCAGGACATCATTTTCGCCATCCTCAAAAAGCATGCTAAAAGTGGAGAGGATATTTATGGCGATGGTGTGCTGGAAATCCTTCAGGATGGCTTCGGCTTCCTGCGTAGCGCTGACAGCTCGTACCTCGCTGGACCGGATGATATCTACGTATCGCCGTCTCAGATCCGTCGTTTCAATCTGCGTAAAGGCGACTCCATTTCCGGCAAAATCCGCCCGCCTAAAGAAGGTGAGCGCTACTTTGCCCTGCTCAAAGTTAGCCAGATCAACTTTGATCGTCCGGAAAATGCCAAGCATAAGATTCTCTTTGAGAACTTAACGCCGCTGTTCCCAGACGACCGGCTGCGCATGGAGATTGGTAATGGCTCTACCGAAGATCTTACCGCGCGTATCATTGACCTGACTGCGCCGATTGGTAAAGGTCAGCGCGGTCTGTTGGTGTCACCGCCTAAAGCGGGTAAGACACTGATGCTACAGAACATCGCGACGTCCATTACGCGCAACAATCCTGAGTGCCATCTGATTGTATTGCTGATCGATGAGCGTCCTGAGGAAGTGACCGAAATGTCACGCACCGTGCGTGGCGAAGTGGTTGCCTCTACCTTCGATGAACCACCCGCCCGCCACGTGCAGGTTGCAGAAATGGTTATCGAAAAAGCCAAGCGTCTAGTAGAGCACAAGAAGGACGTGGTGATTCTGCTTGACTCCATCACTCGTCTAGCACGTGCCTACAACACCGTAGTGCCCAGCTCCGGCAAAGTGCTAACCGGTGGTGTGGACGCTCACGCTCTTGAGAAGCCAAAACGTTTCTTCGGTGCCGCGCGTAATATCGAAGAGGGCGGTAGCCTGACGATTATTGCCACTGCGCTGGTCGATACTGGTTCGAAAATGGACGAAGTTATTTTCGAAGAGTTCAAGGGCACCGGCAACATGGAAGCGCACCTTGACCGCAAGCTGGCTGAGAAACGCGTGTTCCCCGCGATCAATATCCGTCGCAGCGGTACTCGGCGTGAAGACCTATTGGCGTCTGAAGATGAAATGCAGCGCATGTGGATTCTTCGCAAGCTGCTCAACCCGATGGAAGACACGGCTGCTACAGAGTTCCTGATTGATCGTCTGAAGGATACCAAGACGAATCTGGAGTTCTTTGAAGCAATGAAGCGCCGCTAGGCGCTGCATTACGGCCAAGCACTAGCGATAAACGTCTGACAGCCGGAGAAGTGCCTTGAGGAGAGTGCCTTGAAGTACCACGACTTGCGCGATTTTATTGCGGCACTTGAAGCGCAGGGTGAACTTAAGCGAATTAAAGCAGAAGTTGATCCTTATCTGGAAATTACCGAAATTTGCGACCGAACATTGCGTGCTGGCGGCCCCGCGCTGTTGTTCGAGAATGTGAAGGGTCATGACATGCCGCTGCTGGGCAACCTTTTTGGTACGCCTAAACGGGTTGCGCTGGGCATGGGGCAGGATTCGGTAGAGGCGCTGCGCGAAGTGGGTAAACTACTGGCGTTTCTAAAAGAGCCCGATCCGCCCAAAGGGCTAAAAGACGCCTGGGACAAGCTGCCGATTTTCAAGCAAGTGCTAAGTATGGGGCCAAAAATCGTTAAGCGGGCCCCGGTACAAGAGCTATCGTTTGAAGGCGATGAGGTTGACTTAGATCGTTTGCCGATCCAGCACTGCTGGCCTGGCGATGCGGCGCCGCTAGTGACTTGGCCATTGGTGATTACCAAAGGCCCGCATAAAAAGCGTCAAAACCTCGGTATTTACCGCCAACAGAAAATTGCTAAAAACCGCCTGATTATGCGTTGGCTCTCCCATCGAGGCGGTGCGCTGGATTTCCTTGAGTTTCAAAAAGCGCATCCCGGTGAGCCATTTCCTGTGGCGGTGGCGCTGGGGGCAGACCCTGCAACGATTTTAGGCGCCGTCACTCCGGTACCCGACTCTCTCTCCGAGTATGCGTTTGCTGGGCTTCTTCGTGGTTCACGCACAGAGCTTGTTAAGTGCGGCCATGCTGACCTGGAAGTGCCTGCATCTGCAGAAATCATTCTTGAAGGGTTTATTTATCCCGACGATATGGCAGCGGAAGGGCCATTTGGCGATCACACCGGTTATTACAACGAAGTCGATCACTTCCCCGTTTTTACCGTCACGCGAATGACGATGCGGCGGGACGCGATATACCACTCCACGTATACCGGCCGCCCCCCCGATGAGCCAGCTATTCTAGGCGTCGCGCTTAACGAGGTATTTGTCCCGATCCTGTGTAAGCAGTTCCCGGAGATTGTTGACTTCTACCTGCCGCCGGAAGGGTGCTCCTATCGGATGGCCGTCGTGACCATGAAGAAGCAGTACCCAGGTCACGCCAAGCGCGTCATGATGGGGGTTTGGAGCTTTCTGCGTCAGTTTATGTACACCAAGTTTGTCATTGTACTGGATGACGACGTCGACGCGCGTAACTGGGAAGACGTGATGTGGGCAATTACCACGCGTATGGACCCAGCACGGGATACCGTGATGGTGGAAAATACTCCCATTGATTACCTCGACTTTGCGTCTCCGGTGTCCGGGTTGGGGTCTAAAATGGGGCTCGACGCCACCAATAAATGGCCAGGAGAAACGGATCGAGAGTGGGGGATACCCATCGTGATGGACGATTCGATAAAGACCCGCGTTGACGAGCGTTGGGACGAGCTGGGCATTGATATCCCGTTACCCACACCTCGCCACGGCTAACCCAGTGGCGCAGGTCGGACGATTCTTCATAAAGAGGCTTTCATGAGCGCAAGCACGTCAACTTGCAAGACGTTAACCTGCCAGGTAACCGCCGTTGAGGATTTAAATCCCGACGTCTTTGGGGTGACTCTGGAAGGGCGGCCAGAAGCCATGCAGCATGCGCCTGGTCAGTATTTAGAGCTGAAACTAGACGATAACACCTGGGTGCCGTTTTCAATTGCCAGCGCTGAACGTGGCGATGGCATTATCGAATTGCATATTCAACACTGGCCTGAACGGGACAACTCAGCTCGTCTGAGAGAGTTGTTGCAGGTGGCCAACCAGTTGACCGTACGATTACCCAGTGGTGACTGTGTGCTGGACGCCGAAAGCGAGCGCCCGCTACTGCTGATCGCGGCAGGCACCGGTTTTGCACAGATGAAAGCCATTGTAGAAGCAGCGTTACGGCAGCAGCCCGCTAGGCCTATTTCGCTATGGTGGGCAAACCGCGAGCACCGCGATCTGTATGCCGAAGACTTGGCCTGCGAATGGGCACAAGAGTATGCCAATGTTGCTTTTCAAGCCGTAACAGAGTTTCCGCTTACCGAGCCGCTGGCGGTTGGTGAACGCATATCACACCATCAAGGACGCGTTGACCTAGTGCTGGAAAGTGCCCTTGAGAGCGAACTTGCAAGGGCTCAGTTGACGCCCAGCGATTGTGATATCTTCCTATCAGGCTCGCCGGGGATGGTTTACGCCTGTGTTGATGTGTTCGAGCGAAAAAACATCAGTAGTGAGAGAATGTTCTCGGATGTATTTGCCTACGCTCCTCGCCCTCACTAAAATGATCGGCCGATAACTGACGCACGGCATGTGCCGATAACCGATACCGATAAAAAAGGAGGCTTTCATGGCCCACCATGACGACAACTTCAAAGATGAATCAGGTTTACTTTCTATTGTGCTCGGCGTTGTGGTTCTGGTCAGCATGAGTGCACTGCCCGCAACGATTGGTTGGATACAAGCATTTGGCGGCTGATGGTTGCCATTTTGTTTCTATGCAGGCAGGATTAAACACTCAGATGTCATCGTTTTCGATGCGCAACGTGAATTAGAATCCTAAATTAGGATGTAGCCATGCACACAGCACAATGCATTTGCCACACACAAGCAAGGCCGGTATCGGCGGCGAGTGCTTGGGCGTGCGTTGCTGCATTCTTTTATGCTGCCTATTGGTTTAGCCACGGTGTGCTCCTGGCCGACCAGTAGCGTCGCGCCATCAGGCACACCGACTAGGTTGCCTGCCGCATGCAAAGAAGCCTCGGTTGGTAGCCCAACCGAGGCTTCTTTTGTTTTAACTGTTTATTTAGCTTAACTAGTCAGGTTTCACAGACATTTCATCAAGGAGCTGCATCATGATGTACCGCGCAAACTCTCTCGCTAATCTGCTCGCCAATATTGCCAACTATATCGGTTATGGCTATGGCTGGCGATTTAGCGACGCGCGGTCGGTGCAAGCTGCCACCTCCGACCGTGCAAGCCAGGGTGGCAAGTTGTTGTTATCACGATGTCACACGCTTCCGGAGAGTTAAATTATGAATGCCCATGTCAGCCCTGCTTGCACAACCTTGTCAAACCTAGCGTCATTAACGAATGGCCCCTCAAGCTCATCGCAGCCATTGCCTTTGCCGGCAGAGCTACGCCGCAGTGTCGCTATCAATAGCCAACTAGGTGAGCAAATTGCCTATCAGCGCCAAGCGGTTCAGCGCATCCTGAATGGTCAAGATAAGCGCTTATTAGTGATTGTCGGCCCCTGTTCCGTCCACGATCCAGAAGCAGCGTTAGAGTATGCCGATCGGTTGGCTGCGCTAAGCGAAGAAGTTAGCGAGCAACTATTACCGGTCATGCGTGTTTACGTAGAAAAGCCGCGCACCACCGTTGGCTGGAAGGGGTTGGCATACGACCCTGGGCTAGATGGTAGTGGTGATATGTCAAAAGGCATCGCTCTCTCTCGTGAGCTTATGCACGCGGTTGCTTCGCGGGGGCTGCCGGTGGCCACAGAGCTTTTACAGCCAATGCTAGCCCCCTACTTAGATGATCTGTTGAGCTGGGTCGCCATTGGTGCTCGTACCACTGAGTCGCAGTTACACCGAGAGCTGGCAAGTGATCTTGCGGCCGCAGTGGGGTTCAAAAATGCGACGAGCGGCGACGTTCAGGTTGCCATTGATGCCATGCAGGCAGCGGCTCATTCCCACCAGCGTTTCGCCATGGATAATGAAGGACGCCCGACCATGCAGGAAACGGCTGGTAACCCCAATACGCATGTGGTGTTACGAGGTGGTCATGGCGAGCCAAACTACCAGGCGCATCATGTGCGAGCAGCGGTGAATACCCTACGAGACGCCGGACAGAACCCTCGCTTAATGGTGGACTGCAGCCACGCCAATGCGCGAAAAGATCACCGACGCCAAAGCGAAGTGCTGCTCGACGTGTTGGCACAGCGCAAGGCAGGCGATGCCAACTTGGTGGCGCTAATGCTCGAAAGTCACCTGTTTGAAGGTAAGCAAGCGCTGTCGCCTAACGCGATGCGCTACGGCGTATCGGTGACCGATGCCTGTGTGAGTTGGGAAACCACGGAACGATTGCTAAAAACCGCTGCTGAGCGAATGAGTTAACCCAGTCATCTTCCAGCAGCTGGATAATCTCTTGTTTGCCCTGGCCAGCCCCGTATCATAAGAGACTACTTTTTATGATGAGGTTGGCCATGGTTTTCACCCTTGAGCAGCATAATCCCAGTAGTTACCAGCGCAAGGCACGAATGATCAGTATTGCCATGGCAGGGCAATTAATTGTCTTCGGGTTACTGTTCTCGATGCTGTTAACTTCCGCTTTTGGCAGCACCTTATGGCTCAATGGGCTGGGGGTCTTCCTTGGCTTGTTGGCCACCAGCGTACTGTTTGCGGTGCTTAAGGATCGCCCATGGATGGCTGAAATGCGCTATGTATGGCAGCTCAAACACCACCTTTCTCAGATTAGTGGCTACCTACAGCCACTGCGCCGCGGCGTGGAGGAAGATAATCGTGTAGCGCTGGATATTGTGACATTTTACCATCAAGGCATGACGCAGCTCGCTGAACTTAACGGCCGTACTACCGATGATGATTCTGAACGCCTAGCTGAAAAAATGCAGATAAAGTTAAAGCGCGAAGAGCTGGGGCTGCCAGCCCAGGTTGACAGTTTTGACCCGCAGGACTTAAAAGCATTTAAGCGTCGCTAACTGAAGTGAAATTTATTTATTAAGAAGAGCGACGCCGAGCGTTAACTAGACGCCATTGACGGTGCCTATGATGATAAAAGGCATAACATCGATAGCGGTAACGGTAACAACAGTGATGACAACAGGGAGCAGAATGCATGACTTACTCACCTAATCGGTTAACCGGTTTGATTGCGTTAACGGCCACGTTTGCATTGACGGGCTGTGCAAGTACTGGGACAACGCCTGCTAATTCTGCTGCTGGAGTGTCCAAAACAACCGTACACAGCAGCGCACCGCTACTGCCTGCTACGCTATTTCCAGGCAGCGCGGCCCATTTTGACGCTTGGGAGTGTCAGCCCGCAAACCAGAACTTGGTCACCGCGGTGAACGACGATAACCTGCGCCTTTGGTCACTACATGGTGCCTGGCGTTTACCGGAAGCGATTGTGGCAAGCGGTGCGCGCTATCAAGATGGTGAGATCAGCTTCTGGAATCGTGGCGATCAAGCGCAGGTTGAAACACCGCGTGGTCAGTTGCAATGCCAACAGGGGCAGCGCCGAGCCGCAGCAACCCGCGCTGACCATCCTGGCGTGATGTTTCTAGGGCGTGGCAATGAGCCGGGCTGGTCGATTGAGCTAGCTCATGATGCTCCGGTGATGACTTGGACAACGAACTACGGCAGCGAGACGCAAACCATGCCCTATATGGTAAGCGTCATGGACAATGAGGCGGGCAGAGTGGTGATTGAAAATGCCAACGCAGAGGAGTTTTTCCGCGTACGCATTGAATCAGGCGCCTGTTTTGATGACATGAAAGGCCAGCCGTATCCCGCTCGAGTCACGCTGACAATCGGCGGGGAACAGTACAAAGGCTGTGGTCAGGGCATCGCTCCTTAGTTGGTACGGTCTTTTGAGTCCACTGATGTGTCAGCAACGGTAAAGCGAAGGCTCGGCACGCCATTGTGCTTCAATAAAGTCGCTGGCACACAGTGCGGTGTTATCACCGATAGCCCTGGCAGCGAGCCTTGAAAGTATTTCCAGTCTGGGCTCTCGGGAGGTTTCTAGTTGCTCGCTTATGTCGGCAGGGTGCCAAGAACCATCTTTCCACGTTGCCAGGGTAAAACTGAACGGATGAAAGCCTGGAAAGCCAAGGCGAATATCGGTGGCGATTAGCGTTTCCTGGCCATCGATCAACAGCGTGTCATAGCGTAGAAAGGGGCCAGTAAACCATGTCAGCCGTTGGCCAAGTGGGCTGGCTAGCACGCTTTCCTCAAGTACGACGTTGCGCTTTATAGCTTCAAGCGTTGGTGCGTCCTGATTATCAAATACGCTGATCAAACTCTCAAAATAGCGATCTCCGTCAATAACCGTTGCGCGCCACAGTGCAATATTAAACGGCGTTGGTTGAATTAATACCGGCGCTGCCTGTAAGCCAGCGTCCGCTAGTGCTGGGGTTAAGCGTTGTTCAACGCTCCATTTCGCGCCTGCCGCCAGTAGCAAATATATACTGGAGACCGCTAAGCCAACTGTACAAGCTCTGCGCACTTTTTTGGCGGCAATGGCGATGGTTAACGCAACCAGCAGCGGTAGGGTGTAAAAAGGATCGATAATAAACACGATAGGCCACGCTATGGGTGGCATATCCAATGGCCAGAACAGCTGAGTGCCGTAAGTAGTAAATGAATCAAGTACCGGGTGGGTTGTCAGACAGAGAACGAAAAAACACCACCATCTCCCCAGGCTGATATCACGCGCAGGTATGAAACGCTGGCACAGCAGCGCCAATATCGTGGCTAAGCCAGTCAGCACAAATAGGGAGTGGCTAAAACCGCGGTGCTCAGTCACATTAGCCACTGCATCGCCATAATCAAGCATCACGTCTAGATCGGGCAGCGTGCCGAGCAGTGCACCCATCAGTATGGCTTTGCGACCCAGTCGTTTACCTAATATTGCACCACCTATGGCGGCCCCAAGGGCTGCTTGTGTGACTGAATCCACGTAGGTCTCCTTGGGGTGGCCCCGTATTCCAAGTAAGCTAGGTATTATTGTACATGTCGGTGAAGAGGGTTTTTAAATGTCACGAAATCGTCTAGTTAAAGGTCTGGTGGGCAGTCTTCTTGCTGCCTATTCGCTAAGCGCTTTGGCAGCGCCTACGATTGATGTGCACAGCGATCCTAACTGTGGCTGCTGTAGTGCATGGGTCAGCCATCTTGAAGAAGCCGGGTTTACTGTAAACCATCACCGTGACGGCGATCTCCGGTCAGTCAAAGTAGCCAATAACGTTCCTGCAGAACTAGCATCTTGCCACACAGCCATCGTTGATGGTTACGTGATAGAAGGCCATGTACCCGCTGCAGATATTAAGCGGCTGTTAGAAGAGCAGCCAGACGTTATCGGGTTAACAGTGCCAGGTATGCCGCATGGCTCTCCGGGCATGGAAACCGGCCGAGTGGATGATTACGCTGTTCTCAGCTGGACCCGCAACGACAGCACCCCCGCTATCTTTAGCGAATATACCCAGTAATGATGGAGGGAGAATGACATGCAGTTTTTGCACACCATGGTAAGGGTAAGCGACTTAGATGCATCGCTGAATTTTTACTGCGATCTTTTAGGGTTGAAAGAAGTGCGTCGCAAAGAAAATGAAAAGGGCCGTTTTACGCTGGTCTTTCTCGCCGCGCCGGAAGATGAAGCGCGCTCCGAACGCTTAGCGGCACCAGAGCTTGAGTTAACCTATAACTGGGATCCAGAAGAGCTCACCGGCGGGCGCAACTTCGGGCATTTGGCCTATCGCGTTGACGATATTTACGCGCTATGCAAAAAGCTTCAAGATAACGGCGTTACCATTAACCGCCCGCCGCGGGATGGGCATATGGCGTTCGTGAAGTCGCCTGACGGTATTTCTGTCGAGCTACTGCAAAAAGGCGATGCGTTGCCCTCTCAGGAGCCATGGGCGTCAATGGAAAACAGCGGAAGCTGGTAATTTGTCAATAAGGAGCATGAGGCAGTGACGGTCAAATTTGGAGCAATGCTAGCCGGTGTCGCTACCGCGCTATTAATCAGTGCCTGTAGCAGTACACCAGAGCAAGAGAGCACGGCAGCGCCGGAAAGCGCGTCGCTGTCAGGCGCGATAGTCGATCAGCGTTGGAATTTACTGCTAGTAGGTACCGATGAACGGGTATCGTTACCCAATACGCCATTCTTTCAAATTGGACGCGACGGCAGCGTGAGCGGTTCGGATGGTTGTAACCGATTTACCGGCAGTGTGGAGTTGGGTGAAAATCAACGTATCGAGTTTAGCCAGCTCGCCTCGACACGCATGGCTTGCCCCAATATGGAAGACGCCAAGCAGGTAACAGATATGCTCGATACGGCCTATCGCTACCTCATCGACCATGATCGGCTAGTGTTTTTTGGACCAGATAGCCGTGTATTAGGCGGCTGGCGCGAAGCAAACTAAGCCTTCAGTTAGCATCTGATCGCAGTTATCTAGTGCTTAAAAGGCGGGTTGAAGCGGGCAATAAAGCGCGCATCAATCCGCTTTTTCCATTCCCATACCCAGCGGCCTGAGAAACCGATGGCACCTCTACTGGCAATCGCATGGCCGTCGCCAGTGCCAATTAGAGCCAGGACACGTTTTGGTGGCTTCCAGTCGGCCAGCGGTTCATTGTGACAGGCGGCGCGCAGGTTCTCCGCCAGCACTGGCCCCTGGCGCACGGCGTAAACTCCGGCCTTGGGTAGTGGAGAAGAGAGCAGTGGAGAAGAGGACCGTGGAGAGGAGTGCCGTGGTTGATTGAACGCTGCACAGTCACCCGCGGCAAAAAGCCCCGGCTGGCCCGCTACCTCAAGTGTCTTATTCACCTGGATGAATCCCCGCTTCTCCAGCGGCAGTGGGGTGTCTTGCAGCCAAGGTTGGCCAACGGCACCGGTAGCCCACAGCACGATATCCGCGTCAATCAGTTCGCCTTTAGAGGTGTGGACGCCACCAGCTATTAGCGCCTGGCCGCGTTCACCGTGCAGCACCGTAACGCCAGCCCGGCGCAGAGCACGTTGGGTTAACCAACGAGGTAGCCAACCCGCGCCGGGTAACAGTGTTGTTGATGCGCTGACAAGCGCGCCCTGCCAAGTAATGTCTGAACGTTGTTGACGAAGCTGCGCCAACACACTCATTAAGGTCTCACAGCCTGCCGCGCCACCGCCTACGCTTACTACCCGCTGTGTAGACCCCTGAGGGCACTGGTCGACTTTCTCTCTCAGCGCTTGCCAGCGGTGGTGCAGTGAACTGAGCGGTCGCATCGCCAACAAATAGGGGTTTTGTTTGCCATGTTTTTCGAGAAATGGCTGTTCAGGCAACCTTACCGTGGAGCCCACGTTAAATGAGGCTACATCGAAATGGATCGCCTCGCCGTTCGCTAGCGCTAGCTGGCGCTTAGTGGGATCGAGAGCCACTGCAGGCGAAGTGATTAAGCGAGCGCCTGCCCGTTGAGAGAGCGCCGCTACATCAATTTGTGTTTCGCGTAGCGTGCATTCTCCTGCCAGCCACGCTGGTACGCTGCCAGAATAGGCTGACAGCGCACTGTCGCTAACCACGGTGATAGCGATTGACGGATCTGGGTGCTGAGCAAAGGCTTCCAGCACGAAGGCATGGGCATGGCCCGCGCCAATCAGCACGAGATTTTTCATGGGGAGATCATTTTTCCGTACCACGCCGCCAGCGGAAATAACGCTCCAATAGGGTGAGAATACGCTCGGGCTTGTGGGCATTTTTCCACACGCCAGCGGTGGCCTTGGCAGCTTCGCCAAGGGTGGGATAGGGATGAATGGTGCCCAATAGCTTGTTAAGCCCCAGGCCATGCTTCATGGCGATGGTGAACTCTCCTAACCATTCTCCGGCGTTTTCAGCCACGATGGTCGCGCCAAGGATTTTGTCTTTACCGGGCACGGTAAGCACCTTGATAAATCCTTCAGTCGCGCCTTCGGCAATGGCGCGGTCGCTTTCACTCATGGCATAGCGGGTGACTTCAAACGCCACGCCCTTAGCGATGGCCTCTTTTTCGTTGAGCCCGACCCGCGCTACTTCCGGCTGAATATAGGTGACAGCAGGCATAAAGCGATAATCTACAGCGAAGCTTTTTAATTCACCAAACAGAGCATTAACGGCTGCGTGCCACGCCTGATGGGCAGCGGCATGCGTGAGTTGGTAGGGGCCTGCTAGGTCGCCGCAGGCCCAAATGTTGGGCAGCCGAGTTTGCAGACGCTCGTTGAGTTCCAGCGTGCCAGCGTTGGTAGTAGTGATTCCCAGCGCTTCCAGCCCCAATCCTTCAACATTGGCTTGGCGGCCAACGCTGACAAGCAAATAATCAAATTCGATGGTGATGAGCTGGCCATTGTGCTCTACCACCAGTTGATGTCCGGGGCCATCTTGGCTTACTTCCAAGGCGTTAGCGCCGGTCATTACGTTAACGCCTTCCTGGGTGAGCGTGCGCGCCACGTGTTCGCCTACGTCTTGGTCTTCTCGGCCTAGCAACTGTGGAATACCTTCCACCAAGGTGACCTGACTGCCCAAGCGGGCAAAACTCTGGCTGAGCTCGCAGCCAATTGCCCCGCCGCCGAGTACGACCAAGCGTTTAGGCAGTTCCGTGAGTGACCACAGGTTTTCTGAGGTGAGCAGTGGTGCATGCTCGATGCCAGGAAGCGATGGCACGCGGGGTCGTGCGCCAGTGGCTAGCACAATATGGCGGGCGGTCAGGGTTTTATCACCGACCTTAACTTCCCAAGGAGATGTCAGGGTGGCGTGTTCCTGATACACCTCAACGCCCAGTTTGGTGTAACGCTCGACACTATCGTGGGGTTCAATATCAGTAATGGCTTGATGTACGTGCTTCATCACCTTGGCAAAATCAATCTCCGGCTCGCCAGCGTTAACGCCAAAGCGGTGTGCTGTACGCATGTCGTGAGCAGCACGGGCGGCACGAATTAGCGCCTTTGAAGGTACACAACCGGTATTCAGGCAGTCACCGCCCATTTTATGCTTTTCTACCAACGCTACTTTAGCTTTTACGGCGCTGCCGATGTAGCTAGTGACCAGACCCGCCGAGCCGCCGCCGATGACCACAATGTCGTAATCGAACCGGGATGGGCGCTTAAAACCACGATAGGCATTGCGCTTTTGCACCTGTAGCGCAATACGGCGAGCTATCCAAGGGAATACGGCCAGCAGCGCAAACGAGGCCAAAAGCCCAGGAGAAATAATCCCGCCCAGGCTTTCAAGTTCCCCCAATTGGCCGCCCGCATTCACGTAAACCACCGTGCCGGGCAGCATGCCTAGCTGGCTTACCCAATAAAAGGTGACTGTTTTAAGCCGCGTTAAGCCCATCACCAGATTGATCATAAAGAAAGGGAATATCGGCACTAAGCGAAGGGTGAAGAGATAAAACGCACCATCTTTATCAACGCCACGATTCACCGTATCGAACTGGCGCGGAAAACGCTTTTCAATCGGCTGTCGAAACAGGAACCGCGAGAGTAAAAAGGCTAGCGTTGCGCCGATGGTGCTGGCAAAGGAGATAATTAACAGCCCCCAACCGAGACCAAACAGTGCACCACCCAGCAGTGTGAGGAGTGTCGCGCCGGGTAGCGATAGTGTCGTCATGACCACATACACCGCAAAGAAAATGCCCGCAACCTGCCAAGGGGATTGCTGAAATGCAGCCTGGAAATCGCTGCGATAGGTTTGCAGGGTTTCCAAGGTGAAAAACGTATGGGCACCGCTCACGTAAAAGCCAAACACGGCCAGTAGCAGCAGGGTGATAATCAGCAGGCGCTGGCGGTTCATGGCAGGCTCCGTTGGGGCAAGGTGGTGTTAGAAGCAGAACATTCGTTCAGTAACAGTGGCGTAAAGAGCGGAATCCTTACAGGCTGTTTGCGTGCTTCAGCGTTTGTTGCCAGCGCTGCCAGTCTTCTGGGCGGTCAATATCCCACATGGTGTCGGGAAAGATGGCGTCTAATGTCAGTGCAGCAAGCCGCTGACGAGTGACTTGGAGCACTTGCTCGGTACCCCAAGGAATGCCCTCAAAGAGGCTAGGATGATCGTCATGAGTGCCGATCAACCCATAGCCGCCATCTTCGGCAGGTAAAATCACCACGGGCACGTTTTTAAGCGCTGCACTGCACTGCCTAAGCATGGCAACGGTGATGCTCGGGCAATCAGTGCCCATCACCATCGACGGACCTTGTGTGCTATTCAGTGCATGCCGGACGCGCATTCCCACATCGCCCTGCCGTTGAATGGCGAGCGAAATGCCATAGTGAGCCTGCAGCTCCACAAACAACGGATGCTGATGCTCTAAGGAGGTCCATAGCGTGACGTGTTGCGATCCCAGTGCTTGGCAGGCGGTGGCAACGCAGTGACGAACCATGGTGGCATGGGCTTGCGCCGCACCTTCTGGCCCTAGGCAAGGAATTAAGCGCGTTTTCGCCTGCCCCGGCAGTGGCGCTTTGGCCAGTAGATGTAGATGGGGCTGCACGGCTGACTTAGCGGGCATTGCGATACTCCTTGGCCAGTTGGGTGGCGCTGACGCCGCGCCAGTAGCGGTAACGTAGTCGCCACATCAGGCAAATCGTTTTCCAGGCGCCGAACTGATCCCAGCGCCTGCCTGAGCTTATCACTTTGCTACGTAGGCAGGCGGGGCGAGAAACTGCCTTTAGCCGCTTGCTTAGCTCAATATCTTCCATTAACGGTTGTTCGGGAAAGCCGCCGACCGCTTCAAAAGTAGCGCGGCGAAGGAACATGCCTTGGTCGCCAGTGGCGATGCCGCTCAGCCGCGAGCGTAGATTCATCAGCAAGCTAACGAGCGGCAACCAGCGGCTTTTTCCCTCAAGGTGAATATCAAACCGCCCCCAGCAATTCGTGTTCAGCGCTTGGCAGATCAGCTTGTTTGCCTCTTCGGGAAGCCGAGTGTCAGCATGTAAAAATAGCAGCGCTGCTGAGCGCGCGTGTGCTGCGCCCAGGTTCATCTGCTGTGCCCGACCAGGGGCGCTCGTCAGTAGCGTATCCGCTAGCGGAGTGGCTAACGCCACGCTGTCATCGGTACTGCCTCCATCGACCACAATGATTTCTGTGCCGGTCTCTCGCAGTGGCTGCAGCGCGGCTAGCGCCTCTGTAATCCCTGCAGACTCATTCAGCACTGGTATCACAATGCTAAGCATAGGCGATTCCACGCCAGGGTTAACCAAGGGCAATGATTGGCCCTCCGGCAGCATTGGCATCGGCTTCATCATGGGTAACCAGCAGGGTGGGTAAGCCCGCTTCGCGAAGCTGGCCGAACACTAGCGTACGCATTTCCTGGCGCAGTGTGGTGTCCAGCTTGGAGAACGGCTCATCCAGCAGCACCGCGCGGGGCTGTGAAAGCAGCAGACGCATCAGCGCCACCCTAGCTTGCTGGCCGCCGGAAAGGGTCGCCGGATCGCGGTTTTCAAAGCCCGTCAGCCCCACCTGTTCCAGCGCTTGGGCGACCTGCTGGCGTTTGTCGTTGGCATGGTGTGGCAGGCCAAAGCGACAATTCCCCGCCACGCTTAAATGGGGAAATAGCATCGGATCCTGAAACAGCAGGCCAATGCCACGCTGTTCGGCGGGCAGGGTATCCAGGCGTTTATCGCCCAGATAGAGTTCACCTTGAGCCTGAAAGGCCGGCGACAAAAAGCCCGCCAAATAGGCCAGCAAGGTAGACTTGCCTGAGCCTGAAGGGCCCATCACGGTTAATACTTCGCCAGGCGCTATGTCACGGTGCATTGCCAGCAGTGTTTCGCCTGCCAGCGTGATCGTCATCTGTTTGATGTGCAGCGGTTGAAGGTTTGGGGTCATGCAACTCCTCGCATTTGGCGGCGTTTTGCCCATACAAGGCGGGGAATCATGAGTGCCAGACTAAAGCCAATAAACGGCAGTAGCGCCTGCAACAGCGCCAATACCGCCACTAGCCTGCGATTGCCGCCAGATGCCATGGCAACAGCTTCGGTAGTGATGGTGGGGATGCGACCACCCCCTAGCAGCAGTGTTGGCAAATACTGGCCAATACTGACGGCTAAGCTGACTGCGCAGGCGGTGAGTAGCGGGGCCAATAACAGTGGCAGCCGTACCTGCCAGAAAGCGCGCCAGGGGGGCACACCCAGCGATAGTGCCACCTGAAACCAGCGTGGATCCAGCCGCCGGTAGGCTTCTGACAGCGATAAATAGAGATATGGCACTACAAACAGCAGGTGACCGGCTACGACTAACGCGTGCTGAGGTCGAATGGCAACGCTTTCAGCGGCCACCACTAAGCCAAACAGAAAGGCCACTTGCGGCACAATGAGCGGTAAATAAAGTAGCCATTGAGCACGCCATGCGGGCAAGTGGCAGCGCGCTGCATGCTCCAATGTTGCCACGACCAGTACCGCGGCGATTAGCGTCGCGGTTAGCCCCACACTCAGCGTATTGATCAGCGGTGTTGCCACGCTGGGCAGAATGCGCTGCCAATGATCCAGTGTGAATGTACCCGGTAGCGTATCCGGAAAGCGCCAAAAGCCCGCTACTGAAAACAGTGCCAACCCGGCCAGCGCACTGACCGCTAGCAAAGTGACAGCTAGCAGCAAAGCACGGCCGCCAAACGCAATCGCCGTTGCCCCTGATGCCCGCGAGCCGTTGGCCAACCAGCGTTGGCAGAGACGTTTGATTCCTTGTTCGCCAAGCCACCAAGTCAGTAGTGCCGCCAGGGTAACGCCGAACTGCAGCACAGCACCGGCAGACGCCATAAAGCGACGGTTTAAATCGGGGTCATTAAACCAAGTGAGCACCGAAATGCTCAACGTGGGTGGCAGGGTGGGGCCAAGAATCAACGCCATATCCACCACCGAAGTGGCGTAGGCAATTACGGCATAAACCGGCAAGCGAATCAGTGGGTAAAGTGCAGGGAAAACGCATTTCAGCCAGGCAATGCCGGGCGCGTAGCCCAGCGAGCGCGCCAGGGTGACTCGTTGTTCAGGACGCAGCTGGGGTAGCGCAGCTAAACTCATCAATAGCAAAAAGGGCACTTCTTTGAGTATCAAACCCGCCATTAGCGCCAGCCCTAACGGGTCGTTGATGATCAGCAGATCAGGTGGGCGCTCCCACCCAGTGAGCCCAGGAGACGCCCAGCGCACCAGCAACCCGGAGGGCGCAATCAAAAAAGCTAAGCCAAAGGCCACGGCTGCATGGGGAATGGCCAGTAGCGGTGAGACCAGTCGCCGAATGGCACGGTCAATCCAGGTGCCTTGGCTAGCCGCCAGAAACAGCACCACAATGAACAGTGCCACCAAGGCGGTGATCAGACCGCTAAAATAGCTCAGCAGTACGGAGCGGTGGAGACCAGCGTGCGCCCATAGGGCTTGCCATGCTTCCAGATGAAATGTGTTCTCCCCGAGCACCGGTAAATAGCCAAAGGCAGGCAACAACACCATGCCAAGCCCCGCACTTACTGGAATAACCAAAAGTGCAATAAGCAGTATAGGGGCTAGCCGCAGGATCAATTAATTAACGCCATAACGCTGAAGCCACGCATCCTGTAGCGCCGTCATCCAGCTGGGATGAGGTTCGGCTAGGGTATTGGAAAGGGCATCGGCAGGCAGCGCAGATGGATGGCTTTCCCCTTGTTCGAAGAGTGCCTTGTCGTTTTCATCTAACCGACTGACTGCCAATACGGTGCGATCGCCCCACATATTAAGCGACTGCTTTTGGGCTTGAGCTTCAGGTGAGAGCAGGAAGTTGGCCAGCGCCATCGCGCCTGCTTTATGGGGAGAATTATAGGGAATAGCGACAAAGTGAACGTTTCCTAGGGTGCCGTCTTCCAGCACGTAGCTGCGCACACTCTCGGGAAGTTCATACTCCATCACCGCGACAGCGGCATCTGTCGGGTAGAAGGAGAAGGCTAAACTGAGCTCGCCATCGCTCATCAATGCGCGCAGGTTAGGGCCTGATTCCGGGAAACTGCGGCCGCTGCGCCATAGGTGTGGGTGTAACTCATCTAGATAATCCCACAATGGCGCGGTGATCTCCGCAAACTCCGCTTCAACCACTGGTGCGTAAAGGGCGTCATTTTGATTAGATAATTCAATTAACGCCTGTTTTAAAAAGGTGCTGCCGGTGAAATCGGGAATACGTGGATAGCTGAACTGGCCAGGGTTGTCTTTGGCCCACTCCAGCAGATCCGCAATACTTTGTGGCGGTGTTTCGGTTTGAGCGCTGTCGTAGTAGAAGGTGATTTGCGCTTTTCCCCAAGGAGACTCATAGCCTTCAGTCGGCAGCGTGAAATCGGTCACCACTTCTGGGTTTTCGTCTGGGTGAGTCAAGGCGAAGTTAGGCAGAGATTCGGCAAAGGGGCCAAATAAGAGGTCCTGGTCGCGCATGGCGGCGAAGTTTTCGCCGTTAATCCAGATCAGGTCGATGCGGCCATCATCCATGTTACCAGCCTGCTTTTCACCCAGTACACGAGCAACGGCGCTACCTGTGTCATCTAACTTTACGTGCTCTACATCGACGCCATACGTGGACTGCATTTGCTCGGACACCCAAGCGATATAGCGGTTGGTGCGACTGTCACCGCCCCAGGCGTTCCAGTAAACGGTTTGACCCTCGGCGGCTTGCAGTACGGCATTCCAATTATTGGGATCTGGGGCAGCCATGGCGGGCAGCGCCAGTGACAACATGACAGTGGCGATAGCGGTCGTTAGGGGGGGGCGTGGTTTCATGGTACACCTTGTAAAATCAGTTGGTTATAGAGATTCTTTTAGGTGGAGAAGTTCATTATGGACATGCTCAATTATCGGCAGTGATAAATAGTGCTCGACCCGGTCGCGGACATGGGCAATGACGTCAGCATCGGTGAGTTCTGCTGACCAATCCTGGCCGCGGTGCTCGGTATCTTTACGTTGCAAATACTGGGCGCGCCACTTGGCACACCATGTTAATGACCACAGCCAAGTGGCACGTCGGCAGGCGACCAGCGTTTCCGCGCTGGGTGATTTACCCGCATGCGCTTGCCAACGCTGATAAAAAGCGACGACCTCTTCCAGAGTAAGCACTGCCTGGCTGTTAACGTCCCAGGTGGTCGAGGTGTAAAGCGAGGTGTGGGCTAAATCGATCCCTGGCAGACCGTAGCGGCACTTCTCTAAGTCCACCAGCATCGCGCTACCATCTGCAGTGATCAGAAAATTTCCAGGGTGGGTATCAAAGCTGATCAAGCAGCGCTCGGCATCGGGCAGCGTGGTGGGCAGTGCCTCTAGCTCATCGCGAACACGGGCAATGACATTGGGCGCCAAGTCGGCTTTTTCCAGCCACTCAGCCTGGCGGCTAACTTCCTCACACATGGCCTGCCATGAGTCGGCAGGCGCTAGTAGTGGTTTGGGATGCTCAGGTAGCGGTAAGCGATGTAGGCTTGCTAGGGTCTCTGCGATACGTGGTAAATCGTCCGGCAGCTGCGCTAAACGTCCCTCAATGGCATCGACCAGCAGCCCGCCACGGGGTAAGGCGTCGCTCACAGGTAAGATGCCATGCAAACGGGGCACGTGGCCACTCTCGCTGGCGCGTTCGTAGCACGCAGCTTCATATGCCAAGTTATCGGCCGGGGCCAAGTTCATTTGGCTCTGCTTGGGCAGCCGTGCGACCCAATCATCGCCATCGCGATGCACCCACACATGATCGTGGGCAAGCCCAGTGTCCGCCATCGGTGAAAGCGATTGGTAAGCGATCTCCGCCTGTTGCAGAGTGTTGTCTAATGCCTGCAGTCGAGCCTCAGAGAGTGTGGGCATAGAGCATTCCGTAGTGTGAGAAACGGGGGCTGAGCGTTCAGTGTTGGTACTCAGTGGCAGAATCATGACCAACCTTACACGGTTCGTCATAAAAAACGATGACGATGGGGGCCGCGGCGGTCAGTAGAGAGGTGTATGAACGACAACGGCACCCAATAGGTGCCGTTGAGATACTGCCGTCAGCGCTGACTTACATCGCCGCGATCTTCACTTGTTGCTCTTCCAGCAGCTTTTTGGCAGCTTGGAATTCAGCGAGTTTGCCACGCTCTTTTTCCACCACGGCTTCGGGGGCTTTGGCGATAAAGCCTTCGTTGCCGAGCTTCTTCTCGATGCCGCCGATCAACTTATCCTGCTTGTCAATTTCTTTGGCCAGGCGTTTGAGTTCGGCGTCTTTATCGATTAGATCCGCCATCGGTACCAGCACTTCCATATCGCCCACTAGCTGTGTTGCGCAGAGCGGTGCGTCGTCTGGGTTGGATAGCCAGGTGGCGCTTTCCAACTTGGCCAGCTTGGCGAGGAAGTGGCGATTGCTTTCCAGACGCTGGGCATCTTCCGGCTTGCCTTTGGTGAGCAGTACGTCCAGCGGTTTGCCAGGGGCGATGTTCATCTCGGCGCGGATGTTACGCACCGCGATAATCACGCCTTTTAGCCATTCGATATCGCGAGTGGCCTGTTCGTCGATTTTGCTTTCGTCGGCTTCCGGCCAAGCTTGGAGCATGATCGACGCGCCATCACCGACGAAGGTGCCTGCCAGCGGCGCAACGCGCTGCCAGATCTCTTCTGAGATGTAGGGCATCATCGGGTGGGCGAGGCGCAGAATCACTTCCAGTACGCGCACCAGAGTTCGCCGCGTACCACGTTTGGCTTCCGTACTGGCGCTTTCGTCCCATAAAACAGGCTTGGAAAGCTCCAGGTACCAGTCACAGTACTCGTTCCAGACAAACTCATACAGCGCTTGGGAGGCGTGGTCGAAGCGGTACTCGTCCATCGCTTTGGTGACCTGGGCTTCGGTTTTCTGCAGCTGGGAAATAATCCAGCGGTCGGCCAGTGAAAGCTCAACGTCGCCACCCTCTGTGCCGCAATCTTCACCTTCGGCATTCATTAGCACGTAGCGTGAAGCGTTCCACAGCTTGTTGCAGAAGTTGCGGTAGCCATCCAGGCGGTTCATATCAAACTTGATATCGCGCCCGGTGGTTGCCTGGGAAAGGAACGTAAAGCGCAGGGCATCGGTGCCGTGCGCTTCAATGCCATCTTTAAACTCGTCCTTGGTCGCTTTGGCAATGGCTTTGGCCTGTTTCGGCTGCATCATATTGCCGGTGCGCTTTTCCAGCAGCGCATCCAGGCTGATGCCGTCAATCAGGTCGATGGGATCCAGCACATTGCCCTTGGATTTTGACATTTTCTGACCCTGACCGTCGCGTACCAAACCGTGTACATAAACGGTTTTGAACGGTACTTCGCCAGTGAACTTGAGGGTCATCATGATCATCCGAGCGACCCAGAAGAAGATAATGTCAAAACCGGTCACCAGCACGCTGGAGGGGTGGAAGGTTTCCAGTTCTGGGGTTTTTTCCGGCCAGCCTAGCGTGCCGAACGTCCACAGGCCCGAGCTGAACCAGGTGTCGAGGACGTCTTCGTCTTGGTGCAGTCTGTTAATTCCGAAAGTATCGGTTAACTGTGTTATTCCCTTTTCTGTAACTTTTCCATCAACTAGTAGGTTGTTGTTCTTAAGATAGTTTATGGCTAAAGAGTGACTGCCGCTGGTTTTTGACAATTCCTCTAAATATTTCGCGGTAGCTTCCTCTTCGCTGCGGGCAACGTACACATTGCCTTCCGCGTCGTACCAAGCGGGAATGCGGTGGCCCCACCACAGCTGGCGAGAAATACACCAGTCTTGCAGGTCGCGCATCCAGGCGAAGTACATGTTTTCGTAGTTCTTCGGCACGAACTGGATATCGCCGTTTTCCACCGCTTCAATGGCGGGTTTGGCTAGCGTTTCTACCGCAACGAACCATTGATCAGTGAGCAACGGCTCGATTACATCGCCAGAACGGTCGCCATAGGGCAGGGTGTTGTTGACTGCTTCCACTTGTTCCAAAAGGCCCAGGGCGTCCATATCGGCAACAATCTGCTTACGCGCTTCAAAACGGTCCAACCCTGCGTACTTGGTGGGTAGGCTGGCGTCTTCGTCGGGCTGGGGAGTGCCTTTTAGGTCGAAGATTTCAGCGCGCTCAAGGATGGTGGCATCCTTGGTGAACACATTGATCAACAAGTGGTTCTGGCGCTTGCCGACTTCGTAGTCATTGAAGTCGTGGGCCGGGGTGATCTTCACGCAGCCGGAGCCTTTTTCCATATCGGCGTGTTCATCGGCAACGATAGGAATGCGGCGGCCGACTAGCGGCAATTCGATAAATTTGCCGACCAACGAGGCATAGCGAGCATCGTCTGGGTTAACCGCGACACCCGTATCGCCTAGTAAGGTTTCGGGGCGAGTGGTTGCCACGACCAGATAATCTTTACCATCGGTGGTTTTGACGCCATCGGCTAGTGGGTAGCGGAAGTGCCAGAAGCTGCCCTGCTGATCTTTGTTTTCCACTTCTAGGTCGGAAATGGCGGTGTGCAGGGTAGGGTCCCAGTTCACCAGGCGTTTGCCACGGTAGATCAACTTTTCTTCGTGCAAGCGCACGAACACTTCTTGCACGGCTTTATAGAAGCCGTCATCCATGGTGAAGCGCTCGCGGGACCAATCAACGCTGGCGCCCATGCGGCGCAACTGGCGGGTGATGTGGCCGCCGGACTCCTCTTTCCACTCCCATACCTTGTCGATAAACGCATCGCGGCCCAGGTCGTGGCGAGTTTTGCCTTCTTCCGCGGCAATTTTACGCTCAACCAGCATTTGCGTGGCGATTCCGGCGTGGTCGGTGCCTACCTGCCACAGGGTGTTGTTGCCCTGCATCCGTTTCCAGCGCGTCAGGGTATCCATAATGGTGTCCTGGAACGCGTGGCCCATGTGCAGGCTGCCGGTCACGTTAGGCGGCGGAATCATGATCGAAAACGGCTTACCGCGGCCTGTTGGGGCGAAGCGGTTGTCGGCTTCCCAGCGTTCGTACCAGCGGGTTTCGATCTGTTCGGGTTGGTAGGTCTTTTCCATGGGGAGTCGGCTCACGGCTTGCAAAAAAATGGTGGCAAGTATACCGCGAACGACCCCCTGGCGTCAGGGGCGTTGATGAAACCGCACAGCGGTTAATCGCGTAGGGCGCGGTCGCGTACTTTCACCACGGGCTCCATGAGATAGTCCAATACGCTGCGCTTACCGCTGAGAATATCGATTTCCGCCACCATACCAGGAATTATGGTCAGCGGTTCATTGTCAGCGTCGAAGAGATAGCCGTCGGTGCGCACCTCAACGGGGTACATCAACTCACCGCTTTCGGGCATCTGAACAGCGTCGGCGCCAATAGTGACCAGCTCGCCATCCAGGCCGCCGTAACGGGCAAAGTCGTAGGCCGTTAGTTTTACCTTTACTGGCTGGCCGGGGTAGAGGAAGGCGATATCCGAGGGGCGAATATGCGCCTCTACGACCAAGGCGTCATCGGCAGGAACGACTTCTACCAGCGGCTCACCGGAGCCTGCTACGCCACCTACGGTGCTAATATGCACTTGATTCACGACCCCCGCGACTGGCGAGCGGATGGTGGTGCGTGCCACCTGGTCTGCTCGGCCGGGAAGCGTCTTTTGTAGCTCTGCGACCTGTGAGGTCGCTTCGGCCAACTGAGTGAGTGCATCGGCTTCAAAGGCATTGCGAGCGGCTGCTTTGCGGTCTTCAATTTCAGCGATGGAAGATTCAGCGCGGGCAACGGCACTTTGTTGACGGGCTACCTCGCCGCGCAGCTCGTTGAGTGATTGACGCACTCGCAGCAGCGAGGTTTCTGGTTCAATACCGCGCTGAGCCAGTGGCTGAATGATGGCCAGCTCTCGTTCGGCCAGCTGTACGCCGGAACGGGCGGTGCTTAACGCGGCTTCGAGCTCAGCTTTCTCCTGACTGCGCTGATAGCCCTGCTGTTCTAATACTTGAAGTTCGGCGCTTAGCTCCAACTGCCGCCCATGAAACAGACGGGTTTCGCTCGCAGCCACACTAGGTGCGCCTTGGCTGAGTGCATCATCGAGTGCCAGCGGCGTTTGGTTGATTTCGGCTTCCAGGCGTTGCAAGCGCAGTTGTAACGAACGCAGGCGCTGTAAACTCTCTTCGTAGTCACCTTCCAGCGTGCCGCCACTAAGCACCATCAGCGTGTCGCCTTGTTCGACCGTATCCCCACGGCGTACGTTAATCTCGGTCACCACGCCGCCTTCCAGGCTTTCTACTACTTGCAGGCTGCGCGAGGGCACGACTTTGCCTTGCCCTCGGGTCACTTCGTCCACCTCCGTGAGATAAGCCCACAAGAAGCCAATCAGTAAAAAGCCAATAATGGTGAGCAGGAGTAAGCTGCTGCCAATCGGGCGCTTGGCGCGGCCGTGGCGAACAAAGTGTTCAAAATCAAGCTGGGACGTCGGGCTGCTCACAATGCTGCTCCTTCACGCGCGCGGTGAGGTGCTGCTTCAACGGGGCGCATCACCTGGGTCTTGGGGCCATCGGCAATAATCTTCCCTTGATCAACAATAATCACCCGATCAACCAGTGCTAGTAGGCTGGTACGGTGCGTTACGACGACCAGAGTTTGCGACTGGCTAGCGGCTTTTAGCCGTGAGATCACCTCTTTTTCGGTTTGAATATCCATTGCGCTGGTCGGCTCATCCATCAGTAGCATCGGCGGGGCACCCAGCAGCGCGCGGGCAAGGCAGATAAGTTGTCGCTGGCCACCGGAAAGCCCTTCGCCGCGCTCACCAATAGGCATGTCGTAGCCCTGGGGGTGGCGAGCGATAAAGTCGTGGGCACCGGCCAGTTTGGCGGCCTGGAGAATTTGTTCATCGGTAGGGTGGTGGGCACCAATCGCAATATTCTGGCGAACGGTGCCAGAAAACAGCCACGCTTCCTGCAACACGCTACCAATATTGTGACGTAAATCCGCAGGGTCAATTTGGCGAATATCGGTGTCGTCTACCAGTACCGCGCCTTTTTCGGGCGGGTAAATGCCGAGCAGTAGCCGCGCTAGGGTGCTTTTCCCAGAGCCCACACGGCCCAACAGCGCAACTTTTTCTCCAGGCTCGATGGTCAGGTTGATATTGGCCAGTGCCGCAGTGGTTTGCTCTGGGTAGCGGAAGCTCACATCTTGCAGGCTGATTTTGCCTTCCAGAGAAGAGCGGCTTAAGTAGTGACGGCCAGCGGGGCGCTCGGAAGGCATATTCATTAGTTGGTCGAGCGCACGGTAAGAGGTGCGGGCTTGGTTAATGCGGGTCATGGTTTGAGCCAGCTGCGCCAGCGGCGCGAGTGCCCGTCCGGTGAGAATCACACAGGCAATCATTGCGCCCATGGAAATCACTCCGTCGCCGACTAAAAACACCCCATACACCACAATACTCACCTGAGCGGCCTGCTGGGCGAACGCGGTGGCATTAAGAGCAAACTGTTGAATAGCACGGCCTTTACGACCCACGTTAGATTGCTGCTGAACGCTCTCTTCCCAGCGCTGACGAATCATTGGCGCAGCGCCACTGGCTTTAATGGTTTCCAGCCCGGCTACCGCTTCAATCAGCACGCCCTGCTTGGAACGGCTCTCTTCAAAGGCTTGGCCGGAAAGGCGTTTAAGAAATGGCTGCACCGCCAGGCCAATCAGCAGTACCAACGGCACGGCAATCAGCGGCACCATAAAGAGTGGGCCCCCAATCAGATAAATCACGCCGATAAACAGGAAAATAAACGGCAAATCGACGAGGGCTACCAGCGATGCTGAGGCGAAGAAATCGCGCAGCGACTCAAATTCTCGCAGGGTATTGGCAAACCCACCGGTAGAGCCCCGCTTGGCACTCATTTGTAGGTTGAGCACATGGTCAAAAATGCGCCTGCCCATGCGCAGGTCAGCTTCTTGTCCCGCCCGTTCAATAAACAGTTGGCGCAACGTTTTTACCGCAAAATCAAACAGCAATGCGATGCTCACACCCACGGTTAGCGCGACGAGCGATTCAATGGCCTCGTTGGGCAATACGCGGTCGTAAACCACCATAATAAACAGTGAGGTGGCTAGCCCAAGGAAGTTGGTTAGCGCAGCGGCAATCACCACTTGGGTGTACACCCAACGATTAGACGAGAGTGCGCTCCAAAACCAGTGGCCGCCTTGTATGGCTGGCTCGCTATTCAGCGTTACCGGCCGGTAGCGGGCACGCACTGCAATCAGATGGCCGATGTACTCTGCTTGAAGGGCACTTAACGCGGTTTCGACCGGCTGTTTGCCTAATGCCGGATCGAACAGCGCAAAACGCTCATCATCAATGCGCTCAATGATCACCACGGCGCGCCCGTTTTTTAGCAGCGCGACCGCTGGCAGCAGCGAGTTACCTAGCGTTGCCAGCGCATGTTCACCCAGCGCCGCGACCATGCCGTGACGCTCGGCAGCATCAATAAAGCCGTCGGGGGTGAGCGGGGTGTTTGCGCCTACCCGTTGGGCGCGTATAGCAGCTTCTGAGACCGGCAGCTCAAGCCGAGCCGCCACAAAGGTCAGGCATTGCTCAAGGGCATCCGTGTGGGGATTAGCGGCGTTCAAGGTAAATCTCCATCACATCGAGTAGCTGCCCGGTTACCGCGAGCTGTTGAAAGCTAGCTTGCTCCCAGCGCACACGGCGATTAATCAGCTCTAGCGCGGTTTGGAACAGATCCCGCTGGGCGTCCAACAAATCGTTAATGCTGCTTCTTCCTACGGCGAACTGATCGCGGTAGGCCAGTAGCGCTTCTTCTTCAGCGGCAAGCGTGGCGGTTTGCGCTTCAAGCTCCGCTAGGCGGGTGCGCGTGTCGGTATAGGCAGAGCGCACTTCCCGCTCCAGCTCGCGATGCAAGGCTTGGCGTTCAAATTGGCTCTGCTGCTGACGTTCAACCGCTTGGGCAATGCGCGATGAGGTCGCGCCGCCGCTATAGGGCGTGTAATCAAGATTAAATAGCAGCGCCACGTCATTATCCGATTCGTTGAACTCATTCACATCGAATTGACGACCTTCCACGGCTACGCTCAGGCTAGGCAAGCGGGCGTTACGGGTAGCTTGAGCGTCGGCTTCGCTGGCCTCGCTGGCCAGGGTTTGGCTACGCAGCGAGGCGTTACGTGCAAGGGCGTTATCCAGCAGTTGGTCGGCGCTGGTCTCGCTTAGTAGCGCCCCGCCTTGGGGCAAGGCCAGCTCGTCGGGCTGGGTAAAGAACGCTTCTTGGTAGACGTTAATCGCCCTGGCTAACTCACCTTCTAAAGAGATTAGCCGCGAGTTGGCGTCGCTTAAGCGGCTCTGGGCACGCAGTACATCGGCTCGCGAACCGGCGCCTGCCTCGCGGCGAAGTTGAACGTCTTCAAAAATGCGCTGATGCTGCTGCAGATTGTGCTCAGCTAGCTGGCGCTGAGCGCTAACACGGGCAACATCCAAGTAGGCATTCAAGGCGTAGAGGACTTCTTCTTCGACACTGGCGTGGGACTGCCAGTAAGCCGCTTCAGCGCTAAGGTCGGCCGCGCGGATGCGTTCGCCGCTGGCGCCAAAATCTACCAACAGCTGGCTGAGCGTAATGACCGCGTCAACACGTGAGCCGCGGTCGGGCAGTGATTCAGTGCGCTGCAAGTCGTTACGGTACTCAAGCCCAGCGTTTACCTGAGGGCGACGCACGGCGCGCACTTCGTCAATTTGCAGCACCGACTCACGCTCACGCGAGCGTTGTGCCAGAATTCGAGGCTGTTGCTCTAGCGCCTGTTGGATTTTTTGGCGTAGCGCACCTAGCGCAGGGGTGGCTTCCATTGGCTGACCCGTTTGCCAGCGAAAGCGCGTTAATAGTTGCGTTAGTTCCGGCGAAAATGCCGGGCCTTCCAGCGATGAGGCGGGCAGTGGCGCAGCCTCAGGAAGCGGTTCATCAAGCGCCGTTTGAGCGGCCAGTAATGGACTTGCCAGCAAAAACGCAGCGGCCACGCTGCTTAGTAATAGCCGTTTGCGTGGCCGCGTATCAACATTAAAAGACATTCACGTTCCTGAATAACGTCGGTGCTTGGCACCCAATTAAGAGGGATCCGGCCATTGATAGCGTTCTTCGCTGCTAAACGCTTCTTGCCACTCGGAAAGGGGGCGGGAAGCGTTTGCTTCTGGCGGCGATGTTGTCGGCCGCTGAAGGAGGCTGCGAAGTACGCCAAGCTGCCGTTGGGATATGAGCTGAGCGTACACTAAAGGAACGGCACCCAATTGCCAGAAAAGCCCCATTTGTTCAGCGGATAGCGCCTTCCAAGCGGGCTCATCAATTTGATATAGCGGCGCGCTGCCTTGATAGCTTTCTGGCTGCCAAGGCGTGAGCAGCTTGGCATTGGCCAATGCATCAAGCTGCTGTGCAACTCGCTGGCAACCTGCTTCCCGCTGCTGGAGAAAAGCCAGTACTTGTTGGGGGAAGCTGGCTAGCTCGCCGTGTTGGTTAAAGAAAGGCTCGGCATCCAGGCGCGCCACCACAAAGGGTGAATGTTGGTCGATGCATAGCTTTTCAGGATATTCAGCATGCAGCCCGAAGGGGTGGCTTCGCAGGGCGGCGGGCACATACGCCGCGCGCCAGCGCCCTTGGCTATCGACGATGAGATTTTGCTCATCGCGCAGCCCCAGTAGTGCGACGGCCTGCCAGCCTGATGCTGTTTGGGTAAACCCAATAGGAAAGCTGGCGGCCGCATGACGTAATTCACCCTCTGCTAGGCTTGCCTGGGTAATGTGCTGAGCAAAGTGGTAGGCAGTAAAACGTTGCCACATCAAACCGCCGTGGTGCTTAACGTTAAGCGGCACCCAGTGGGCAGTGTGGGCCATAGGAAAACCTTTGTGGTGTCGGTGTTAGGGCGGCCACCTTACCAAGAACACGCGTTAATCATTTACTTGAAGAGAGCCCACGCATGGCGATTAATCCAAGCACTGGGCCAGGCAGGAGCCACCAGATCACCCAGGGACCTTGGCTGGCCCATAGGGCAGTGACTAGAGCGATAGAAGGAATCGTTAGGCCAAAGCCAATAGCATTCATCATGGCAAGTGCTGCACCGAGGCGCTCAGGTGGGGCGGCGGCTGACGCCAGCGCGGAAAACTGCGCGGAATCGGCAATTACGCTAATACCCCAAATCCCTAACAGGGTTAGCAGTAGCCAGGGTGAAGTGCCACCTAAGAGTGGATAGAGCAAACAAAGCGTGCCGGAGGTCGCTAGCGCCACAACGGCCACTCGCGCACTGCCCACTCGGCGGCTCCAGCGGCCAGCCCAAACGCAGCCAGGTAAGCCCAACGCAATCACCGCAAAGCTGAGCCATGGCTGAAGGCCCGGCGCTGCGCTTAGGCGTTCCAGCTCTCTAGCAACTAAAAAAGGCACCAGCGCCCATAGGGCGTATAGCTCCCAGCAGTGACCAAAGTAGCCCAGCGCCGCGGCGCGAAAGTTCTTTTGCCTGAAGGCAGCCAGTCCTGCCCAGGGGCGTCCGCCGCTGGCTGTGGCAGGCAGGTGTGAACCCACGCCTAGTTTAAAAATCATCAGTGCGGCGAGCAGTGCCAGGGCAGAGGACAGCAACAGTGGCCATTGCCATGGCAAGTGCAGCGTTAGCCCGCGCAATAAGTGGGGCGAGGCAATGCCCAGTGTCAGCATGCCGACCAACCAGCCCAGCGCCGAGCCTGCGTTGTTGGGTGTCCAGCTCACCACCAATTTCATACCGAGCGGATAAATACCGGCAAGACACAGCCCGACCAAAAAGCGTGCTGCTACCGCTAAGCTGACGCTCTCGGCGACACCAATAAACGCGGCGTTAATCAGCGCGCCTGCTACCGCAGAGATAGCGAACAAGTGGCTGGCGCGTACGCGGTCGGCAAGGCCGGTGGTGGCAATTAACAGCGTGCCGGTAATAAAACCTGCTTGCACTGCAATGGTGAGCAGCCCCAGGTCGCTTTCACTCAAGCCAACAGCCTGTTGAAGCGCCAGCCCAACGCCGTTAACACTGAACCAGAGCGATGTTCCAAACAGCTGGGCAATGACAATCACCGCCAACGGGGCGCGCGCTAAAAAAGCATGGGAAGATTGGATGGATGCAAGCCGAGTGGGAAAGCGCATTGAGTGACTCTTCCGCTGAGTTGTTGTTATGTATGGCGCTAGTGTAAGTGGTTATGCATCAGTGGCCAGATGGTAGAAAGATTACCCCAACTTATGCGGCACCACTTCATGACCCATTTCTTTATAGCGTTGCCAGCAGGCACGTTTGGCGACCAGTACTTGTTGGTGCTGATTGATAATTTCGGCAATGCGGGCGTAGCGCTCCACGCCGTCGGGAATGTCGGGGTGCAAGTTCAGTAGAGCGGTTTCTTGCGTTGGCACCGGGAGTTGCTGCCAGCCTAGCGTTATCGGCACGCTGGCGGCCATATCGCTGTCTTCCAATGCGTGGGGGAGGTAGGCATCTTCACGGAACTGCCAAAGGGCCTCGTCGGCCTGTTCGGCCAGGGCTTTATCTTCGCAGTGCAGGTGCAACCGATAGCCTTTGCGGTGAATAGTTTCGGCTAGCTTGCAAGCAAACTGCAGACGCGCTTCCAGGGTAGTGTCGGGAAGAATATAAAAATCGATACGTGCCATTAAAGGCTCCAGCGGTTCCCGCTTTTTTCAAAACCCGTCCCTACCACCGCGGCTAGCGGCGGTAGGGAGCTAGGTTATACCAGTTGCTTTATACCAACTGATCTATACCAACCGGGTGAGCCAGCCGTATTTATCTTCACTGCGGCCATATTGCAGATCAAGCAGTGTTTTACGGATGCGCTTGGCAATTTCGTTGTTGCCATCGCCTTGTAAACGAATACGCTCGTTTTCAGTGACCAGTTCGCCGACTGGGGTAATTACCGCTGCTGTGCCGCAGGCGAACACTTCGGTAATCTCGCCAGACGCAGCGCCTTCGCGCCATTCATCGATGCTGATGGGACGCTCTTCCGGTGTTAGGCCCGCATCTTTTGCCAGGGTAAGCACTGAGTTGCGGGTAACGCCTTCAAGGATGGTGTCGGTGAGACGGGGTGTCACTAAGCGACCATCTTTATAAACGAAGAACAGGTTCATACCGCCCAGCTCTTCAATCCACTTGTTTTCAGCGGCGTCTAAGAACGCTACCTGGCTGCAGCCATTCGCGGCGGCTTCTTTCTGGGCTGCCAGAGAGGCTGCGTAGTTACCGCCGCACTTGGCAAAGCCGGTGCCGCCAGGGGCTGCGCGCTTGTAGTGGGAAGAGAGCCAGATAGACACCGGCTCAATGCCGCCTTTGAAGTAAGCCGCCGCCGGTGAGGCGATCACGTAGTAATCCACTTCATGGGCAGGACGTACGCCTAGGAAGGCTTCGGAAGCGATCATGAATGGACGCAGGTAGAGGCTGCACTCGTCGGCATCGCTGGAAGGTGTAGGTACCCAGGTGTGGTCTTGGGACAGCAACGCTTTCAGTGAACCGATGAAATCTTCATCGGAAAGCTCCGGCAACGCTAATCGGCGGGCGCTGCGGCGAAAACGCTCGGCGTTTTTCTCTGGGCGGAACGTCCAGATAGAGCCATCGGCATGGCGATACGCTTTAATGCCTTCGAAAATCTCCTGACCGTAGTGCAGCACCGAGGCCGCTGGGTCGAGGGTTAACGGACCATAGGGACGCACTTGATGGCCGTGCCAGTCAGCGTCGACTGTCCAGCGGACGTGGGCCATATGGTCAGTGAAATGCTTGCCAAAACCTGGATTCTGCAGAATGTTGTCACGAATCTCATCGGCCATCGGTTGGTTGGACGGCAGTATTTCAAAATGTGATTCATGTTGGGTATCTGAAGCTGTGGGCACGGCGTATTCTCTCCGCTATAGCCTGGCCCCGAAGGGCAAGTGTTAGTGTTTATATGGTGTAGCGTGCGCCCTGAAAGCAGCACGCACGCTAATGCCCTTAGATGTAACGTTTACGTCAACGAAAGGCAACCGTTGATCGTCTGATTGTGATGTTAACCATCGCTATTTTCTACTTGTGCATCGGCCTCACGATCAAGCAAGTACTGGGTTAGCAGCCCAACCGGGCGGCCGGTAGCGCCTTTTTGTTTGCCGGAGTGCCAGGCGGTACCGGCAATATCCAGGTGCGCCCAGGGGAAGTGATTGGCAAAGCGCGATAGGAAACAGGCTGCCGTAATGGTGCCTGCCGGGCGGCCACCAATATTGGCCAAGTCGGCAAAATTGGAATCTAGCTGTTCCTGATATTCATCCCATAGCGGCAGATGCCAAGCACGATCCCAAGCCGCTTCGCCAGCGTCCAGCAGGTCAAGTGCCAGGTCATCATCGTTGGAAAGCAGGCCCGTTGCGTGGTGGCCAAGGCCAATAATGACAGCACCGGTCAGGGTGGCAATATCAACCACGCTGGCCGGGGTGAAACGCTCTGCGTAGGTAAGCGCATCGCACAGCACCAAGCGGCCTTCGGCATCGGTGTTGAGCACTTCAACCGTCAATCCTTTCAGGGTTTTGATAATGTCGCCGGGTTTGGTGGCCGCACCGTCAGGCATGTTTTCAGCAGCAGCAACAATAAACACCACATTTAGCTTGGGCTTAATGGCGAGCACTGCTTTTACGGTGCCGAATACGCTCGCCGCACCGCCCATGTCGAACTTCATTTCATCCATGCCTTCGCCGGGCTTCAACGAAATACCGCCGGTATCGAAGGTAATGCCTTTGCCCACTAGCACATGGGGCGCTTCTTCAGAATCTTCCGCCCCCTGGTATTTCATCACGATCAGGCGTGTTGGTTCTTGACTACCGCGCCCAACAGAAAGCAGTGAACCAGCACCCAGCGCTTCCAGCGCCTCTTCATCTAAAATTTCAACCTCGAGGGCGCCTTGGGAATCGCGGCCCAACTGCTCGGCTTGTTCGGCTAAATAGCGCGGTGTACAGACGTTGCCCGGCAAGTTACCCAAGGTGCGGGTGAGGTTGATACCCTGGCCAATGGCAGTGCCCAGTGTTGCCCCTTGTTTGGCCATTGGTGCTTCGTCGGCATCGCTGACAATCAGGTTCAGCTTGGCCAGGCTGGGGGCTTTTGCGGGAGATGATTTGAACTGGTCAAAGCGATAAATAGCGCGTTGAGCTGCTTCGAGTGTTTTACGAGCTTTCCAAGCAGTGTCGCGATCTTCTAGAGGAACGTCTGTAAACGTAGCACTAGCTTCATCAATGGGCAGTTTGGTCAACGCTGCCATGGCGGCGTCTAAGGCTTTAATAAACGCCGCTTCCTGGCATTTGGCACGTTCGCCCAAGCCAACGAGCAATAAACGTTCGGCGCCTAAGCCCGGCGCAAAGGGGACAAGCTGCACATTGCCCAGCGAGGCATCAAAGTCGCCACGGTCAAGCAACTGGCCAATTAGCCTCTCGCTCGCGTCATCTAATTTGGCGACGGCGGGCAATAAGTCGCTACCTTTAAAGACAGGCAAAACGAGGCAAGCCGTTTCGGCTTTGGCTGGGTTCGCGGTCTGAACGGAAAATTCCATGACGTCTCCAACAAGACAAGCATCGAGTGATTCGGGATAATGCCCCGTTACTTAGGTTTTGATAATCGGTTTTTGATAACAAATTTTTGATAGCAGTTTGATTAGTGTACCCAAGCCATGGGCGCATTGCATTGCAACCTGCGCTACTAGCCGGAGAGTGCGTTGATTTTATTTCGGTACTTAACTCGCGAAGTATTACTGACGATGTCAGCGGTGGCTGGAATTTTGCTGCTGGTCATCATGGGCAGCCGTTTTATTCGCTATTTCTCTGATGCGGCAGAGGGCGACATTCCGGTCACTATCTTAGGCAGCCTAATGGTTTTTCACCTGCCTGGATTTATGGAACTGATTCTACCGCTATCTTTTTTCCTGGGGATATTGCTGGCCTATGGTCAGCTTTATATGAATAGTGAAATTACCGTGATGGTGGCTTGTGGTATGAGCCCTATGCGGCTGTTGCGAGTAACGCTGTTGCCTGCTTCGGTCGTGGCAGTGCTGGTGGGGCTTTGTAGTTTGTGGCTAACACCTGCGGGCGCGTTACAAACTGAGGCCGCGCTTGAAGAGCAGCGCAGTCGATTGGATGTGTCAGTACTGGCACCTGGGCGTTTCCAGGATTTCGGTGGAGGGCGTACCGCTTACATCAGCGATTTCAGCAGCGATGGCACTGAAATGCAGGAGGTGCTGGTTCATGAGCAGCCCGTAGCTGGGGCGGAAAAGACTCATAGCTACGTGACCCGGGCAGGTTCTGGTTATCAAGAAACCAGTTTGGAAACCGGCAGCCGTTTTCTAGTACTGGAGGATGGCGAGCGCTATGGTGTAACGCCAGGTAAACAAGCTGCCGAACGGTTAACGTTTGAGCGCTACACATTGCGCCTGGGCTTGAGTCGGAATCGACAAGAGCTGGATTCATTAGAGTACGCGACCACGACTGAACTTTGGAACGACCCCAGTCCTCGTGCCCAAGCGCAATTTCAGTGGCGAGCGGGGTTGCCGCTAATGGTGTTTGTCTTGGCATTACTAGCCCAGCCGCTTTCCAGAGTAAACCCTCGTCAGGGGCGGTTTGCCAAACTACTGCCTGCCGTTTTTCTTTACGTCGCTTATTTAAGCCTGCTATTGGCCGCGGTGGATGCGGTCGGTAAGGGCGTGCTGGAAGTTGCGCTGGGGGTTTGGCCGGTACACGGGCTGTTCTTGGCGCTTGGCTGCCTGCTGCTATGGCACTCGCAACGTAAAGGAATGCGCTAATGAAGGGGCTAATTCATGCTTGCTGATCGTCTTGATCGTTATATTGCCCGCAATGTGTTGGCGGCCATCATTGTCGTCCAGTTCGTCCTGCTTGGCTTGGACATCACCATCGCCTATATCGGTGATTTAGGCGACACCCAAGGTAACTATACCGCGTTAGATGTGTTGATTTATCTGGGCATGCGTCTGCCTTGGCGATTCTATCAATACGCTCCGGTGGCGGTGTTGATTGGCGCGCTGATTGGCATGGGGAGCATGGCATCCAGCAACGAGTTAACCGTCATGCGTGCCGCTGGCCGATCGCTTGCGCGGATTGTCTGGGGTGTCATGAAGCCGGTGCTATTAGTGGTCGTGGTGGTACTGCTGGTCGCCGAATTTGTATCTCCCCGTACGGAGCAATTTGCCGAGGCATGGCGTTTAGAGCAGCGCCAGGGGGAAGGGGCACTGCTAACTAGCCGAAGTGGTTGGCAGTTTGAAGGAGAAAGCGTGTATCGCTTTGGCGCTATTCGTGCGGATAACGTGGTGCTGGATTTAACACGCTATCGTTTTGATGAGCGTCGGCTAATTGAGGCTACCCATGCGAATCGTGCGCATTGGGAAGAGGGGGCATGGCAGCTGGAAGATGTTACCACTACGCGTATTTTTGATGACCATACAGAGTCGGAGTATCAGCAACACGCGGGTTGGGATACAGCGTTAACGCCCACCCAATTGGAACGTTTGCTGCGTGATATCGAGAGCCAAGCGCCTAGTGAGCTGTGGGCGTACGCCAACTTTTTGCAAAGCCAAAACCTCCAAGCTGACCAACCGCTGCTCTATTTCTGGCAAAAGGTGCTGATGCCGCTAACGATGGGGTCACTGGTATTAATCGCCGCTTCCTTTGTGTTTGGCCCATTGCGCACGGTGGCCGCAGGTACGCGAGTGTTTTATGGCGTGGTGACCGGCCTTGTATTTAAGTATGTACAAGACTTGCTGGCACCTGCATCAACCATTTTTGGTTTTTCGCCTGTGTGGGCGGTGTTGGTGCCAACTCTTGCCTGTGCGGCGGTAGGTATTTATTTCTTACACCGCAACGGCTAGTTGCGGCGGCGACACGTGAATGAGGATGAGCATAGTGACGAGCAAGGTGACGAGCCCCCGGCGCTTTACCCAATTAGATAGCGTCTGGCCTGCTGGGTTAAGCCGCCGTTTAGGCGCGATGCTGTACGACGGATTTTTGGTCACAGCCATTTGGATCATGGTGACAGTAGCTCATCTGGCTTTTTTTCGCTTTGTGTTGGGGCAGCAGGCTGACGAGATAGGCACAACTCCGTTTGATATCTGGAGCCTTAGGCTGATGTTGCTGTTCTTTGTCACGCTATTCTTTATCTACTCGTGGCGGCGTGGTGGCATGACGTTAGGGATGCAGGCGTGGCGGCTGCGGGTGCAAACCACCGATGGTCATGCGATTACTCTTAAGCAAAGCCTAATTCGCTGTGTGACTGCCTGGCTGTCCCTGGCCGCGTTTGGCATTGGTTACTGGTGGGTTTTGTTTGATCGGCAGCGCAGAAGTTGGCCAGATATCGCCTCGAATACGCAAACCGTGGTGCTACCGAAAAAATAATTTTACCGCCTGTTTTGCTAAAAATATTGCTATGACAAGGCGTTATCATATGGCTCATTTTTATTAAGATGAATGGATACCAAAAAGCATCCATTTCTACTTGAAAAGATGTATGCGAATCATTTACATTCATCTCATGATCTTTATGAGGTGTTGCCATGTACGTTTGCGTGTGCAAGGGAGTAACCGACCATCAGATTCGCCAGCACGTTAGCGATGGAGCGCGCAGCTGGCGAGAAGTACGCGAGGCCACAGGTTGCGGAACCCAGTGCGGAAAATGCGCTTGTTTTGCTAAATCGCTAACCCGCGAAGCGGTTCAGGAGGCTCGTTGCGAAGCGGATATGAGTCTCGCTTACGCTGTGTGACGCGAATCACTATTGTTAAATTTATCGTTAGCAAATATATGATTTTTTTGAGTTTTTAGTCATTTTCTATATACTCCCAGCATCGTTGGGAGTAAGCCTATTTATGGCCTATACTCTCTAGTTAGCGTAATCGCACACTAAGAAAGGTGACGTCATGAAAGGTGATCCCAAGATTATTCAGCATCTCAATATCGCCCTCGGCAATGAACTGGTAGCCATCAACCAGTATTTTTTGCATGCCAAAATGTACAAAGACTGGGGCTTTAAAGAGCTTGCCAAGTGGGAATACGATGAGTCCATTGAGGAGATGCAGCACGCCGATAAGCTAATTGAGCGTATTTTGTTCCTTGAAGGCATTCCTAATCTTCAAGATCTAGGTAAGCTGCATATCGGCGAAAATGTAAAAGAAATGCTCGAAAGTGATTTGAAAATCGAGCATGACGGCCGCAACGACTACATCGAAGCGATTACCTATTGTGAAAGCGTTAAAGATTACGTGACTCGTGATCTACTGCGCGACCTGCTTGCCGATGAAGAAAGCCATATCGACCATATCGAAACGCAGCTTGGTCTGATCGATAAAGTGGGTATCCAGAACTACCTGCAAAAACATATGCAGTTGGCGACTGACGAAGAGTAACACCGCTTAACTGGATTAAAGCAAAACGGGCAGCCAAATGGCTGCCCGTTTTGTTTGGGGCTGTTTACGTCTTCTATTTTTGCGCTTGATGATCTTAGCGAGGTAGCTTGCGCAAGCCCACAATACTTGAAAGTGACACCGCCAGTACCGATAGCAAAATCAGTGCTAGCGCCGGAATCAGCACTGCCCAGGGGGCTCGCTCAATATAGGGCATGCCTTCGGCAAGGATCAGCCCCCACTCCGGCGAAGGCGGGCGGGGGCCCAGGCCGAGAAAGCCAAGTGCCGCCAAGGCCAGCGCCACGCCGGGTAGGCGCAGCATGGCGTGGCGAAACACGGGGCCAAGCACCGCCGGCAAGATGTAGCGGCTCATTAAGCGTAAATGCCCCACGCCTAGCATCGGCGTAATGCGAACGTGGGGCTGGGCTTTCACTTCCGCCACCAGTGCCGCTGTGTGCGCTGCAAGCGGAGCCCAAGCGACGGCTGTTACCGCAATGATCGCGCCGCTAGCACTTGGCCCTATTAGCCCCGCGACAATCAACCCCGCAATGGTGGGTGGCGTTGCCTTGGTGATTTCAATAGGGCCAGTGGCTAGCTTGGGGGCTAGTCCAATCAGTAGCCCTATGACTAGCGAAAAGAATACGACGACCGTTGCCATGCCCATGGTGGACAGCGCTCCGTGAGCTACTCGCGCCAAAATATCGCGCCCAGTGCCGTCGGCGCCTAATGGTAACGCAAAGCTTGGTGACTCTAAGCGCATAAACGCGGAGCTAAACGGGTCACGCCCCATCCCCGCTACGATTAGCACAAAGAGCAGCAGCATCGCGATGGCGGGCACGACCCATGCCCTACGTTGGATATTTTGTTCGCTATGCGCCACGGGCAGAGCCCCAAGCTGAAAAGCACGGCCCAGTAACAGCACGCGACCAATATTGGCCAAGCTGCCTAATATAATGGCGATAATCAGCAGAATCAGAATGCCGGTTTGTAGCGCGGGAAGGTCCTGGGCCGATGCTGCGCCAAGCGTTGCTCGACCCAGGCCTGGAATAGAGAATACCTGTTCGACGGCAATGGCTCCTCCCGTCAGCCCCACCATCACCATGCCGACCTGAGGCATCAGGCTGGGCAAGGTGCGTCGTAGTGCGGCCATGACAATTCGGCAGCGTGAAAAGCCTGCTACGTTCCAGGTAGCGACCCAGCGCTCGCTGAAGGTGGCCGCAAGGCCATCGCTAAACAAGCGGCCCAACAGACCGCCTGCCGGAAGGCCAAGCGCAAAGGCGGGCAATAGGGCATAACTAAAACCTCGCCAACCGTAAGGCGGTAGCCAGTTTAGCCATGCCGCAAACACCACTAGGAGTAGTGAGGCGAGTAGAAACTCAGGCAGGGCCGTCAATGCTGCGCCAATCGCGCCGGAAGAGCGGCTGACCTGACCTCGCAAACCACGCCGTACCACGGGGATGCAGATCAGCGTAGTGGTAACCACCGCTACCAGCATGCCAAAGGTCATTAGCGTAAGTGATACCTGGGCGCTTTTTAACATACCCGGTAGCACGGGTGCGCCGGAGATCCAGGAATTGCCTGCATCGCCATGCAGCAGGCCCACCAGCCAGCTCTGTAGCTTCTCGAAGGGGCCAAGATCCAAGCCTAACTGAGCACGAATGGCTGCTAAGGCTTCGGGGGTGGCTTCCTGCTCGGCAGAGCGTGCCCGCAAAATGCTCAGTGCAGGGTCCCGGCCGGATAACCACGGCAGTAGTCCCACCAGCACCACCACGCTGGCTAGTGTAACCAAACGTGAGAGCAGCGGAATAAAGGGCGTGATACGCAAGCTGCGCCATAGGCGCAGCGGTATTGCGGTTGTCATGCGTGGCGTACCCTTAGGAGTCACTGTCGGCGTCGATGGTTGTCTGTTCAGTGATCAGCGCACGTTCGCGGGGGTCACGCTCGGCGTTAGAGACCCGCGCCGACTCGCCCTGAATAACGCGCTCGTGGAGCATCGGAATAGCCGCATCGGTGCGTAAAATAGCCGCTTCCGCCTCGCTAATTGCCTGACGACGCTCATTTCCGGTGGGCAGCATGGCGGCATTGGCTAACGCTTCATCGACGGCGGGGTCACATAGCTGGGCGATGTTGAAAGAGCCCGCACAAGCGAAGTCGCTGAACATATAGGCCACCGGGTCGCCTGAATCGAGGACGGTGGCACGCGAAAGAATAAAGGCGTCAAACTCACCGGCTAAGGCGTCTGCTTCTATATGCGCGTACTCACGCACTTCTTGGTTCACGTTAAAGCCCGCACGGGTCAGCTGCTGTTCAAGCAGTACAGCCACTTCGGGCAACTCGGCGCGGTCAGTAAAAGTCGCCAGGGTGATGTCAGTGCCGTTTGGCTCGGTGGGTGCAGTGCGATCTTCAAGCGGGGTGCGGTAGTCGCTTGCCCACGCTAGTGCCGGGCCGAGTAACCCTTCAGCGATATCCGCGCGCCCTTCGTAAACGGTATTTACAATAGCGGAGCGGTTTATTGCTTCACGAACGGCTGCGCGCAGGCCGGGGTCGGTCATTGGGCCTGATTCGGTATTCAGGTAAAGCGTATTGGTGCGTGGCATGGGCACTTCGTGGACTAACTCAGGGTCAAGCAGCGCCACCTGAGACACCGGAATCGCTTCAACCACATCGGCCACACCGGTTCTTAAGGCTGCCGCCCGAGCGGTGCCGTCGGGGACATAATCAGCATCAATACCGGCCACTTTGGCGGGCTCGCCCCAGTAGTCATCAAAGCGGTCTAGATGTGCGCTGCTAGTACTGTTGATCTCTGTTAATACGAACGGGCCGGTACCTGCTTTGATGGGGTTAACCCGGCCATCCTCGCCATAGGCGCTGGCGGCTAAAATCGCTAGCTGGGGGCTTGAAAGGCGATTGGGAATCAGCGGGTCATTGGTATCGGTGCGCACAATCACCGCATTATCACCATCGGCTTCGATGGCCATGTTCACGCCATCTAAAATGCGTGGTTTCGGGGCGGCCTGGGTGGCCGCAGTGAGAGCGTTCACTACGTCGCTAACTGTCAGTGTCGTGCCATCATGAAAGGTGACTCCATCGCGAATCACAAACCGCCATGTATGGCCATCGAGTTGCTCCCACTCGGTGGCTAGAAAGGGCAGTGGGTCGCTGCTGGCATCCAACCGAATGAGCGTTTCCGCCGTGCTCCAGCGCGACAGTTTGAAAGCATCATCGGAAAGTGGCGTTAATCCCGAGCGAGGTGGCTGCAGCATCGCTAGGCTGATTCGTTCACCAGCCTCTGAAGGTGTGGTGTCACGCTGTTCATCAAAACAACCGGCAAGCAGTAACGGGGCGGCAAGGGCAATGGGCAGGGAAAGGCGCAGCGGACGGGGTAACATCGTAACAACTCCGGTTGAAGTGACGGGCAGGAAAAATGCGTAGAAAAAATAAAAAAGTCACAGATACGTTATTAAAGTGCTTCTAACTCAGCTGCATTGCAGTTTGGATGCGCACAAGTAGGTAGTTGCGCAACGGCATTGATTAGCGAGCGCGTAGTCGGGTGATGGGGTGTGCGCCAAAGCGCTGCCGTTGAACGGTCTTCAACTATTTTGCCGTCATCCATGACCAGCGTGCGTTGGCACAATTGGGTGACCACCGATAAATCATGGGACACCATCAATAGCCCTGTGCCGCTTTCATCGCATAGCTTTTTCAGCACACTAATCACCTGCGCGCGCACCGGTAGATCTAGGCCGCTCAGTGGCTCATCGGCGAGCAAAAAGCGTGGACGCGTAGCAATCGCACGGGCAATGGCGACCCGTTGAGCCTGGCCGCCGGAAAGCTCATGAGGCAATCGGTTCAAAGAACGTGCATCCAAGCCAACTAGCTCCAGCGCTTCTCTGGCACGTTCTCCCGGGGCGCAATCAACGTTCAGCCTTATTAATGGCTCGGCCACTAGCGCTCGAACACTCATGCGAGGATCAAGGGAGGCGCCGGGGTCTTGGGGAATATACTGAACAGCCCGACGGTACCATCTAAGCTTGGCCGTGGAGGCGGGACGTACCGTTTTATGCAGACAAGTAATCGAACCAGTATCGGGCGCTTCAATCGCTAACAGCGAGCGCAGTAATGTCGTTTTCCCCGATCCTGACAAACCTACTAGCCCCACCCGTTCACCCGGATAAAGCGTCAGGTTGATGTTATTCATGACTTGTTTGCGTTCACCCGCCCGCCAAAAAACAGTGCGGGGTAACGAGACGCTTTTATAGAGCCCGTTTGCTGAGAGGAAGGCTTCCTGGCACTTGAAAAGTGGATGGCTCTGCATTTAGGCACTCTTCAAATAGTCAGTTGGGACTACTTCAGGCGGTTGCACATTATGCGCCGCCGCTACGAGCGCTTGAGTGAATGGGTGCTGCGGGGAGGTGATTAGGGTGTCTAACTCACCGCTTTCGATCATCATGCCCCGTTCAATAATGACTGCCCGCTGGCATAGCTGTGCTGCCGCGTGTAGATCATGAGTAATGAATAGCAGCGCAGATGCTGAGCTGTCGGTATGTTGATGTAAGGCGCGCAGTACCTGGGCTTGAGTGACGACGTCCAACGCAGTCGTAGGTTCATCGGCAACCATTAGCGACGTTTTACAAGCCATAGCCAAGGCAATACAGACCCGTTGGCGTTGCCCACCAGAAAGCTCTGCTGGCGTGCGCTTGATTAACCGTTGAGGGTCTGGAAGGTCCAGTGACGCGAGTAGTGCCACTGTGGCGTCATTCGCGGCAGAGCGCGATAGGCCATGGTGGCGCAAAAAGGGTTCTCGCAGCTGGGAACCGATAGAAACTAAGGGATTAAGTGCCGAGAGCGAATCCTGAAACACCATCGACACCCGTGAGTTTTTCGGCCGCTGTGTGGCAGGTGTTGCAATCGCCTCTTGGCCTTGAATACGTATGCTTCCCTGAGTTCTAGCATTGGGTGGCAGCAAGCCGAGCACTGCTTTAGCTGTGAACGATTTGCCTGAGCCAGAAGCGCCCAAGAGGCAAACACGCTCGCCGGGCATGACATCAAACGAGAGTCCATCAACAACCTGTAGCTGGCCGATTTTGATGCGCAGATCACGCACGGATAACACTGGGTCGCTGCACATTGACACCATCGTTTGCTATGCCGCTCAATAAGATATTTTAGTTATGATATAACATTGGTTGGTTGGGCATCAATCTATGCGCTAATGCTGCGTCTAAAAAGCGTGTTTCAGTGGTTAAAACAACTAGTCAAAACAGCTAGTCTAAAAGTGGTCGAAATTAAGTTAAGAGACTGTCTAGTCCTAAAATAGATTGACACTTATTTCATCTCAAACGCCCAGTGCACTGCATTGGGCGTTTTGTATTTCAGCGCTAGGTGTGGCCGCTGACCGTTATAAATCTCGACAGACTCAT